>CAVHNA010000023.1:15867-20256 GCA_963637205.1 Bacteroidaceae bacterium
AGGGCTGTCCAAACAGCTCCTGCCAATAACCCAACATTCTCTGTCATCGTCATGTTTAGATTTCTTTAAAGTTTGTTATCGGTGGCAAAATTACATACTTTCCGCTATTTGAACAAAGGAAAAAGGTAGGAAAACCTACGTTGTATAACATATTCTTGACTAAAATCAATTCAGCGTAATGTTTTTTCCGTATTTTTTTGTTAATTTCGCAACGCAAACAAGAAATGTAATGAGAACGAATTGTAAGATTTTTGCCCTGCTGGCTCTCGTGTCGGTATGCTCATGCAGCTATGAGTCAAGGGACGAGAGGCTGAAACATGAGGCCGAGGCTTTCACCGCCACCAAGTGTCCTATGGGCGTGGACAAGTGTACCACCATCGACAGTATGGTGTTCAACACATCCACACGCGAATTGGCGTACCACTATACCCTGTTTGGTGAGATTGACCACGACAGTCTTTTTACCGACGAGCTGCGCGAGACTTTCAAGTCTAATGTTGTCAACGAACTTAAAGGCAGCATCTCCATGCGTCAGTACAAAGAGGCTGAGGTGACGTTTGTCTATGACTACCGCAGCAAGAAAACCGGCAAGGAATATCTGAGAATCATTATTACACCGGAAGAATACCGGTAGCTTTTTAATTTACACATAACCATACATAATATTTATGTCCATCAACTGTCTGTCTCGCGTTTTCCTGCTTGCGCTGTGCGTCTTTTCCTTTGGTCTGCATGCCGCCGACACTGTGATCCATAGCCCGGAGGAGTATAAGGTGAAAGGCGTGGATACCTTCACGCCCGAACATCCTCTCACATTATGGTATCGTCAGCCTGCCACCGCCACGGGAGTTGCCAATGTCTGGATGGAGTACTCTCTGCCCATAGGCAACGGACAGCTCGGTGCCTGCCTTTTTGGTGGAGTATGTAGAGACGAGATACAGTTCAACGAGAAGACTCTCTGGGATGGCACACCCTACGATATGGGCAGATACGGTTCGTACAAGAATTTCGGTTCTGTCTTCGTCAGAGACCTCTCCGGTGTGTTCGGTCATACCGACGACAAGGCGGTGAATGACTATGTGCGTTTTCTCGACATAGAGAGTGGCGTGGCAGGGGTTGACTTCACGTCACCCGACGGTAAGACCAGGTTCTCGCGCCGCTATCTGGCTTCCGCACCGGACAGTGCCATCGTGGTGAGGTACACGGCGGGAGGTAAAGATGACCTTCATCTGCTGTTTTCCTTGACTCCTGGCGATGACCTCAATGCTGGCAAGGCTACATACTCCGACATGGGAGAGGCATCCATAGCCGGCAAGCTGACGTACCTCAACCATGCGGCTCGCTTCAGGATTGTCCCTTCCGGAAGAAAGGCGGTGCTGAAGAAGACGGACGAGGGCATAGAGGTGTCCGGCACTAAGGAGGTGATGTTGGTACTGAGCGCCGTTACCAACTACAACTCCGACGTTAAGTCTATGAAGGGTTCACCGGTCATGCTTACGATTGACTTGAAGAAAAGAGTGGACAACGTGGCTTCAAAAGATTGGGATTCCATAGCTTATAGACATCAGCAGGACTTTGAGTACTTTGCTGGCAGGGTGCGTTTGCAGCTGGGTCAAGCCGCATCAGCATTACCTACCGACGAACTGGTTAACTTCTACAACGACAAGCAAAGGAACGTGACTGGCATGGAACCTGAAGCTCTTTTCCTTGAGCAACTCTATTTTGCGTACGGCAGGTATCTGTGCATCAGCTGTAGTCGCGGCGTTGACGTGCCCAGCAACCTGCAGGGCATCTGGAACGACAGAAGTTTCGCGCCTTGGAACTCCGACATACATACCAACATCAATGTGCAGATGAACTACTGGCCCGCCGAAAACACGAATCTTAGCGAGACTCACCTTTGCTTTCTGAACTTCATAATCAAAATGGCCAACGGCGACAACTGGAAGAGGTGCGCCAATAAATATGGCAATGTGCCAACTGGTTGGACTTGCCTCACGGAATCCAACATATTCGGGGGCATGAGTACATGGGGCAGCAACTATCTGGTCGCCAACGCTTGGTATTGCAGTCATCTGTGGCAGCATTACCGTTACACTCTCGACAGGGAGTTCCTCGCTCTCTCCTTCCCTGTGATGTGGAGCTGTGCCGAGTTCTGGATGTCACGCATGATAGAAGACCGCGGGTACCCGGCTCTTTCCATTGCTCCCGACGGAACTTTCGTGGCCCCCGACGAGTTCAGCCCGGAACAGCAGGACCATAACAACGAGGACGGTACCGCCCACGCGCAACAGTTGATATACTCCCTGCTGAAGTATGTGCGCCAGAGTGCCGACATACTCGGGTCTGGCACGACAGGCCTGACTGACAGTCAGCTTGAAAGGCTCGACCACTTCCTGCGCCATACCGACCAGGGACTTCATACTGAGGTTTACACCGCCAACATGGAGGCTGACTCCAACTGGACGAACCCTCGCAACGGCGTGTCCAAGGGTGACACCATACTCAGGGAGTGGAAATATTCCACTTACGATGTCAGTCATGATGTCAACCACAGGCACATGAGCCACCTTATGGCGCTTTATCCTCTTAACGAGATTTCTCCCTCCAGTCCTTACTTCATTCCTGCCGTCAATTCGCTCCGACTGCGTGGCGACGAGGCTACGGGATGGTCTATGGGTTGGAAGGTTAACCTGTGGGCGCGTGCCCAGGACGGCGACCATGCGCATCGTATAATGCACAATGCGCTGCGCCATTCCACCAGTTACGACGTGGACGAACACGCCGGTGGCATATACTACAATCTTTTCGACTCGCACGCTCCGTTCCAGATAGACGGCAACTTCGGTGTATGCGCCGGAGTGGCTGAGATGCTGCTGCAGAGTTACACCGACACGTTGTGCCTCTTGCCTGCGCTTCCAGCGGTGTGGAAAGACGGTAGCGTCAGCGGTCTTAAGGCCATTGGCAATTTCGAGGTTGGCATGCAGTGGACCGATTCCAGATTGACGAGAGCTGTCGTCAAGTCATGTTCGGGCATTCAGTGCGCCGTCTCTTACCCCGGGATATCGGTTTCCAAAGTCACGGACAGCAACGGGACTTCCGTTCGCTACACCGTCAAGGACTCCCGCACCATCGTGTTCCCCACGGTCAAAGGTGAGACATATAATATAATAATGTAAGGGCCGCAGCCGTCACTTGTTCTCTTCTATATACTTGGTCATTCTGGTTTTCTCTGATTCTTGAATGCCCTCTTGCTGTATATCGTCAATCAGCCATTGTCCGTTTTCCTCAACCATGGTGAGGTTGACGTGTGTCGTCGTCCCCAAATTGTGGACTTCTATTTCCGCCTTGTAACTCTTGTCGCCTGTTTTCTCTACGTTCATCACCTTCATGGACAAGTCGCCCCAGTCCTGACCGCAGACCCAATGGTTGTAGTCAAACAGTCCCACCATCCCCACATTCTTCGTGTCTATGGAGTCTACTTTGGCGTATGCGTCATTATACCCGGACGACATGTAGCGTGACTCGAAATCTGGCGACGCTGAGTTTAACGTGTCTTTGGCATACCACCCGAAGACATCTGCGTAGATGGACTCCACACGCTCCCGGACAGACTGCGCTTCATCTGTAGCTTGTTCACCGGTATCGGATTCTGCAATAACCGCACTGTCTGCGGTCTCCTTCTTGCTTGTCTTTCCCGTATTACCGCCACAACTTGCCAATGCCATGGCAAAGGCCAAAACATATACCATTCTCATGTCTATTCTTCTTTTAAATTTAACTCCGTTGCAAAAGTAATATTAAAAACGCTAAAAACATTACACTGTTGCCCAATAAATGCTGTGCGGCCATGTTTTATTTGGAATAGTGGCAAAATAGCCCAAAACTTTCGGATTCAAGAAAGTGGTAATTCTAAACTACAGATTTATGGCAACAGTAAAATTGAGGTTCCGCCCATCGTCAGTACCTGGAGCGGAAGGGACGTTGTATTATTTGGTTATACACAGACGCAACGTCAGGTGGATAAGCACAGGCTATCATGTTTTCCCGCACGAATGGGATGACAAGACTGAGAGTTTCGTCATGCCGCACGACACGGACAGGAAGATGTATCTGCAACAGATGCAGTCTACGGTGCTTTGGGAATTGCAACAGCGTAAACATCTTGTCTATACGCTTGAAGGTACGGACAAAGACTTTCCTTTGGACCAGGTCTGCGACGCTTTCAGGCGTATGGTTCCATGCAGGAGTGTGTTCTCTTTCTTGCAGGAACAGGTAGTGAGGCAGAGACGTATGTGCCGCCATGGCACGTCCATGACTTACAACAGTGCCTACCGCAGGTTTCGTGAGTTTCGCGGAGGCGTTGACTTGGCGTTCTCCGAACTGTCC
>CAVHNA010000024.1:0-6424 GCA_963637205.1 Bacteroidaceae bacterium
CTAGTTCAACCACGTTATTCTCCTTGTCATACCATATCAGGAGAGTATCACTTTCTATGTGGCATTCATTGAAGCTACGAAACTCTCCAAGTTGTCCATACATACAACGCCTGCATCGCCACCGCTTTGCGCTTCTTCCATTGCGTTCAATGTCTTTGCATTCGGTACATCGTCCACAACTGCAGCGTTCTTTATGGAATCTGTGGAAATAATTTTCACGCCTCTCATCAGGGATAATATATTTTTTAGTTGTTCCAATACTGACGGATTTTCAACCCGAACTGTCAATGTCGCCATAATCGTTTCACTTTATTGTTCGTCGTGCAAAGATAAACCTTTTCAGCAGATAATCAACTTTCTTACCAAACTATCGCTATTTTTGATACGTTTGATGCCCTTACTCGTTGACTTTTCTGAGTACGCATGCCGTGCGTGCGGGGAGGTAGAGCTTGAGCCATCCCTTGTCGTCACGCACCAGACGGTCGTCGTAGTTGGTGTAGTGTATCACTTGGTCATCGTTGAAGCCATAGCCGCCAAACGCAACATCGTCTGTGTTGAGGAGGTATTCGTACGAGCCGTTAATGACCATGAAGCCGTAGCCGCAATATGACTTGGTGGGACTGAAGTTGAAGAAGAACAACAACTCACCTCTCTGGAACGCCAGCACCTGGTCTCCGTCGTTGTGCCATATCTCCACCACCGGCTGCTTCTGCAGCTGTTTCTGTTTCTTGAGGACCCTGAGCATGGCAGCGTCGAAGTCGTTGAGGTAGTGGAAGCACAGTTCGTGGTTGTCCACCAGGTTCCACTGGCGCCGCGCATACTTGTAGCTCCATCCGTTGCCCTCGCGCGGGAAGTCAATCCACTCGGGATGTCCGAACTCGTTGCCCATGAAGTTGAGGTAGCCTCCGTTGATGGTACTTGCCGTGAGCAGGCGTATCATCTTATGCAGCGCAATGCCGCGCGCTACGGTAGCCGTCTCGTCGCCCTTCTTGAAATGCCAGTACATGTCCGAGTCTATGAGACGGAAGATGATGGTCTTGTCTCCTACCAATGCCTGGTCGTGGCTCTCCGCATATGAGATGGTCTTCTCGTCCTTGCGTCGGTTGGTGACCTCCCAGAACATAGAGCTTGGCTTCCAGTCCTCGTCCCTCAGGTCCTTGATGGTCTTGATCCAATAGTCGGGGATGTTCATGGCCATACGGTAGTTGAAGCCATAGCCGCCGTCGCTGACTGGCACGGCGATGCCCGGCATGCCGCTCACCTCCTCGGCAATGGTGATGGCGTTCTTGTTGACGGAATGGATGAGGTCGTTGGCGAGCGTGAGATATGTGATGGCGTCGCCGTCCTGATGTCCGTTGTAGTAGTCCCCGTAACTGCAGAAGTTCTCGCCAAGCCCATGGCTGTAGTAGAGCATGGAGGTGACACCGTCGAAACGGAATCCGTCGAAGTGATATTCCTCAAGCCAATACTTGCAGTTGGAGAGGAGGAAGTGAAGCACCTCGTTCTTGCCGTAGTCGAAGCAGAGACTGTCCCAAGCAGGGTGCTCCCTACGGTCGCCCTGAAGGAAGTACTGGTACGGGTCTCCGGCAAAGTTGGCGAGCCCCTCGTTCTCGTTCTTCACCGCATGACTATGTACGATGTCCATGATGACGGCAATGCCCATGGAGTGCGCCTTGTCTATGAGCGACTTCAGCTCCTCCGGCGTACCGAAGCGGCTGCTGGCGGCGAAGAAGTTGCTGACATGGTAGCCAAAGCTGCCGTAGAACGGATGTTCCTGTATGGCCATTATCTGGATGCAGTTGTAGCCCAGTTCCGCCACACGCGGAAGTACATTGTCGCGGAACTCCACATACGTGCCCACCTTCTCCGCATCCTGCGACATGCCTATGTGGCACTCGTAGATGAAGAGTGGGTCGGTGTCGGGCTTGAACTTGTTGACATGCCACTGATAAGGCGTCTCGGGATCCCATACCTGCGCACTGAAGATGTGCGTCTCCGGATCCTGTACCACTCTGGTAGCCCATGCCGGTATGCGTTCTCCGCATCCGCCCTCCCAGTGTACGCTGAACTTAAAATGCGTGCCGTGGGCGAATGCCTTGTTCTTAATCTTCAGTTCCCAGTTGCCGGTATTCTTGATACGTTTCATGGCATACTTGGAGCTCTCCTTCCAGTCGTTGAAGTCGCCTATGACGAATATGTCTATGGCGTGCGGAGCCCACTCGCGTATCACCCAGCTGTCGCCTTCCTTGTGCAGTCCGAAGTAAAGATAGCCCGTGGCGAAGTCGCCAAGAGTCTTCTTGTCGCCCGACAGCTCCGCCTTTTTCGCCATGGCTGCCTGATGCCTGCCGTTGATGGCATCAGAGTAGTCGGCCAGGGAGGGGTCGTTCTTTATCAACTTAAGCATTGGCAACGGCGTAGACTTGGCGGCTGTCTTCTTGACGGCGGCCTTCTTGGCGGCAGACTTGACGACTGTTGCCTTTCCGGCGACGGCCTTCTTGGTTTCTTTCTTTGAAACTGTCTTTGTTGTGGCCATATCTATGATTATGTTTTAATATTTCCTTATAAATGGTTTCACTTCCGGCACGGAGTCTGAGGGGGTTTGTCACTGCGACGCTCCGGTGGTGCTCTTCTGCATGCCCTTGACGTACGTGACACGACGCAGCAGGTATCCGCTCTTGTCCTTCTCCTCGAAGTCCCCGTCCTTGAGGTCGTTGTGGAACGTCCCTTCGTAGCGTATCCCGTCCGCGTCTTCCATGATGCCCTTCCCTTCTTTCTTGCCTGCCCGGAAAGTGCCCTTGAACTTCACCCCGTCCGTCTGACGTATCACGCCTTCGCCGTCCATGGCTCCGTCTTTCCATCCTCCCTCGTAAATATCGCCGTTGGCCCACGTGTATTTACCGTGGCCGTTGGGACTGTTAGCTTTCCACTGCCCTTCGTACACGGCACCGTTGACCCATCTGAAGGTGCCGGTGCCGTCTTGCGCCCCGTCGAGGAAATGCCCTACGTACCTGTCGCCGTTGGCGAAAGTGTAGACTCCTTCTCCGGTACGTTGGCCTTTGACATACTCACCCTCGTACTTGTTGCCGTCGCTGAATGTATAGATGCCTCTCCCGTGCTGACAGTCGTCGACCCAGTCGCCCGAGTAAACATCGCCGAAAGAGTAGCGGAACACGCCTTTGCCGTTTTTCATATTGTTTTTCCATTCGCCCTCGAAGACGTTACCGTCGTTCCAGTCGAAAGTGCCCTTGCCGCACTTGACGTCATCCTTCCATTCCCCGTCGTACGACTCGCCGTTGGAGTATGTGTACGTGCCGTGTCCCTGACGCTTGTCCATGTACCATTCACCCACGTACACGTCGCCGTTGAAATAATACATGGTGCCTTCGCCCTGCTGGTAGTCGCGAAACCAAAGGCCCTCGTATCTGTTGTTGTTGGCAAAGTAATAAACGCCCTTGCCGTGCTGCTGGTCCTGATACCACTCTCCCTCGTACTTCTCGCCGTCGGAGAACTGGTAGACTCCACGCCCCTGACGCTTGCCTTTGACATACTCGCCAGTGTGCACGTCGCCGTTGGGGAACGTGGTGACGCCGTTGCCGTACGGCTTGCCTTTGACAAGTTCTCCCTGATACTCTCCTCCTCCCGGGAACGTGTAATTGCCTATCTTTATCTGCTGCGCATGCGCCGCAACGGACAAAGTGAAAAACAAGAGGGCTATATATCTTGAAGACAGTGTCATTTGTCGCTACTTTCTAATTCGCCGCAAAGGTAAGAAATTATCGCGAATTGTCAAAGCCGTAGACTATTCTTTAAATGTTTTTAAATAATTCTCAGCGCGTTGTAAATCCTCCGGAGTGTCTATCCCTACCGTCTCTTTGTCCGTGACTCCCACCTTGATGACATATCCGTGCTGAAGCCATCGCAATTGCTCCAGCGACTCGCACCGCTCGAGCACGCCCTGACTAAGGGAACAGACCTGTCCGAGCACTTCGCTACGGTATGCGTAAAGCCCTATATGACGATAGAACGTATGACGCTGAAGCCACTCTTCCTGAGGTACTCCACGCAGATAAGGTATGACGCTACGACTGAAATACATAGCCTTCATGTCGTCGCTTACCACCACCTTGGGTGAGTTGGGGTTCTGGAGCGTCTCCCACGAGTCGGTACGTTCGAAAGGCTTGACGAGAGTGGCTATCTGCGTGGTGCTGTCGAGGAAGCACGACTTGAGCAACTCCAGTTGCGAAGAATGTATGAAAGGCTCGTCGCCCTGTACGTTCACCACCACGTCGGCCGTCTCGCCGAGCTTGACGTATGCCTGCCAACACCGGTCTGTACCGCTCTTGCAATCCGTGGAGGTTATCACCGCTTTGCCGCCGAACGAAAGGACGTGGTCGTAAATCCGCTCGTCGTCCGTACACACATACACGGCGTCGAAAGAGCCACAAGCCCTCTCGTACACACGCTGGATGACCGTCTTGCCGCCGAGCACAGCCAGAGGCTTGCCCGGGAAACGCGAACTGCCGTATCTGGCAGGTATCATACATATATATTTCATATCGTAAAAGCTATAATAACATCTCACTTGACCGTATGCACCGTCATTCCTCCTCCTCGTCCGTGATGACGCTTCCCTCCAGAACCTCCTCGCCGGAAGTCTCGTCCAGGACAGACGCACAGGGGTCGAAGCCCGAGGGCATGTCAAACTCCTCAGACTGGCTGTACCCGAGCGAGGTGTCTTTGTAGACATCGTTGAGGAAAAGTCCTACTATCGGCAGCGCCGAGTTGGCACCCTGCCCGAGAGCCATGCTTGCGAAATGGACATCGCGCTCGTCACCTCCCACCCATGCGCCAAAGCTGAGCGAGGGCGTGTAGCCTACGAACCATCCGTCGGAGTTGTCGTTGGTAGTTCCCGTCTTTCCACCCATGGGAGCTGTTATATGGTATCTGTTGCGGATGCGTGAACCCGTACCACCGTCTATGACACCCCGCATGAGGGCTATCATCTTATACGCCGACTCTTCGGAGATAACCTCCCTTACCCTCGGCTGGAATTCGCCCACCACGTTGCCGTCGCTGTCCTCTATGCGTGTGACGAAGAGTGGCATGCGGCGTACTCCGTTCATGGCGAAAGCGGAATACGCACCCACCATCTCCGCCACGGAGATGTCGCACGGTCCCAGACACAGGGACAGGGACGGGTGAATGTCTCTGTTGAGTATGCCGAACTCATGTATCAGACGCACCAAAGCCGCAGGCGACAGTTGGTTCATGAGCCATGCCGAAATCCAATTGTTACTGGTGGCGAGTCCCCATTTCAGCGTCACCATCTCGCCATACCTTTTCTTGCTGCCGTTGCGGGGAGTCCAGTCTTTGTCGCCCACATGGTATGTCTGCTGCACATTGGGAGCCTCGTCGCACGGACTCCATCCGTTCTCCATGGCAAGCGCATACAGATATGGCTTGATGGTGGAGCCCACCTGCCTTCTGCCCTGCGTACACATGTCGTACTGGAAATGTGAGTAGTCAATGCCTCCGACGTACGCCTTGACATATCCCGTGGCGTTCTCCATGCACATGAAGCCGGCGCGAAGGAACCTCTTGTAGTACTTGATGCTGTCCGTCGGAGTCATCAGCGTGTCTATGTCGCCATGCGGAGAATATACGATCATCTCCGTGGGAGTGGCGAAGGCATCGTCTATCTCGGACTCGGAATAACCGGCGGCCTTCATCTTCACGTAGCGTTCGCTCTGTCGTTTGGCACGCTGCAAGTCAGCCTTTACCTGCGCCGGCGACAACGAAGCGGCGTATGGTGCGTTGCGGTTGGTGCGCAGCTCGCGGTCGAAGGCCGTCTGCAACTCGCCTTGCACATGTTTCCTGACCGCATCCTCGGCATACTGCTGCATATGGCTGTCCACCGTGGTGTAGACCTTCAGACCGTCGGAATATATGTCGTATGGCCTTCCCTCGCGGTTGAGGTTCTTGTTGCACCAGCCGTAGAGAGGGTCTGTCTCCCATGCGAGCGAATCCTCGTAGAACTTCTGGCCCTGCCATGCGGCGTAGTCTTTGCGCTGCGGCCTCTTGGCCATAAGGACCAGACGCAGATAGTCCCTCATATACGCAGCGCTGCCTTCCTTGTGGTCCGCACGGTGGAAATGCAACTGCAGGGGCAGCAACGAGAGGCTGTCCCTTTCCGCCGACGTGATATAGCCGGCTTTCTCCATCTGCCCGAGTACCACGTTGCGTCTACCCCGGCAACGGTCGGGCTGGCGGACAGGATTGTAATAGCTGGGATTCTTGCACATGCCCACAAGTGTGGCGCTCTCGCATATATCAAGGTCACGCGGTTCCTTGCCGAAATATGTCTTGGAAGCCGTCTTTGTGCCGACGGCGTTGTGGAGGAAGTCGAAATAGTTGAGATACATGG
>CAVHNA010000024.1:6434-19112 GCA_963637205.1 Bacteroidaceae bacterium
CCTCCTTGGTGTAGAAACGCTCCAACTTGAGGGCTATCACCCATTCTATGGGTTTCTGCAAGATACGCTCCTGTACCGTGGCCACCCTCTCGGAGTAAAGCTGCTTCGCCAACTGCTGCGTGATAGTGCTGCCGCCGCCGGCACTCTTCTGGTGCAAGACACCTCGCTTGACGATAGCTCTCGCCAAAGCCTTGTAGTCAATGCCGCTATGTTCGTAGAAACGGGAGTCCTCCGTGGCTACAAGAGCCTGTACGAGCGACGGGGCGAGGTCGTCGTACGAGACGAATATCCTGTTGGCACGGCTGTAGCTCCACGTGCCCAGCAGCTTCCCGTCGGAGGAAAGTACCTGTGACGCGAACTTGTTGACAGGGTTCTGCAGCTGTTCTATATCCGGCATATAACCGATATCGCCGTTGAAGATGGCGCGGAAAAGATACGCCACAACACCCACGGCCAGTATGTATATTATCCAGATGAAACAAAAGACTTTTTTTCTCATCGTGTGTCGTCAAATTTACGCGTGGCAAAGATACAAATAATAATTGACAAACTGACAAAACAGCGTAAAAAACGCTTTGTTTTAGTGAAAGCTGTTGCGTATGTGAAAAAATAAGCGTAATTTTGAAACCCGAAATGACGGACAATTTAACATTCCTACTATTATGGTAAACAGAAGTCTCGTAACCATCGCCAATCATTCCAAGGAGAAAATAGGATATTTGATAGAGATGGCCAGGGAATTTGAGAAACACCCTAACAGACGGATACTGGAGGGAAAGATAGTGGCGACACTTTTCTTTGAGCCAAGCACACGTACAAGACTGAGCTTTGAGACGGCAGCAAACAGGCTGGGGGCTAAGGTGATAGGATTTGCCGACCCCAAGGTGACAAGCGGCACAAAGGGAGAAACACTGAAGGACACCATCATGATGGTATCCAATTACGCCGACGTGATAGTGATGCGTCACCATCTGGAGGGAGCCGCCCTCTACGCCAGCGAGATAGCGCCAGTACCTATAATAAACGCAGGGGACGGTGCCAACCAGCATCCCAGTCAGACTATGCTGGACTTGTATTCGATATACAAGACCCAGGGAACGCTGGAGAACCTGAACATCTATCTGGTGGGAGACCTCAAATACGGCAGAACGGTGCACAGCCTCATAACAGCCATGAGACATTTCAACCCTACGTTCCATTTCATTGCGCCCGAGGAACTGGCGATACCCGACTACTACAAGATGTACTGCGACGAGCATAATATAAGATATGTGGAACATCAGGATTTCGATGTGAACACCATAGCCGATGCGGACATACTCTATATGACAAGGGTGCAGAGGGAACGCTTCACGGACCTGGAGGAATATGAGCGCGTGAAGGACCGTTACCTGCTGAAGAAAGACATGCTGGCGAAAGCCAAGGACAACATGAAGATACTACATCCGCTGCCAAGGGTGAACGAGATAGAATACAGCATCGACGACTCTCCGCACGCCTACTATTTCCAGCAGGCCAAGAACGGACTCTATGCCCGTCAGGCCTTGATATGCGACGTGTTGGGAATATCACTTGAAGACATAAAGAACGACAAAGACATCATCTTATGAAACGACAAGAACTGCAAGTGGCCGCTCTGCAGAACGGCACCGTTATAGACCATATTCCCCCAGCCAAGATATTCGAGGTGATGAGCCTTCTGCATCTGGAGAATGTGCGCACCTCCGTGACAGTGGGCATCAACCTCAAGAGCAAGAAGATGGGGCAGAAGAGCATTATAAAGATAGCGGACAAGTTCTTCACCGACGAAGAGCTGAACCAACTTTCCGTGATAACACCGAACGTCACCCTGTGCGTGATACGCGACTATGAGGTGGTGGAGAAGAAAGACGTGAAAATGCCCGACGAGCTGACAGGTATCATAAAATGCGACAACCACAAGTGCATCACCAACAATGAGCCGATGCTTACCCGGTTCCATGTACTGAACAAGGAGAAGGGCATACTGCAGTGCCACTATTGCAACAGGGAGATAACGCTGGACGACGTCACCCTAATATAAGGCAGCACAAATACGAACAAACGAACATAATTCATTTTCATGGAAAAAGACACATCAATCTTTGACCTTATAGAGAAAGAGCGTCAGAGACAGCAGAGGGGCATAGAACTCATAGCCTCTGAGAACTTCGTGAGCGACCAAGTGATGCAGGCCATGGGCTCCTGCCTTACCAACAAATATGCGGAAGGTTATCCAGGCAAACGCTACTACGGCGGATGTCAGGTGGTGGACGAGGTGGAGCAGCTGGCTATAGACAGAGTCAAAGAGCTCTTCTCCGCAGAATACGCCAACGTGCAGCCTCACTCCGGCGCACAAGCCAACGCGGCGGTGTTCCTAGCTGTGCTGAATCCCGGTGACACGTTCATGGGACTCAACCTTGACCACGGTGGGCATCTGAGCCATGGTTCCGCCGTAAACACGAGCGGTATCATCTACCATCCTATAGGGTACAACCTGGACAAGGCTACAGGTCGTGTGGACTACGACGAGATGGAGCGTCTGGCCCTGGAGCACAAGCCCAAGATGATAATTGGCGGAGGTTCGGCATACAGCCGTGAGTGGGACTACGCTCGTATGAGGAAGATAGCCGACTCTGTCGGTGCCATACTGATGATAGACATGGCTCACCCTGCAGGTCTGATAGCCGCAGGTCTGCTGGATAACCCGGTGAAGTACGCCCACATAGTGACCAGTACCACGCACAAGACTTTGAGAGGACCGCGCGGCGGTATCATACTGATGGGCAAGGACTTCGAGAACCCGTGGGGCAAGAAGACTCCCAAGGGTGAGACGAAGATGATGTCGGCATTGTTGAACAGTGCCGTCTTCCCCGGAGTACAAGGAGGCCCGTTGGAGCATGTGATAGCCGCCAAGGCGGTAGCTTTCAAGGAAGCACTCTCTCCTGCCTTCAAGGAGTGGGCAAAACAGGTAAAGAAGAACGCTGCCGTATTGGCGGACGAGTTGATGAAGCGCGGCTTCGACATTGTATCCGGAGGAACGGACAATCACTCTATGTTGGTGGATCTGCGCAGCAAATACTCCGAGCTTACAGGCAAGGTGGCCGAGAAAGCCCTTGTGGCTGCTGACATCACCGTGAACAAGAACATGGTGCCGTTTGACTCGCGCAGCGCATTCCAGACAAGCGGAATACGTCTGGGAACGCCTGCCATCACCACACGCGGAGCGAAAGAAGACCTTATGGTGAAGATAGCCGAGTTCATAGAGCGTGTCCTGAACAATCCCGAAGACGAAACGAACATAGCAACAGTACGCCAAGAGGTAAACGACATCATGGCCGGATACCCCTTGTTCGCATACTGATTTATGATGATTTATTCTGATTTGGCGTTAAGGAGTTTGTCGATTTCCTCAAACTCCTTACCCATATTCAGATTCATATAGATGCGGTAGAGCGGTCTGCCCCATCTTTCTGTGGTGTCGGGCTGAAGCTGACGCACCTTCTCCATACAAGGCAAAGCGTTCTTGTAGAGTTCCTGTATCTGTGAGCGGTCCGACGTGCTCTTGGAGTTGCGCAAGTCCACGCAAGCCGATTCTTGTCTGATAAGGGCAAGGTTGAGATACGAGATGCCTTTGTTGTAATAAGCGTCCACATACTGTGCATCGCGGTGTATGGTGCTGTCGGAAAACTCTATACACTTAGCATAATCGTTCTGAGCCAGGGTAAGCTTTGACTTGGTGTACCAATACAGCGACTTGGAAGGCTCAATGGCGATAAGTGAGTCTGCCAGTCGCAGTCCTGACTCAAAGTCCCTCTCTTCATAATAGATGTCCTCGAGATGCACGAAAAAGAAATCGTGAAGAGGGTAGTCCCTTACCCCCGTCAGCAGTTCACGGCGTACAGCAGGCTGGTCTTTTGTCTGCATATAGCTTCTCACCTTGTATTCCTGAAGTATAGGCCTTCGCTTACTGTCCGCCGACGCTATCGCTAGGTCTATGTATTTAAGGGTGCGGTCGGGCTTCTGTGTCATGAAGCCGCAGAGCGCCGCCCAGTTGGCGACCTTGCACATGGTGGTGTCTTGAGAATCGTGTCCGAAATGCGTGTAGTAGAGGTCCATGTAGTTGTACGCCATATCGTAATTTCCCTTGCTGAGGAAGAACTTACCTCCGTTCAGGATATTGCGTTTGTGCTTCAGGCGCAATGACTTCGTCTTGCCCTGATACTTCAGCTTCACCTTACCTTGGGCGTTGGGTACAGCGTCTATACTGTCGCAATGTGACAAATGGTCGTACATCTTCAGCAAGGTGGAGAAGAAAGTGGCCGTATCATAATTTTGCTTGAGATATGCTTTACGGTTCTCCACTCCATTCTTCGACTCCTCAAGCTGAGCAGAGAGATAATATATATATGCCTTGTCTTTCTCTGAGATGTCTGTTCGCGGGAGAGCCGCAAGCAGATTGTTCTCCGCCCCATCCTGACCATTGCTGTTCTTCATGGCAAGATTGGCAGCCTTTACGAGGGCGGAAAGCTTTGTCGGCTTGTCTTTCTTCTGCTTTTTCTCTGCAGGGAAGGCCTGTATCACAGATAAGCACAAAACAGAAATAATAACAAACAATCTCTTCATCTTCTTACCTTATTATATATTATACACAGTCGGTGGGTCTATTAAAGACCGAAAAAGTCAGCACGAGCCTGCATTAGACGACAGGCTCGTGCTTGGTGCGGTTACGCTGTACTACTACAGCAGTTTGTCCATCTCAGTCGCCTTGGCAGCCTGCCCAGTGACAGTATAGCACTGTTTGAGCTCATACGCCCACTTCATAGGTTCGTCCGGGGTACACTCTTTGGCCTTCTCAAAGTAAGGGATGGCCTCTCCGAAGAGTTTCTTCGTCTCTTCCAGGGTTTCCTTGGCCTTCTGCTGATTCTTGATACTGTTGATGGAGGCGTTCAGGGCCAGTGCGACACGGTATTTGCAGAGACCGCATTGATACCATCCGTCATAGACGGTGGGCTCAACCTCCGTACACTTCTTGTAATAGTTGAAAGCCTCGGTGTATTTTTCAGTTGAGAAAAGTACGTAAGCCTTTCCGTAGTTGGCGATATACAAATCCGGAGACACTGACAGAATCTTGTCCGCATATTCCATCATCTTGTCGGTACCCTTCTTCTGGTAGTATGCCAAAAGCATCTGCACATAATCTTTGTTGGCCTCAGGGTCTTGCACTGTAAGGTCGTACATACATTTTGCCCAAGCCGCTGAGTCGCCCCTTTCAAGATACGACGCAACCCTTACCTGCTTGGTGCCCTCGGCACCGTCAGCGAACTTAATGGCCGAGTCGTAATACTTGTCCATAGCATCGTACAACTTAGCCTCGTGAGCGGTATGGAAAGCGTAGTATGCAATCTGCTCGTTGGGGATACGTATGTTGAGATACTCCGCTACCTCGGGATATTTCTCCTTGTATGTAAGCACCATGTCGTAGCACTCCAGGGCACTCTTGTAACGTCCTGCGGCGGACTCGAACTGCGCTGCATAGATGTAGTGGTCGCCGCACTGGGCCAGGTTCATCTTCTTTGCCTTGAGGTAACCCTCGTTGCCAGTCTCGCCCGTGGTGACCTTGGTGTTGACTATCTCCTGATGAAGTCCTTCAGTAAGGACCTTCAGGTTGTTAACCATATACACCGTGTCGAAAGGCAAGTTCTTGGCTGCGTACTCCATAAGCAGGATGTTATGTGGCTTGAACGCCACGTCCGCATTCAGCTTGTATGCCTCCAGCAGTTTCTTCTCGTCCAACAGTCCACTCTTGATGGACTTCTGCAAGAGTTCTTGGCTTTTTTTGCATTCTGAGACAATCTCATCATTTGTAGCCTTCTTCTCTTGAACCTTCAGGTTAAGGGCGTCGTAAATCCTCTTGGCCTCGGCAACCTGAGACTTGGCTTCCTTGGTGGCAGCCTTCAAAGCTTTGGCTTCTTCCTTAGCCTTCGCTTTCTCTTCTGGAGTCTGTCCAGACACCATGCCAACGCTCATGAGCATGACAAGTGACAAAATAATCTTCTTCATAATTACTCCTTGGTTTGAATGAATGTTGTTTAGTTTTCCGTGTTATCTTGAGTTTCTGATGTCCGGTCCTCTTCTGCCTCGTCGGCGACGGGCTCTTCTTCCGCACGCGGCACTACACAGAGATGGCTGATTACATCGTTACGTTTTTTGAGTTCTATCACCTTGGTGCCTTGGGCGACACGACCCTTTGTCTCCTTCACTGCATCGGCATGGAGACGAATGGTGGTGCCGCTCTTGTTGATAATCATAAGGTCGTCTTCGTCCTTTACCACCTCTATGGCTATCAGATACCCTGTCTTCTCGGTGATGGCCATAGCCTTCACGCCCTTGCAGTGGCGGCCTGTCTTGCGGTATTCCTCCACATCGGTGCGCTTGCCGTAGCCGTTCTCGCTAAGCACCATGATACTCTCCGTTTCGGCGTCGTTGATTACACACATGCCTATGACGCAGTCGCGCGGGTCCTCGTCGAGTACTATGGTCTGCACGCCAGTACTGTTGCGTCCCATGGAGCGCACCTGCGACTCGTTGAAGCGCACCGCCCGTCCGCCAGCGTTGGCGACTATGATTTCGTCCGAACCGTTGGTAAGGGCGACGCTTATAACCTTATCCTCTTCGCGTATGTTGATAGCTATCACGCCATTTGTGCGCGGGCGGCTGTATTCCTCCAGACACGTTTTCTTGACGAGGCCTTCCTTGGTGCAGAATATCACATAATGACTGCGGCAGAACTCCGCATCGGCGAGCTTGCGTATGCAGAGACAGGCGTTCACGCTGTCGCCGGGCTCTATCATAAGCATGTTCTGTATGGCACGTCCCTTGTTGCTCTTGCTTCCTTCGGGGATATCGTAGACCTTTAGCCAGTAGCAACGTCCTCTCTCCGTGAAGAAGAGCATGGTGTTGTGCATGGTGGCAGGGTAAATCTTCTCTATGAAGTCGTTGTCGCGCGTGGCGCTGGCCTTCACGCCGATGCCCCCTCTGCCCTGTGCTCGGAATTCCGCAAGCGGCGTGCGCTTTACGTACCCCATGTGGCTGATAGTCACCACCACCTCGTCGTCGGCATAGAAGTCTTCGGCGTTGAACTCCTCAGCGCTTGGCATTATCTGGGTCTTGCGTTCATCGCCGAACTTGGCCTTGACTTCCTCAAGCTCGTCCTTTATCACCTTGCGGCACAGGTTGTCGTCTGTAAGAATCTGGTTGTAATACTTGATCTTTTCCATCAGGTCTTCATACTCGGCGTGGAGCTTCTCCTGCTGCAGGCCTGTCAACTGTGCCAGGCGCATTTCCACTATAGCCTTGCTCTGCTGTTCGTCCAACGAGAAGCGGGCCTCCAGCGCACGTTGCGCATCCGAGGGAGACTTGCTGGCACGGATTATCTTCACCACCTCGTCTATGTTGTCGCTGGCTATGATAAGACCCTGCAGGATGTGGGCGCGTTCCTCCGCCTTGCGCAAGTCGTACTTTGTGCGGCGAATCACCACGTCGTGACGATGTTCCACGAAGCATCTGATGAAGTCCTTCAGGTTGAGCAGCTGAGGGCGGCCTTTCACCAACGCTATGCTGTTGACGCTGAAACTTGTCTGCAAGGGAGTCATCTTAAACAGCTTGTTGAGCACCACTCTTGCGTTGGCGTCGCGTTTCACGTCTATCACGATACGCATGCCGTCGCGGTCGCTTTCGTCGTTGGCGTTGCTGATACCCTCTATCTTCTTCTCCTGCACCAGTTGTGCGATATATTCGATAAGCTGCTGCTTGTTTACGCCGTAAGGAATCTCCGTCACCACTATCTTGTCGTGCAGTTCTCCGGACTCAATGTCAGCCTTGGCACGCATCACGATGCGTCCCTTACCTGTCTCGTAAGCGTCCTTTATTCCCTGGACACCCATGATATACGCTCCAGTGGGGAAGTCAGGACCTTTGACATACTCCATCAGGTCTGACACCTCCAAATCGTTGTTGTCCACAAATGCCACGCAAGCGTCTATCACCTCGCAGAGGTTGTGGGTGGGTATGTTGGTGGCCATGCCCACGGCAATGCCGGTAGCGCCGTTGACAAGCAGATTTGGAATGCGGGTAGGCATAACGGTCGGCTCAAGCAGAGTACCGTCAAAGTTGTTGGCCATATCTACGGTATCCTTCTCCAGATCGTCCATCATGGCTTCTCCCATAAGGCTGAGTCTCGCTTCGGTATAGCGCATGGCGGCAGGACTGTCGCCGTCTATAGAGCCGAAGTTGCCTTGTCCGTCCACCAATGTGTAACGCATGGCCCAGTCCTGTGCCATGCGCACCAATGCGCCATACACAGAGCTGTCGCCGTGGGGATGGTACTTACCGAGCACCTCTCCCACGATACGTGCGCTTTTCTTGTAAGGCTTGCTGTGGAAATTGAGCAGTTCCCTCATTCCGTACAGGATACGGCGGTGAACCGGTTTGAAGCCGTCGCGGACATCGGGTAGAGCTCTCGCCACTATCACGCTCATGGAGTAGTCGATGTAGCTTTTACGCATCTCGTGCTCTATGTCCACTTTAATTATTCTTTCCTGATCTTCCATTTATAATTTTTTAGTGATACTTCTTCCGCAAACGGACAAATGCCCTATTTTGCCACAAAGTTAGCCGTTTTTAACGATTTAGCCAAATCCAGAACAAGAAATTACGTTCTCTTTTGTGACTACTGTACGAGAAATCCGCTCACGCCACGTTTATTCCGCCAAATAATCATTACCTTTGCAGATGATTTGTGATATAAAGAAATGTTAGGGACTATCGTCAATACGTGCACCATCGTCATAGGCAGTGCGTTCGGAGCCATAGCTCGCAAGGGCATAGGGGAGAAATACAAGAAAAGCATGTTCAACGCACTCGGGCTGTGCTGCATCGTCCTGGGCATAAGTTCCGCACTGTCCAACATGGGCAACAGTGAGTTTCCCGTATTGTTCATAATGAGTCTCGCCATAGGTGGGGTGATAGGGACGAGACTGCATCTGGCGGAGAGAGTGGAACGTCTGTCAAAAAACAACAAGGACTCGGTCAACGGACTGGCCACAGGAATTCTCCTCTACTGCATAGGCACGTTCAGCATAGTCGGTCCGTTACTGTCGTGCATGTCAGAAAGTCACGGATGGGACATAGCCGAACCAGCCAACACATACCTTTATACAAACGCTACGCTCGACCTTGTGACATCCGCTGTCCTTGCCGCCACGTACGGATGGATTATGATGGCCGCCGCACCTGTCCTGTTCTGTTGGCAGGGAATGTTCTACTGTATCGCCTTCTTCTTCGCCACGTCGATGCCGGAACAGATGCGCACCGAGATAAGCATCGTGGGAGGCGTACTCATCCTGAGCTCGGGCCTTTCCATACTGGAGATAAAAGACTGCAAGACCATCAACCTCCTGCCGAGCTTGTTGGTTCCTGTAGTCTTCTATGCCATAAAGATGTGTCTGTAGCCGTTCCTGTCCTTATTTCTTAGAAGGCTGATGGAGCATCAGCGTCTCTATCACATTCTTAAGCTCCTCCTTCGGCATCTTGAATACCAGATGTTCATGGTTTCCCTTGGAGTCTTTTGTCCATTTGTCCGAGCCGTCATCAAGAACAGTCATAGTACCTTTCTCTGTATTGAAATATTTTTCGGCTCCTCTTACGGCTACCAGCACCGCAGTCTGGTCCCAACTCATTCTGCCTTCCGGGTTGTCCTGTGGCAAAGCCATGGAAAACGCGTCTATCACGGGGCTGCGCTTAATGTCCGACGCCGCGAGTTTCTTGCCCGTAAGGATAACCTCACCGATGTCAAAGTCGCTCAACAATATTGGGGTAGGCCATTTGGTAAGAACAGTCTGGGAAGCCTTGGTGTCACTGTAGACGTTGAACTCTTTGCCTTCCGGCAGTTTGCCAGCCATTGACACAAGTTTTTTGACCTTACGTTTGACGAGTTCCTCTCCACTGAGGCGACTGTACTCATCACCTGGCGATGTGAGCAGATTGCTGAGGTTCGTGAAGAAGCCCACCGTTACTATCGTCACGCTGGCATCGGGCTGCTGGCTGAGTATCCGCCTGTATACACGTACAGCATCCTCGCTTTCTTCGGAACACTCCGTACGGTGAGGATAACGCTTGGGAAGTTCGTCCGTCCAACGCAGTCCCTTGTGCCATGTGGTAAGATTCTGCGCAGCGCCTTTCGCACATCCTACGGGTATGTCGGGCCTGCCGAAGTAGGTGTTTATGACCTCTATACAAGGGACGCAAGTTTGGCATTTGTTGGAAGATACCGTGGCGAGTATCTCCACCTCGCCGAAGTCCGCCAGGGCGTGAAGCAACGCCAGAGCACCCACATCATCGTAGTCCGGTGCCATGTCCGTATCGAATATAAGTCTGACCGGAGTTTTGGAAAAAGCGTTGGCAGTACACAGTATGGCAATGGCCAACGCCAACTCTCTCAATTTGTAAAAAATCTTTTTCTGTTTCATCGCAGATATAAATTCAAAGTTTCTTTGGCAAAGGTAAAAAAATAAATGAATAGGGCAAAGTAAACCGGCAGGAAATAAAGGCATAACGCAGCTCTTCCTTTGCGAAGGTGAGAAAAAAGAGAATACGGGTCGCAATTATACGACAAAAGATGCAGTCTATACACTGCATCTTTGTGTTAGTTGGCTTTGCCCGCGGCAAATCACGTGCCGTCAGTATTCGTCCTCGTTGAAGAGGAAGTCCTCCTTTGTGGGATAGTCGGGCCAGATGTCCTCTATGTTGTCATAGACTTCACCCTCGTCTTCTATTTCTGAAAGGTTCTCAATAACCTCAAGCGGTGCGCCGCTGCGGGTGGCGTAGTCGATAAGTTCTTCCTTTGTCGCCGGCCATGGCGCATCTTCCAACTTAGAGGCCAATTCAAGTGTCCAATACATAATATAAAGAATTTAATCAGTTTGTCCTTAAAATTTCTGTTTCGGGGTGTCTTTTGACAGCGTCTCCTTCAATAAGGTCGCAAATTTACAAAATTATTCCAATACGTATGTTATTTTAGTATGTTTTTTTTCGCAGAACGGCGTACAACTTATCAAAAGTTCACGATGTAATGCTGCTTGTTGTAATGAGGGTCGAAAAATGCAATGCCGATGTCCCACAAATCGAACGACACGACGGACGGCAGCGAGAGAAACCACTGCCGGTGTTCGTGCATGTTGTCGAGTACAAGCACACCGCTATGGCGGATATGCGGTACGACAGCGTCGCATGGCGACGAGAGCAGGCACATGTCTATGTCCGCCTCTCCGACTTCGCGTGTAACAACAGCCTTGCGGCAACCGGCCTCTACGTATTTGCGGACAAACGGCATAGTGTCTTGTATGTGCACCGTATGTGGCTGTACGCTGTTGGCGATGCGGAACAGCAGATGCAGACATTTGCGAACCCTGAACCTGTATCTGAAAGGAAGACCGGCGTCAAGTGATGAATACGCATAATAACAGCTCTTCTCATATATGACATCCGTAATGAAATGGAACGCGAAGGGGGAGTGCACGCCGTATCCGCAACGTTTACGGACCCTGCGCAACCATATCAGAGGGTTGGAGAAAAGGTGCATGCCGTCGGTCTGTCAGTAGCAGACTTCCTGCGGCTCGGTGGAAGGCCCTTCCACCGTCAGCACGCCGTCCTTGTCTATAACTATCTTGTCCATCAGTGCCACACGTTCGTCGGGGTTGTCACTCATCCTGCCGTGATATACGCAATATCTGTCGCCCGACGGCATGCTGAGAACCATGCAGTGGCCAGTACCCATGACTGTGCCGCCCTCGCTTACGTTCTCCTGCAGTACGGGGTTGTTGGCAGCCTTCTGGAACGGACCGAGCGGATTGTCGGCGGTGGCGTATCCCACAGAGTAGTATTTGCCCTGATAGTTGTTGGCGCTATACATTATATAATATTTATCTCCTTCGCGGAAGAGATAGCTACCCTCTGTCCAGCGCCTGTTTATCTCACCGTGCGTTGCGCTCCTGCTCTCCCATTCGCTCTGTCTGTCGTCCAGACGTGTCGGCGGTTGCAGCAGCAGTACGGGCTCGCCGGTCACACCGCTGAAGTCGGGCTTCATCTCCACTCCGTACACCCAGCTCTCCTCTATCTCCTGGAAAGAACCGGCTTGCCTGAGGCTGTCGGCCACCTCGCTGTCCACCGGGTGCTTGTAGCAGCAACGGCTGTAGTAGAGATAACAACGCCCACTCTCGTCGTCAAAATAGACGTTAGCGTCAATGACGGGATATGGCGAATCGAATACAGGGCGGTCGTACATGTCTGTGAAGGGCCCTGAAGGACTGTCGCTGACAGCCACGCCTATCCTGAAATTCTCGCCTTCGTTGGTGGGGTTGTTCCTGTCGTTGGCGCTGAAGAAGAGATAGTACTTGCCATCTCTCTCGTACACCTCCGGTGCCCAAAAGCACGACACGCACCACTGTGTGTCACCGGATCCCTGATAGATGCGTCCACACGGAGTCCATGTGACGAAGTCGTCGCTGACATAAGCCTCAAAACCGTCGCTGAGAGACGTGCCGTACATATAATAACGTCCGTCTGAGGCGTGCAGGATGAAAGGGTCGCCGAACTTGACCG
>CAVHNA010000024.1:19122-20141 GCA_963637205.1 Bacteroidaceae bacterium
GCGGGTTCGTTACCGTGGTCGTGCGCTGTGTCTTCTCCTGCGTATGGCATGAGCCGAGGGTGAAGGCCGCTACGCAAACTATCTGGAGCAATATCTTGTTTTTCATACTTTTGATATTTTGCTGTTCATTGTCTGTGGTACTCCTCGCTGGTATTGACGATCTGGGAGGACGTCTCGTCCGCATCCGCTTCGCGATACCAGTCGCTGTACTGTATATAATGTGCGGCGTATGTCTTGTTGAGAGCTTGTGCCTGCTCGGGGTCCACTTTCTTGATAAACTTGGCAGGGACGCCTCCCCACAGTTCGCCGTCGCCTATCTGCACGTTGCTCAGCACGAGAGCCCCCGCGGCTACGATAGCTCCCTTGCCCACCACAGCATGGTCGAGCACAGTGGCTCCCATGCCCACGAGAGCTCCGTCCTTAACCTCGCAACCATGCAGAGTGACAGAGTGTCCTATTGTAACGTCGTCGCCAATGATACAAGGAGCTTTTCCGTTGAGGGTATGTATACAACTGTTGTCCTGTATATTGGTGCGGTTTCCTATCTTGACGAAATGCACGTCGCCACGAATCACGGCGTTGAACCACACCGTACAGTCGTCGCCCATCTCCACATCACCTATTATGGCTGCACCCTCGCAAAAGTAGCAGTGCTTGCCGAATCGGGGAGCTTGCATCCCCGGGAGTTTCTTTATAATGGCCATCTTTTCTGATTATTGCTATTGATTGGTTTTAAGAATTGTCGTGTCTCACTCTGTCTCGGCGGAAGAGTGGGGGAGAAGAGGGCGGCAGGCATCCGCCAGCCATGTCTTCTCCTCTTCGTCAAGGTATGGCGAGAGAGTTTCACATACACGCTGATGATAGGCGTTGAGATATTCCAGCTCGTCAGCCGCCAGCAAATTCACCTTTATCGGAGTCGTGTCAATGGGGCAGAGCGTGAGAGCGTCAAGACGCAGGAACCGACCGAACTCGGTGGTCATAGCATCCTCCACTATCATGGTGTTCTCTATGCGTACCCC
>CAVHNA010000025.1:0-19321 GCA_963637205.1 Bacteroidaceae bacterium
TCCTGTATTTAAGCGGGATGCGACATGTTCCACCACGCAAATTGACCCATAGGTCATGAAGTTAAGAAACAGTAGATAGGTGAATCCTTTTATCTATCAAGGATATGAAAGCCCGGTGTATTTTTGCGACAGGGAGGTGGAGACACTGGTATCAAGTGTCGGCGTCCAGTGCTTCCAGCGTTACGGTTATTGCTTTGCGCAGATGAATGTCGGCGGCTGGCAGAAGCGATGAGGCTTGGTCGTGCAGTTCTGCGGACGAGTGTTCGTTCAGTGTAGTGCCGGTGCGCATCAGACGCGTGATGCAGAGCAGTCCGCACAGTTGTTTGTAGTGACAGGATGAGGCTATCCATCTGAACGCCGTGTCCGCCGCGTGTGCTGTGCGGCAGAGTGTGTACATGGCAAGGACTTGCGCCACTTCCGCCGTTGGTATCTCGCTTGCCCAGATATCCGCCAACTCCGGAGAGAATGTGTCTTCGGGCATCAGCATGCAGGCCAGGAGCTTGCTTTCGCGTATGTTCTCGTTCCACAATGCTTGCGCTAGTGCGCAGTCTTTGGGATATTCGGAGGCTATGGACATCAGCCGCGGCAGTTCAACGCCGAAGATGAGCTTGTAGGGAGCTCCGGCTTCCCTCATCTTGGCCGACAGGATGCCGTTCATGGCGGCACGCAGGTCTTTCTTTATATCCCTTATGTATTGTTCCGTTTCGCTGTTCGTCATTACTGTAGCGTATTGTATTCCCGACTATACCTGAGCATCTGGTGTTCGTACGTCTCGGTGTATGAGACGGAGATATCTATGGGTTCACCTTCATTGTTTTTCACGAGAGTGTACACCGGGTTGATGAAACCCTTATACGGGGCGAGGTGCAGGGCCGCGTACCTTTCTTTTATCTCGTGGTGTAGCGACGGATCCAATTTCACTCCGTAGGTTTCAACCAAGTGTCTGGCGGCCTTGTAGTCTCCCTCGCTCTTCACTCTCTGTATCTCGGCGAGGAGTATGCCGAAGGCTTTCCGCAGGGTGGGGTACGACTTCACCTCCACATAGTGCTTGCCGTCCTTTTCCGTTATTGCCACCGCTTCCGGATAGTGGCTCAGCGTCCAGTTGGCTATCAGAGCCCTATTGCGCATGTGCGCCTCCTCTATCTGGCCTCCTTCCTCTATGCGTACGCACTGCGTGAGCAAGCCGTTCATCATATAGCTGTAATATTGCGCCTTGTAAGCCTCTGCATCCGGCAGAAGTCCGAGTGAGACCAGTTTTTCGTCCGCCAGATAGTAGAGCCCGAAGAGGTCTGCCCTGGCTTCCTCTATGGTGCTGCCGTAGGCCTTCAGCGCATCGGGGTCTGTGCCAGGCAACAGTCTGCCGCTGCCGTGTCCGAGGCATTCGTGGAGGTCGGTGTGCAGATTGTCGCACATCTCTGCGTATTTGTCCATCATGGATATGGTTTGTTGGTCTATGACGAACTCGTCGCGGAAACCGTTGCCGCGCGCCGCTTCGTCGTAGGCGTGCGTGAGATTGCCTATCGTCACGCTCTTGCTGCCGTATTCCTGTCTTATCCAGTTGCTGTTGGGCAGGTTTATGCCAATGGCGCTGCTCGGGTACAGGTCGCCTCCCAATATGGCGGCGTTCACTACCATGGCGGACACGCCCCGGCACTCCTCCTTCTTGAAACGTCCGTCCACCGGCGAGTGGTCTTCGAACCATTGCGCATTCTGGCTCAGCACTTTCGTGCGGAGCGTGTTTTCGGAGTCGGTGAGGTTGACATAACCTTCCCAACTGGCTTTCAGGCCGAGCGGGTCGCCGTAAACTTCGGTGAAGCCGTTGGTGAAGTCGACGAGTGTACCAGTACACTGCACCCATAGGATGCAGTAGCGGTCGAAGTCTTGCAAGTCTCCGCTTCGGTAGAAATCTACGAGCGACTTTATCACAGCGGTCTGCGCATCGTTTTCGGCGTATTGCACGGCGTGGTCCAGCATCTCCGTGATGCGGTTTATGGCTTTGCCGTACATAGAACCAGTCTTCCATGTGTTTTCGTACAGACTGCCGTCCGCCCCGCGTTCTAGTCGGCTGTTCAGCCCGTACATCATAGGGTGTGACGTGTGGCGCGCCGCTTTCTGCCGGGCGTAGAATTCTTCCGCTTCGGCTTGCGTGACGCTCTCGCCGTAGTAGTTGGACGCAGAAGTCTGCAAGAGGTCTTCGCCGTCGGCCTGGTTGACTCTCTTGGACAGAAGCGAGGGGTTGAAGATGATGGGGACAAGGGCTTCCTCCAGTTCGGCTACGGAGGAGTAGCCTTCCAACGGGAGCGACGAGGTGTCGCACTGCCTCAAGGCTTCGCGGAAGAAACTCTCGCTGAACTCCGGCACGAACTTGTTGTAGGTGTAGTGATGGTGTATGCCGTTGGAGAACCACACTCTTTTCAGGTACACCTCGAAAGCTCTGAAGTCGGTACTCTCGCGATTGCCGGGATAGGTCGTGTAGATGGTCTCCAGTGTTTTGCGTACAAGCAGGTTGAACCTGCAGTTTTGGTCCCAAAGGATGTCTCTTCCGTAGAGGGCGGCTTCGGAAAGCCAGTACACCAACAACTTCGTCTTTAGGGGCAAGGTCTCAAAGTGTGGGACCCTGAACCTAAGCATCTGTATGTCGGCAAAGCGTTGGTCTGTGTATTTGAAGGTCTTGTTGTCGTTGTTCTCCATATCTTCTTCCTAAGTGCCGTCTTTACTTGGCCTTGCGGTCTGCTCTGCCGTTCTTCTTCGCCGGGGTCAGTGTCAGTTTCCTGTACTCAAGAGGGGAGATTCCGAGCCTTCTGAAGAAAGCCGCATAGAAGCTCTGTCTGTTGGCGAACCCCACTTTGGTGCCTATATCCTCCATCTTCAGATCGGCGTAGCGATAGTCGGAGAGCAGATGTCTGGCTTCCTTGATGCGGAACTCATTCACGAGTTGCGAGTAGTTGTCCTGGTTTCTGACGTTTATGGCTGCGCTTATGTAGCGTGTGTTGGTGCCCAGATCGTCCGCCATGGCTTTGGCTGAGTACTTGGGGTCTCTGTACTTTTTCTCCACGATGAACTTCTCCATTATCTTTTGGAAGAGTTCGTCTATGAGCTCCTCGCTCAACGAAGAGCGGTATTGCGGAGTCTTTGTCTTCTTTTCCGTAATGTTGTATTTGGGCATAGTAGTTGTTTTTTCTGCTTCGTTATACAAAGGTGGTTAAACTCCCGGTTCTTCGGTTTTGCATTCATCTTCCATCATAGCGTGCAACGCCTTTTCGTGCTCCTCTATGGCTACGGTGGTGCGCGCTATCTGCATCATCACGTCCCTGCGTTTTTTAAGCAAGGCTTCCTCCTGTGTGGCAATGGATATTTGCGCTTCTTCCTCGTCTACGTGGTGGAATCCGCTTTCGGCCTGCAAGGCTATGAAGCGACTGTTGAGGCTGTCCACATTGGCTTGGCAGAGAGCCTGCTCCTGTTTGGTGTCTCTTATCTTGTGGCGGATGGTGTTCCAGTCCATGCCGGAGGAGAATACGTTTTCCAACTCCTGATAGCGTACGGGAGGGTTGTGTGCGCTGTAAGAATGTATCCACAAGTCCAGCTTTTCCCTTTCGGCTGCCAGAGTGGCGGCGATGGCTTCGCCTGTCTGCGTGTAGTCCTCGTTGCGTCCGTGCAGCTTGCTCTTGTCGGCAAACAGCGCCTTGGTTCTCTCCCGTTCCTTCTCTTCCGTCTCCCTGGCCGCACGGACGGTCTGCAGGCTGTCCGTGTAGTACTGCTCTGGAGTCAGGCCGTTGAGGAACTGCTCGTGTTCTTTGCGCTTCTTGTCCGTCAGGTGCGCGGTTTCTTCCAGGTGCTTGACTACGCTGTCGTATTCTGCCATGTGCAGCGACCGCTTTTCCTGCAGGTGCTCCAGCCTCAGCCTTTCCAGAGCTATCTCGTGCGTCTCCTTGTCTATGCGCTCGTTTACAGTCTTCCAGACCGTCATTATCTGTTGTATCTGGTTGTGGAGGTTTTCGTGGTTGTCCTGCCATTTGTTGAGCCAGTCCTTGATGGTGATGATTTTGTCCAGCTCGTCGTAGGTCTGTCTGTATATGGCGTTCTCCGTCTCTATCATCGTCTGTATCCTGTCCGTCTGTCCGGCCATCACCTGGCATCCGGTATTCAGCTCGTTGAGTCTTGTGCTCAGCTCGTTCTTCTTCTGCTCCATCTGTTGCAGATGTTCGCTCAGTTGGGCTATCAGAGTCTGGTGGTAGTTGAAGGCCAGCAACTCTTTCTCCGTCTTCTCCGCGTCGCGTGTGGTGTTTTCTATCAGTTGTCCCAAAGCCAAGGTGCGTGCCTCAGCGTTGGTACTTGGGGAACATTCCTCCAGCTGTCTGTCCAGCGGAGCGAACATGCGCCATTCCTTTACGTCTTCGTTCTGCCTTGTTCTCAGCGTACGCAGGGTCTCCTCCAACGCCTTCATCCTTCCCTTGCATTCGGCGAAGTCCTGTTTCAGGTCGTCCAGAGTCTGCCTCTTGCCTCTTGCGTCTTGCTCGAGTTGTTCGTATTCCGTCTTGAATTCCCCTATCAGCTTGCTTTGATCCAGCATGGTGTCGCTGTGGTAGGGATGGTGCGAGGCTCCGCATACGGGACAGTTGACGCCTTCTTTCAGGTCGGCTCTCAGTTGTATTATATCCTGTCCCTTGCTCAGAAGGTAGGTGTATTCTTTCTCGCGGCAGAGGCGCACGGTCTTGCCCTCCTCCTGCTCCAGGTCGGAGATGTCCTTCTCCAGATGGTCTGTGTGCAGTCGCAGCTCGGTGAGCTTTCCCTGCTGCTCCTCTATGATGGTGTACCCCATGGCTATCCTGTTCCACAGCGACTGCGCCGACAGCAGCATCTGCATCCGGCTCTTCAGCTTCATGGCCTGTTCCTGCAGCTTGTAGCCGTCGAGTCCGTGTATGTTGGTGCGGTGCGTGGCCAGCTCGTCTTCCAGTGAAGTTATCTGCGAGAGTATGTCCTGGTAAAGGTTGAACACGCGTTGCATCTGTTCGTTCTCCTCGTCTTGTTGGCTGTACGCGTTTTTCAGCTTCGTGCGTAGCTCGTTGAGCCTGCTTTCCGTCTTCTGCAGATATTCCAGTTTCAGCAGCACGCTTTCGCCGTGCGTCAGCATCTGTTCGTGCATCTCTATGCTTTGCCTGCCGGCGCAGTGCCGCTCGAGCATCTGTTCCTGCAGCTCCACCTCTTTCTTCTGTTCCTCCAGAGTGGTGTCCGTGGCGTCCAGCACGGCCTTTGCCTCTCCCAGTCTGGCACTGAGGTATGAAGTCTCCAGCTCGGTCATCTGCATGGCGCCCTCAGTGCGGATGACGTTGAAGAGGTTGGGGTGGGTGGCTATGAAGCGGTCGAATGCCATCTGGTGATCTTCTACAGCTTTGGTCTCCACCTTCTCCTGCTCGTCGTATTTCTTCTGCAGCGCTTTCTCCTCGTGTTCCATCTCCCCTCTGCGGTCGGTGTTGTCGCGCCTCATCTTCTCCAGTATGGACATGCGCAGGAATGTGCTCTCCACGCTTTCGAAGGCCTCGTACCTTTCCAGCATCTTGGCGTCCTCCGCCATGCTTGCCATGGATTTGTTCAGTTCTTGCAGACGTGTCTTCTCCTGCGTGAGCTGCATCTTCAGCTCGCAGTGTCTGCGCAACCATTCGCGTTGCTGCTGCAGACGCTTCAGGTTGTCCTCTATGTTTTGCAGTTTTGTCTCCGCCAGGCGCAGGGTCTCGCGTGTGCGCTGCAGCATGGTAGGGTTCAGGAGCCTGTAGTCCCTTGCCTGTATGCGCCCCTGTGCCTGTGGAGCCGGCGCCGCGGTCTCCTGTACGGGAGTGCTGTCCGTCTCTTTTTTCCCTGCTTTCTTGCTGAAGATATTCATGTCGTTTGCTTCCTATTATGATGCAAAGGTAACAAGATTTTTTGAGATTAACTCTTTTTGACGTAACTTTGCATCGGCATTTTAGCCAAACGAAATCATACAATAATATCTAAACTTTAAGGCAAAAAGATTATCATGGCATCAAAACCAAGCATACCCAAGGGCACACGCGATTTCGGACCGCAGGAAATGGCGCGCCGCAACTATATCTTCGACACGATACGTCAGGTGTATTCGCTCTACGGATTTCAGCAGATAGAGACTCCGGCTATGGAGAACCTGGACACCCTCATGGGCAAGTACGGGGAGGAAGGGGACAAGCTTTTGTTCAAGATACTGAACAGCGGAGACTATCTCCGCGGCGTTTCCGACACTGACTTGCAGGCCGGGGCGACGGGACATCTGGCGGCTCTGCTGTGCGAGAAGGGACTCAGATATGACCTCACCGTGCCCTTCGCACGCTATGTGGTGCAGCACCGCGACGAGTTGGCCCTGCCTTTCCGCCGTTATCAGATACAGCCGGTGTGGCGTGCCGACCGTCCACAGAAGGGGCGTTACCGCGAGTTCTACCAGTGCGACGCGGATGTGGTGGGCAGCGACTCCCTCCTCAACGAGGTGGAGCTGATGCAGATAGTGGATACGGTGTTCACGCGCTTCGGCATCAGGGTCTGCATCAAGATCAACAACCGCAAGGTGCTTACGGGCATCGCCGAGACGATAGGGGCGGCGGACAAGATAGTGGACATCACCGTGGCTATAGACAAGCTGGACAAGATAGGACTGGACAACGTGAACGCCGAACTTCGTGAATGCGGTCTCGGCGATTCGCAGATAGAAGCCCTGCAGCCTATCATCAACCTTTCGGGCAGCAACGAAGACAAGCTGGCGGTGATGCGTGGTGTCCTGGCTGGCAGCGAGACCGGTATGAAGGGACTCGCGGAGATAGAATATGTACTGAAGCGTTACGCCGGGGCTTCCGCACTTGAGCTCGACCTTACTCTGGCACGCGGCCTCAACTATTACACTGGCTGCATCTTTGAGGTGAAGGCTTTGGACGTGGAGATAGGTTCCATCACGGGCGGCGGCAGGTACGACAACCTCACCGGCATATTCGGAATGCCGGGCATCAGCGGCGTGGGCATCAGCTTCGGGGCAGACCGTATATATGATGTACTCAACCAGCTCAACCTGTACCCCGAAGAAGTCACCACGTCTTCGCGCGTACTCTTCATCAATTTCGGGGAGAAGGAAGCCGACTACTGTCTGCCCATTATATCCAGGGTACGCGCCGAGGGCATCAGCGGCGAGATATATCCCGACTCCGCCAAGATGAAGAAGCAGATGCAGTACGCCAACCAGAAACATATCCCCTTTGTAGTCCTGGCAGGGGAGACGGAGATGGAGGCCGGAAAGGTTACGCTCAAGGATATGGAGACGGGTTCGCAGTATCTTGTTTCTGTGGACGAACTCGTGGACAAGCTGAAATAGGGACTGTGCAAGTGCACCTGATAACGGAAGAAACGCTCCGTTCCATTATACGCCCTCGCCCTGAGGACGGACACAAGGGGACTTTCGGACATGCGTTGATTGTCGCTGGGCGATATGCCATGGCAGGGGCTTCGGTCCTTGCCGCCAAGGGGTGCATGCGGAGCGGGGCGGGAAAACTCACTGTGCATGTGCCGCAACGTAACAACGACATTCTGCAGCTGTCAGTGCCCGAAGCCATATTGCACCACGACGTTTCGGATATGCGTTTCACTTCCCCTGTGGAGAATCTAGAACCTTACCAGGCGGTGGCCATAGGCCCCGGCATCGGCACGTCAGCCGATACCGTAGAGGCGCTGGGACGGCAGTTGGCCGTTCTTCATGGCAAGCCCTGCGTCTTGGACGCCGACGCTCTCAACTGCCTTTCCCTTTCCCCTTCTCTGTTGTCTCTTGTGCCGGCGTGGTGCATACTCACGCCGCATCCCGGAGAGTATGCCCGACTGGCAGCCGACACGCCTCCGGCTGAGTTCGCCGGCAGTCATCAGGTGGTGTTGACGCTAAAGGGACACCCTACACGGATTTATACTCCTGACGGTGACTGTTGGCAATGCCCGTGGGGCAACAGCGGTATGGGTACTGCCGGAAGCGGCGATGTACTTACCGGAGTCATGGTTGCTATGCTTGCGCAGGGATATACAGCCGTGGAGGCCGCCGTTCTCTCGGTCTCCATTCATGCCATGGCGGGAGACGCCGCCGCGGCTGTGCTTGGCGGTCATTCTCTTATAGCTTCAGATATCATAGATTATCTTCACGTAGCTTTCAGGCGCGTCTCGGAGAGGCGCTCCCACTAAGCTGTCGCGGCCTGCAGCGGCCTCCATTCGCGTTTCGGAGTGGCAATATTGCGGAGGCGAAGCCTTAGTAGGAGCGTTTGCGCCCGATCGGCGACGAAGGAAACGCTTGCCCCCACTACCGCCTTGCAAGATTGCGCATGCGAAAGGTTCGTCCGGTTTCGGGAGAATGCAAGAAACGCCGTTTCTAGCTTCATCTGGTTCTCCGAGAAGCAAGAAACGCGCGTCGAAGGCTTCATTTTGCTTTTTTTGGGGCAAGAAACGGCGTTTCTAGCCTTTTTTTGCTCTCCGTGAAGCAAGAAACGTGCGTCGAAGGCATTTTTTGACCCTTTTTTGGGCAAGAAACGCCGTTTCTAGCTTCTTTTTGCTCTCCGTGAAGGTAGAAACGCAGCGCGAAGGCTTCATATCGTTTTCCGAGAGGCAAGAAACGCCGTTTCTAGTCCCATCTCGTTCTCCGTGAAGGAAGAAACGTGCGTCGAAAGCTTCATTTTGTTTTCCGAGAGGCTGGAAACGCCGTTTCTAGCCCCAAACAGCTTCGCATGAAGCCTGAATCATTCGTTGACGGCTTCGTCCAAAATTTTTAGGAGCTGTATGTCGCGAGAAACGACCGTTAGTAGGAGCGTTTGCGCAAACGATCCTACTAACGCCGCAGCACCTTGCGCCCGTCGGCTTTCACGGCCACGCCCTTGTAGCCGTTGCCGACGGGGCGGCCAAGCATGTCGTACGAACGATCCGACTCCTGCTCATCTTCCGCCGCCGCGGCGGTTATGCCGTCCGTGTCCACTTCCTGCCCGTAGACGTAGAGGGCGTAGAGCTTGGGCGACGCGGCGGTGTTCATCCCGGTGTTGGTGCGCGGCACCAGCAGCTTGACGTACCTGCCGCGGACAGGGGAGGAGAGTATCACCGTCTTCTTGTTCGAGGACACCGTGTTCTTTCTGGTGGCCACCAGTGTCCAGCACGTGTTGTCGTCGCCGTTCTTCCCCATCAGGCTGAGGTCGGGTCGTTCCTCGCTGACGTATATCCGGTAGTCGCCTATGTTGGCGGCGTCGGTGTCGAGCGAACGGGCGTCCCAAATCATGAACTTGCGTATGTCGAAGACAGATTCCAGGTCCACCACCACGTAGCGCATCGGTGAGTCGGACGGCACACCCTGCGTGAACTTCCACGGGCTGTCCGCCGAGGGGCTTCCCGTCAGCAGGTTCATGGCGGAGTATGCGGCGTCGGGCGTGTCGTACGAGGTCAGCACCGTCTTGCCCACGCTCACTGCGCCGTCGGTACGCTCGACGGGTCGCAAGTACTCGCCGTATATGTCGCAGCCGTATATGCGCACGGCGTTGTCGGCCACTCCCGACGGCCGCACGCCCCTCTTCACCTGCAACTTCACGTACCTGGCCTCACGCTGCTGGAAGGTGACGTCCTTCACCGCAAGCGTGTCCACGCCGGTCTCATGCGCCGCCAGTTCCCATGCGTCCGAAGCGTTGACTTTGGTGTAAAGCCAGTACTCGGGCACGTTGCCGCAGTTGTCCTCGCGGTTGCCCACGTCGCGCATCACCATCCGGTTTATGCTGTATATTCCCGTGAACTCCATCACCACCCATGGTGTCTCGGTGGAGTTGTCGCACCACTTGCGGCCGGGGCTGACGTAGCTGGTGAGCAGGTTGCGCGGGCTCTCGTCCTCGTTGGCCATACCGCTGTACGACTGTATCCGGCACCTGGCCTTGCCCGACGAGAGTCCGGTCTGCTGGTTCACCACTCCGGCCGGCACGGTGTCGAGCAGCACGGGGTCGCCCGTCTTGGCGGACGACTCGTCGCACACGGCCACACCCACGAAGCTGTCGGCGCACCCGTAGTAGAGCAGCCACTTGTCGGCGTGGTAGACCAGTCCCTCCACGAACACCGTGCCGGCGGCGTACTGTCCGCTCTTCTCGAAGTCTTCCATGGGCCGGAAGAAAGGCTTGTCCAGACGGTCGGTGAGTTGCAGCGGGTCGTCGGCGCTGAAGAGCATCTGCCCGGCGGCATAGGTGTTGGCCGGGTAGCAGGGATCGCCGTTGGAGCCGCTCTTGTTCTTGCCGTTATACACCAGCACTATGCCGTCGGCGGTGAGCACGGCTGGAGGGCCGCACTCCGTCAGCTGGCTGTCGAAGTACCCGTTGCGCGGACGGGCCAGATAGCGCAGGTTGAGGTCGGAGTCCACCACTGGCTCCCAATTTATCAGGTCGTCGCTCACGGCACCGCACACCCAGTACTCGCCCCAGTACATGAAGTACTTGTACTCTCCGTTCACCTTCACCTTGGCGGCCTGCAGCCTGCCGTCCTTTATCCCGGTGACTATGGAACCCGACTTGCAGACCAGGTCGCGGAACTTGCCGCCGTACGCCGTGCGGAAGGCCGGGCCGTGGTGCGTCCACGTCTTGAGGTCGCGGCTGGTGGCCACGCTCAGCCGCGCCGTCTTCTTGTTCCACGAGGTGTGTGTCATCACGTACAGCGGCGCGCCGTCCACCTCAGTCTCCACCACTCTGGGGTCTTCCACGCCTCCGGGCCACTCGTAGGTCTGCGACACCTCCGACTCGTCGGGGTACATCACCGGCACCGACAGCCTCTGCGTCACGTGCGTGCCGTCGTCGCTCTCGGCGTACCCTATGCGCGACGTCCTGCCGCCTATGCCCGCCGACGGGTCGTCCTCGGCGCGGTAGAGCACCACCACCTTGCCGTCGCGCACCACGGCGGCGGGGTTGAAGGTGTCGGCGCACTCCCATTTCACGGCGGTCTTCTTCACGGGGCAGCGGAACGTCGTAGCGGAGGTGGGGCTTATCAAGGGGTTCACTCCCTCGGGGCGGCGGAACCCGCCCAAAGCCCACCGCGGCAGCACATTGTCTTCGGCTCCCGACACAAGGGAAGGGGTGAACGCCGATACTAACATTGCAAGCAAAAACAACTTTCTCATACTATGCTAACATTTAATGATGGCGCGAATTTATAAAAAAATACGGCATGGACAGGCTTCTCACGGCAAATTCATCACTCTGTAGCAACACGTTGTGCGGTATTTTGTTTAACTTTGCACCGAGTTAACAGTAAAAAACATTCTTTTTCACACATAACTGAACACAAATGAGAAACTTCATCAAACTTACTTTGGCGGCGTTCATGGCCGTGCCATGCGCAGCTCTGGCCGACGACTACACCGTGTCGTCGCCCGACGGCAACATCAAAGCCACCGTACACCTGACAGACGGCAAACTCTCGTACACCGTGGAGAAAGACGGCAGCACCTTGGTCAAGGAGTCGCCGCTCGGACTCACCTCTACACTGGCCGACCTGACGCAGGAACTCACCTTCGTGTCCTCCGCTACGGAAGAGACTGACACCACCTACTGGCTGCCGGTGGGGAAACGGAGCCAGTACAGAGACCACTGCAACACACTCTCCGTGTTGACTGAAAAAGACACGTGGAGACTCGGCGTGGAGTTTCGCCTCTACGACGACGGCTTTGCCTTCCGCTACGTGATGCCCAAGTCCGGCAGCCGCGCCCTCGCCACCCTAACTGGCGAGGCGTCGCGCATCCGCATGAACAAATTCAAGAACTGCCTCGCCTGCCAGTTCCGCGGCAACATACAAGACCCCAACTATCCGTATGAGGGGAGATACAGACTCTATAACTCGTGGAGCGCTCTCACCGCAGCCGGCGACGCCCGCTTCAACTCGCCCACGCTGGCCTATGACGGCACCGACTACATGCTCATCTCCGAAGCCAACAACAACGGCGACTTCTGCCTCTCGCTGACCAAGGCGGAGGAGGACACCGGCGAGTTCTCGTACTCCTGGACAGGCTCGACCAAGGACTACGCCGACGACAAGGAACATAAGATAGTGTGCAGGCTGCCGTTCTCCTCACCCTGGCGCATGGTGGTGACGGGCGACCTGGCCACCGTGTTCGATACCACCATGCCTGAGAACCTCTGTCCGCCCAACGCCATCGGCGACCTGGACTGGATAAAGCCCGGAGTGGCGGCTTGGTTCTGGGGCGGCTCTGACGGCAACAAGACCGAGACACGCAACGGCTACGGCGGCAGCGAGAACGGCGAATACGAGCACATGGAGCTCGCCGCCGAGATGGGGTGGAAGTACACGCTCATAGATGCCGGATGGAACTCCGACTGGGTGCAGAAACACGTCAAAGACTCCGAGGAGAAAGGCGTGGACTGTCTGCTGTGGGGCAACGCCAGCCTGTCGAGCAGCACGGAGTTCTCCAACGCCAACATGGACAACACGCTGAAGAAGTGGAAGAGCTGGGGCATAAAGGGCATCAAGGTGGACTTCTGGGAAGACGACTCCAAGGAGTCGATGGCCCGCATGGAGAAGTTGCTGAAGTTGGCCGCCAAGTACCAGATGCTGGTCAACCTGCACGGATGCACGCGCCCCTCGGGACTGCGCCGCACCTATCCGCACCTGATGACGCAGGAAGGCATATACGGAGGCGAGAACCAGTTCTGGGCGGCCAAGAACATCAACGCCGCGCACCACATCAACCTGGCGCTGACACGCAACGTGGTGGGAGCGGCAGACTACACGCCGGGCGACTTCGCCACATGGCGCGGCAGCATCATCACACTGCAGTCCATGTCTCACCACATGGCGCTGCTCACGCTCTTCGAGAGCGGCATAGTGCACATCTCCGAATGCCCAGAGAACCTGCGCTACTTCTACGGCAAGGACATCATGAAGCGCCTGCCCACCGTATGGGACGAGACGCACATGCTGGAGGGACAGCCCAATAAGTACATAACCGTGGCACGGCGCAACGGCGACGACTGGTGGGTGTCGGGCATCACCACATCCTCACGTACGTGCAAGGTAAACTTCGACTTCCTGGAAGAGGGAAAGACCTACTATGCGTACATCTACAAAGACGCCACATGCCGCAGCGACATGAAGTTCCAGAAGACGGAAGTCACCAAGGGCTCGACGCTCAGCCTCAAGGAAATCTCAGAGGGAGGCTTCCTGATGCAGGTGTCGTCCGACGGCAACCTCGACTGCCCCGTGGAGCGCGACTTGTACGAGGCGGAGAGTGCCAAGAACACGCTTAGCGCAGGACTCACCAGGTCGTCATATTCTTCCCTGCACGCATCGGGCGGAAGCTATGTCCTCAACCTGGGCTTGGGCAGGTCGTTGCGCTTCAACAACGTGAAGGCTGAGAAGGACGGCAACTACCTGCTGACGCTGTACTACATAACGCAGGACACGCGTCGCGCCAAGCTTCTGGTCAACGGCGAGCAGGTGGGCGACACCATCACCTTCTACGGCAACGGTGATATCACCAGCACATACAACCCCGAAGGCATGGCGTGGAAGATGATACCTATACAGCTGAAGGCCGGCGACAACACCATAACGATACAGAGCTACAGCGACCTCTGGGCTCCCAACTTCGACCGCCTCACCATATTCCCTCTCGACAGCGAAGACGCCGTATCCGCGCCGCAGGCTTCGGCTGCCGCCATGCGGGACTCCGGCATCTACGACCTCTCAGGTCTTAAACTGAGCGAGACTCCAGAGAACGGCGTATATATAAAAGGTGGGAAGAAGTACCTGTCAAAGTAATGGCATACCCACTGACAAACAAAAACAACAGCATACAAATATCAAAACATAGTGAACAACTGAGAAACTTCAGCAAACTTACTTTGGCTGCGTTCATGGCCGTGCCATGCGCAGTCCTGGCCGACGACTACACTGTGTCGTCGCCCGACGGCAACATCAAAGCCACCGTACACCTGACGGACGGCAAACTCTCGTACACCGTGGAGAAGAACGGCAAAACCTTGGTCAAGGAGTCACCGCTCGGACTCAAGACATCGGCCGCAGACCTGACGCAAGGTCTCGGCTTTGCCGCCACGTCCACGGCGGAGATGGACTCGCCCTATTGGCTGCCCGTAGGCAAACGCCTGCAGTACAGAGACCACTGCAACATGCTCTCGGTGTCCACCACCAAAGACACGTGGAGGATAACCGTGGAGTTCCGCGTCTATGACGACGGCTACGCCTTCCGCTACGTGATGCCCAAGCACGGCGGCCACACCGATGCGGTGCTCACCGGCGAGGCGTCGCGCATACGCATGAACAACTTCCAGAACTGTCTCGCCTGCCAGTTCCGCGGCAACATACAAGACCCCAACTATCCGTATGAGGGGAGATACAGACTCTATAACTCGTGGAGCGCTCTCACCGCAGCCGGCGACGCCCGCTTCAACTCGCCCACGCTGGCCTATGACGGCACCGACTACATGCTCATCTCCGAAGCCAACAACAACGGCGACTTCTGCCTCTCGCTGACCAAGGCGGAGGAGGACACCGGCGAGTTCTCGTACTCCTGGACAGGCTCGACCAAGGACTACGCCGACGACAAGGAACATAAGATAGTGTGCAGGCTGCCGTTCTCCTCACCCTGGCGCATGGTGGTGACGGGCGACCTGGCCACCGTGTTCGATACCACCATGCCTGAGAACCTCTGTCCGCCCAACGCCATCGGCGACCTGGACTGGATAAAGCCCGGAGTGGCGGCTTGGTTCTGGGGCGGCTCTGACGGCAACAAGACCGAGACACGCAACGGCTACGGCGGCAGCGAGAACGGCGAATACGAGCACATGGAGCTCGCCGCCGAGATGGGGTGGAAGTACACGCTCATAGATGCCGGATGGAACTCCGACTGGGTGCAGAAACACGTCAAAGACTCCGAGGAGAAAGGCGTGGACTGTCTGCTGTGGGGCAACGCCAGCCTGTCGAGCAGCACGGAGTTCTCCAACGCCAACATGGACAACACGCTGAAGAAGTGGAAGAGCTGGGGCATAAAGGGCATCAAGGTGGACTTCTGGGAAGACGACTCCAAGGAGTCGATGGCCCGCATGGAGAAGTTGCTGAAGTTGGCCGCCAAGTACCAGATGCTGGTCAACCTGCACGGATGCACGCGCCCCTCGGGACTGCGCCGCACCTATCCGCACCTGATGACGCAGGAAGGCATATACGGAGGCGAGAACCAGTTCTGGGCGGCCAAGAACATCAACGCCGCGCACCACATCAACCTGGCGCTGACACGCAACGTGGTGGGAGCGGCAGACTACACGCCGGGCGACTTCGCCACATGGCGCGGCAGCATCATCACACTGCAGTCCATGGCTCACCACATGGCGTTGCTCACGCTTTTCGAGAGCGGCATAGTGCACATTTCCGAATGTCCCGAGAACATCCGCTACTTCTACGGCAAGGACATCATGAAGCGTCTGCCAGCCGTATGGGATGACTCGCGCCTGCTGGAGGGACAGCCAGACAAGTACGTGACCATAGCCCGGCGCAACGGCGGCGACTGGTGGATATCCGGCGTCAGCTCCGACCCGAGGACGTGCAAGGTTAACTTCGACTTCCTGGACAACGGCAAGACCTACTACGCTTACATCTACAAAGATGCCACCTGCCGCAACGAGATGAAGTTCCAGAAGGTGGAGGTCAGCAAGGGCAAGACACTCGACATAGACGAAATCTCCGAAGGAGGATTCCTGATGCAGGTGTCCACCAACGGCAACCTCGACTGCCCTGCCGAACGCGCCACATACGAGGCCGAGGCTCCGGAGAACACCCTTGACGAGGGCGTCACCGTGACTCCCTACTCCGACCTCTACGCCTCCGGCGGCAAGTACGTCACCGAGATGGCTCCGGGCAAGGCGTTGCGCTTCAACAACGTGAAGGCGGAGAAGGACGGCGACTACCTGCTGACGCTCTATTACATGACGCAGGAGGACCGCTACGCCAAACTGCTCGTCAACAATGAACAGGTAGGCGACTCTGTCACCTTCTTAGGCAATTTTGACCTTACCAGCACATACAGGCCCGAAGGTGCGAGTTGGAAGATGATACCCGTAAGGCTGAAGGCCGGCGACAACACCATTACGCTGAAGAGCTGCGACGGACTCTGGGCTCCCAACTTCGACCGAATCACCGTACACCCTTTGGACAAATAATATAATAATGACTACAAGAAGAGATTTTTTGAGATGTTCCGCTGCGCTTGCCGGCACACTCGCCGTAGCGCCCGAAGTGGCACGCGCCGCAGACAGACGTAGCGTCTCGTCAGCCGGCAAGCGGAAGAGCGGCTTCACCCTTTGGCAGATACCGAGCCACAGCAACACCATAGGCAATTCGTACGTGTTCCTCACCAAGAAGGGCAAGGTGGTGGTGATGGACGGCGGCATGCCCGATGAGGCCAACACGCTGCGCGGATTCATTGGAGCGTTGGGCAACGAGGTGGAGGCGTGGTTCCTCTCGCACCCGCACAACGACCACATGGGCGCGTTGCTGGAGATACTCAAGAGCCCGCAAGACCTGAAGATAAAGCACATCTACCACTCCCGCCTGAGCGAGACGGTGCGCACCGCCGAGGCTGAGGCAGGCAAGATATGTCAGGAGCTGTACGACCTGTTCGAGAAAAGCGGCATACCCGTGACGGACATACAAGAGCCGGGCGGCACGTACGTCTTCGACGACATGAACCTGAAGATTCTGAGCGTAGCGAACGAGATTACGGACAACGCCTACAACAACTCGTCCATGATAATGCGAGTGTGGGACAAGCGGAAGAGCATGGTGTTCCTCGGCGACGCCGGAGTGGAGTGCGGCGAGCTGGCGCTGAAGGGCGACTTCAGGAGCGACCTCGACTGCGACTATCTGCAGATGGCGCACCACGGCCAACGAGGCTGCAACCGCGAGTTTTACAACACCGTCAAGTTCCGGGCGTGCCTCTGGCCCACTCCGCTGTGGGTGTGGAACAACGACGCCGGCAACGGCTTCAACACTTCGTGGCTCAAGACAGTGGAGACGCGCACATGGATGAAGGAACTCGGCATCACGGAGCATTACGTCTCGTGCGAAGACGGACTTTGCAAGATAGAATAGAATAGAAGCCGCCGCTCTCCCTCAGCGTGCCGCAGTCCGATGCGCGGGAAAGGCCGTACTTACTGGTTTTGTGCGTTTCGTTTGAGTTTCTCCAGCATCTGCTCAAGTGACATCACCTCGGCTACGCGTATGCCGTCGCGTTTCACGATGCGGACAAACTCGTCGCACATGTCGCCGCCGTACGGTTCTTTTCCGCGCATCAGGCTAAGGTAGGCGGGGGAAAGCCAGAGCCGCTCCACGCGTCTCGTCTCGTCGTCATTGCCACAATGGTTCTTGGCCTCGGCAAGAAGGGAGAGCGACTTCTCGACGAAAGACTCCGGGAAAAGCGGACTGTTGGCGGTGGGGTATATGTCGCAGTGTGTGCTGTCGTTCACAAGCCCCGTCACGAGGTCGTAGTACTGCTGCACGTAACCAGCCGCTCCGCCATAGAACGCCTTGATGAATTCGGAGGCCAACTGGGCGACGTCAAGCCGGGGATTCCACATGAGGCGAGACAACACATAAGAGCGCAGTTCGGAGAATTCGCCGTAGAGCGACTGGTACTGCGCCTCTTCATAGATACCCATGGCGTTGTATTTGGCGAAGGTGTGGATGTTAGGCCCCAACACGTTGAAGTTGGGGAACGGTCCGAGATACTGCGAATAAGTAACCACGTAATCCCAAATGTAGAGGTGCTTGGCCAACAGCGACCACTCCTTGATGTCGTTTATGAAATTGCGGTTGCATTCCTCCGTGCATCCCTCAATGGTGTGTGTAAAGCAGCACTCTATGCTGCACAGGCGTATCACCACATTGTCATCGGGCACTATGCCGACAGGCGGCTTGCGTGTGTAGCGGTAGGCGAAGGTGCCGACGAACTTGTCCGGATAGCGTTTCTTCACCTCTCTGGCCACCTGGTTGACGAACCATATCCAGATGCCGCTCTGCGAATGGTATTTCTCCACGATGGCGTTGCATTCGTCGCAGGTGCAGTAGCCCCAGTTGTCGTTTTGGCTCACGTCGTATATTATGTTGTCTGGCTCAGCGGCTATTCTGGCCAGCACCTCGTCTGTAAATATCTTCAGCACGTCGGGGTTGGACAGGCAAGGCTGCCAGTCGTGCGACACGCGTTTGCCGTCGCGGAGAGAGAAGTATTCGGGGTGTGCGCTGAAATATTTGGAGACGGGCATGAACTGCTCGGCGGTGTGGCATCCCCAATAGTTCTCGCTGCCGCCCCATTCCGCCGGCACTCCGCCTCCGTTGACTTTGTTGTGAGCGCACCACATCCAGTCCTGTGTTTCCTTGTAGCCTATGCGGCGTATGGCGACTTCTGGCGAGGAAGTCCTGTTCAGGCCGGAGAAAGAATACCTGCTTAGCCGTGGCACTTTGGTGACTCCCTTTGCGTACCATCTCACGCCAAGCTCGTCTTCCAGGAAAGAGAACACGCCGTACATGGTGGCGCGCGCCGTATTTCCGTAGATATATATACTTGAGTTCTTTGACAGGTAAGCGTAGCCTTCATGCCGCAGAGCGGTGTCACCGTGATACTTGAGGTTTGTGTCGTAGCCTATGTAGATGTGCCGTCCGTCCTGCGTCACGCTGTCGGTGATGGCTATGTTGACACCGCCAATTTCCTTGAGGTAGCCCTGAAGTTCCCGGGCGGCATTGAGTTCCGTTTCCGGCGCTTGTGGCGAAACCACAATGCTGTACTTGGTCTTGCCGTTGCGGAATAGGGTATGCGCCGCCTGTGCGGTTAACGTCCACATGGTCATGCACACGAGCATGGCGCTAAGCGCTGCCCGGGCTGTCGACATTCTTTCTGTCAGATGAACAAGTCCTGTTCTGTTTAAATCCGTATAATGCATAATAGTGAGTTTTGTTTTTTCCCTTGACATTTGTAAAGCGGTTGCAAATTTAATGATGAATTCCGAGAAAACACAGTGTATCGCCAAATAATTATGGACGCTTGGCGCAAACACTTTCCTCGCGAGGGCGCATTTCTTGCTCTGGCAAGCGTCTCCTTCGTCGCCGGGCGGTCACGGATGCGCCTCCTATGTTGCCGGGCGGACGCGGATGCGCCTCCTGTTCCGTCCTTGCGAAATTGCGCACGCGAAAGGTTCGTCCAGCTCTCGTGGAAGCAATATTTTACACGCAAAACCTCCTCCTGATTCTCGGAGAATGCTAGAAA
>CAVHNA010000026.1:0-669 GCA_963637205.1 Bacteroidaceae bacterium
TGAAGAGGCAACTGAATGAACATCATAAACTGCTTGAAAATGGCGAGAATGTCAAGTTGTTGTATATAACAAAAGACAACACAAGGCCAGAGATATTGCATGAAGATGTCTTGTGGACCAACTGGAATCACATATACGAGATTATCAACAGTGTATATTGCGAGGAGGATATAAGTCCCGTGTTGGACTATCTCATCAATCAGTTCTACTTGTTGTTGTTGGCAAAGGGTCTCTACGACGACAGTCAGAATCGCGTGATAATAGTAGGCGGCAGTTGGGGCGAAGACGTGGCTAAGGAATACGGCTTCTACGCATGCCAAGTGGACAGAAGCTTTAAGAAGGCCAAGTATCTGGCATTCTACAACAACCGCAGAATTAAATATCTTTTTGAAATCAAGTGTAAACAGGAAGACAGTGTTGATCTACGCTCCTTGCCGGAAGATTTGGTTCCCAAGAGATATTTTTCGGAGAAAGACCCCAACTATTCGGGAATGCGCAGTTTCTTCAAGTTGGAGCTTGTGAAGGAGCTAACGCCTGCCATAGAGAGCGATTCCATAGACAAAAACGGCAATAGAGTTGCTTTCGTCAGGAACAAGGTCTACACGACATACAAGAAAATCATTAGTGCCAAGAAAACATCGGACCTCAAGTAAACGGATTAAGTCTAAG
>CAVHNA010000026.1:679-19101 GCA_963637205.1 Bacteroidaceae bacterium
ATGTTATTGTCATTTGTGCTTCTGGGCATGAGCGCAATGGCAGGTGAGCCGGGAGTGACTTTTCTGCTCACCAACGGACAGAAGGTAAGTTTTGCCTTCACATCGAAACCGGAAATCACAGTCGGCAGCGAAGACATTATAGTGTCGTCCCCTGACGATGTATCTGTCAGCTATCCGTTCGCTGACCTGCAAAAATTCTATTTTGAGGATGATGTGGAAGATTACGTTACAGGCATACAGAGCACGGAAGACAAAGTTTCTGTCCGTCCGGTTTTCAGGTACGTCAACGGCACCATAACAGTCAGCGGACTGGGCGCGTCGGAAAAGGTTAGCGTGTTGGCGGTCAACGGCAGTACACTGTGCGTCGTTAAAGCAGACAAATCTGGCAATGTCCGCCTTGACATCAGTGACGCCAACGACGGGGTGTATGTGGTAAGCACAAGCAACGGCGTAAGTTTCAAACTTTTGAAGAAATAAAGAGGAATCCATTATGCGCAAGTTCATCGTACTTTTTTGCAGCCTATTGTTCACAGTGCAGTATGTCGTGGCACAACATAGCCTGTATGTGATTACTAAAGACTGCAAGTTGGAGGAATATCCTTCTATTACCAAAGTGTTTTTTGACAGTAGTCAGTTCGTTTTTGAATACGGAGAAGTAACGGAGATAACCAAATCCTCATTTAGTGCTTCTGTCAAAGTTTCGGTAAAGTCGGAAGAACTCAAAACTATTAGTCAAACTATTGAAGTTGGCATTTGTTTCTCCGATATCAATGCGACTCCGACCATACAAAACAGAAAAATTCTATTGGGTTCATCGTTAGACAACTATAGTTTCAGTATCAACGTTCTTGATTCTGGCACTACATATTATTACCGTGCTTATGTTAAAGTGGGTGAGGCTGTCGACTATGGCGATGTCTATCAAGAAACCACATTCGGCGAGAAGCCTGAATACATAACCGTCAACGGACATAAGTTCATTGACCTCGGACTGCCGAGTGGTTTGCTTTGGGCTGAAACTAATATTGGGGCAGAGACAGCATACGACGACGGCAATTACTATGCCTGGGGTGAAACCGCTCCGAAGAGCGAGTATAACAGCGATAATTACGACCTGTCGTTGCCAATTGATTCTACTTACAGCGAGATATACGAAAAGTACTTATACACTTACAAGTATGGAGGCGATAACGGTAAGACTGTACTTGATAAGGAAGACGATGCAGCATACGTGAATTGGGGAAGCGGTTGCCGCATGCCGACCTTAAGGGAGTTTGGCGAACTCAAAGACAATTGCACGTGGGCTTGGGTGAGCCGTACTAACTCCGTAGGTGAAACCATCAATTGCTATAAGGTAATCAGCAATATTAACGGCAATATCATATACCTCCCCGCCTCTGGCAGCCGTTTTGAAAACCTCTACGGAGACACCTTCCACATTCATGGCGAGTTCGGCTGCTACTGGTCAAATACGGTTGGCAATGGTGGCGCATACTACCTCCACTTCTACCACGGCAGAAGCAACGGCGTGTACTACGAACGCATCTACGACCGTTACAAAGGTTGCACCGTCCGCTCCGTTGCGGAACCATCGGCAAGCCAAGAGGGACAAACAATCCAGCCAACGGTCAGTGCCCAGCAGAACATGTGGATGGTGGATGACAATGGCAACGCAAATGTACTGGATGTCTCCACTGTGGATATCGCCATCTTCCATGCTGACAGCAACTGGTTCAGCATCACAGATGACGGTATCAACGCCAAGGCAACCGACAGCTTTTCGGCATCATGTACGGTCGCTTTGGCAAACGACGGGGCGGTAAAAAGTCTTGGCATAACGCCGGAAGTTGGTGTCTGCTATTCTGATGAGAACATTTCGCCGACCATAAACGATAAATGTCAGACATTGGGTTCTGCATTGGGAAGTTATTCCTTTACACTCACATCTCTCTCCGCTGGTACGACCTACTATTATAGAGTATATGTCAAACTGAATGACGGCGTGTTTTATGGTGATGCGGTCAATGTGAAGACTCTTGGGACAAAGACTGTGGATAACAGCAAGACCATCAACGGCCATAATTTCGTAGACCTCGGTCTGCCCAGCGGCGTGCTTTGGGCTGAGGTCAACATCGGTGCGAAGATCGCTGCTGACGATGGCTGTTACTACGCCTGGGGCGATATTTCTACAAAGTCCAGCTATTCTTGGGGCAACTACAAATATGCCAATAACACAAAGTACAACTCCACCGACGGCAAAACCGTCCTTGATAAGGGAGATGATGCCGCATATATGAACTATGATTGGGGTTATTCTTGCCGTATACCAACCGAGGCTGAGTTTGAAGAGCTTCTCAACTCCGACAACTGTACATGGACTTGGACCAGTATGGAAAATTCCTCCGGTAGCTCCGTCAATGGTTATAAGGTAACCAGCAAGAGAAACGGCAATTTCATCTTCCTTCCAGCTTCGGGCTATCGTGACGGATACGACCTCTATGGCCACGAATGGAGCGGCTTCTACTGGTCCAGTACGCTCTACAGCAACGAGGTCAGCCGCACATACTGCCTTGCCTTTGCCAGCAGTAATCACTTCATAAGCATGTACAGTCGTTGCTGGGGGTTAACCATTCGTCCTGTCGCAGAACCATAAAAGGATTTGTGCGGTTTTTCGCATCCTATGTCAGCACATCGTGGACAGCTGTCACCTTAACACGAATGTCGTAACAATTACACAAGTGGCAGGGAGGCGTACAAGAGAAGACTGAGGCCTTCTCTTGTACGCCTCCCTGCCATATCTGTTTCCCGTGTGGTTTGCGCATAAAGTGCGCTATATGTGAACGATTCTGCCCATCAGGGCGAATATGTAGAAATGGTGTGAATAGAGGCTTCACTCTCACGTAGTTCGGCGTGAGCAGACAGAAAACTCGGGTGCTGAATACTTCAACAGTTTCCGCAATTACCCCAATAAAAAAGGGTTGCGCCAATTGAGGTGCAACCCTTTTTTATTGATACCTGAAAATCTCTATTGTCCCGGTTCAATCATTCAGTCAATTCAAACTCCTGCGACTCAACGTCAGCAGAGTTGCAACCGACCATCACCCTAAATTTGCCTGCCTCCGAAACCCAGCCTTGGCCTTCTTTCCAAAACTGCAGAGCCTTGTTGGTGATCTCAAATGTCACTGTCTTGGTCTCTCCTGGCTCAAGAGCAATCTTTTCAAAGCCCTTAAGTTCCATTATCGGACGCGACACCGTGCCCCAAAGGTCTTCTACATACATTTGGACGATTTCCTCGCCTGCCACCTTACCAGTGTTGCTTACGTCAACACTAACAGCTATCTTTCCGTTGCGGTTCATCGACGTCGACGACAGCCTCATGTTGACATATTTGAATGTCGTGTAGCTCAAGCCGTAGCCAAACGGATACACCGGCTCAAATGGCACGTCACGATATTTCGAACGGAACGGATCATCATGATTTTGACGATACGGCCGACCCGTAGGCAATTCTCCGTAATAGATAGGCTCCTGGCCTACATGCTGCGGGAATGTTGTCGTCAGCTTGCCACTTGGGTTATAGTCGCCAAACAGTACATCGGCAACTGCCAATCCTTCTTGAGTACCCAAAAACCATGTCTCCAAAATGGCATCAGCTTCTTTTGCAAGTTCAGGAATGGCAAGTGGACGGCCATTGGTCAACAGCACAACCACCTTTTTGCCCATGGCTTTTATTTTGCGGAACAGATCCATCTGATGTGCGGCTATCTCAATATGCACACGCGACATGGCTTCTCCGCTCATGCCGCCTTTCTCACCCATCGCCATCACCACCACATCGGCATCCTTGGCCACTGCAAGAGCCTCGGCATCGCTTTCCAACGCAGTCTGTACTTTGTAGCCCTCGCTCCACACGACGTTTGTGTTGGGTACGGCTTTTTGTAACCCTTCCAGTATCGTCACTGTTTCGTTGCTTCCTGCAGGAGCCCAGCAGCCGTTCATGTCTTGCTTGTTGTTGGCAACCTCGCCAATCAAGGCAATCTTTCCCAAGTCCTTGCTCAGCGGCAGCAAGCCGCCGTCATTCTTCAGCAGCACAATCGAGCGCTTGCCGACCTCACGGGTCTTGTCGCGCAACTCCTGAGCGAAGACTACCTTCTTTTCCTGCTTCTCGTCAATGTAGCGGTATGGGTCGTCAAACAGACCCAAGTCATATTTCACGCCAAGTATTCTCTTCACCGCATCATCAAGCACATCAAGGCTCACACTTCCGTCCCCAATGCACTCCTTCAGGTGTTGTCTGTACACTCCGGCTTTCATATCCATGTCCATGCCACCGTTCATTGCCACTCGGGCAGCGTCTGTGGTATCACGGGCCACTTTGTGCCTAAGCAGTTCCATCACTGCCTCAAAGTCACTCACAACAAAGCCTTCAAAGCCATATTCTTTCTTTAAGATGTCTCGGAGCAGCTGCTTGTTGCACGACAACGGCACCCCGTTCAGCGTGTTAAACGAAGCCATCACCGAAGCTGCCTTCGCATCAACGAATGCTGCCTGATAAGGTGGCAGATACACTTCACGCAGACGGCTTTCGCTCATGTCTGCCGCATTGTAGTCACGGCCCGACTCCGCTGCACCATAGGTCACATAGTGTTTCACACATGTGGCGACAGTGTTCTTTGCCGACAAATCAGTGCCTTGAAAACCCTTAACACGAGCTCTTGCTATGGCTGCAGCGAGAAACGGATCTTCGCCAGGACCTTCGGCTATGCGGCCCCAACGTGCATCACGGGTGACGTCAAGCATCGGTGTGTAAACCCAGTTCACACCCTGCACGGCACACTCTTCGGCCGATGCACGGTCGGCCATCTCTATCAGGTCCATGTCCCATGAGCATGCTGACGCAAGCGGAATCGGGAACGTGGTCTGCATGCCGTGTATGCAGTCAAAGCCAAAAAGCAACGGTATTCCCAAACGGCTCTCTTCAAGAGCCACCTTCTGGTACTGACGCGACAAGGCTGCGCCTTTCACGTTAAACACCGCACCGGCACCCTTCACAATCGCTGCACGTTCGTTGGCCGAGCTCGGCGCATCCAAGTCAGCGCCGGCAAGCAGCAAGTCACATTGCTCAATCTTCTCGTCAAGCGTCATCTTGCCGAGCAGACCATTGATAAACGAAACCTTGTCGGTCACCTTCCCATACTTGTAGTTTACGGCGCTCACAGGCAAGCTCATCATGCCAAGCGCCAACGCTAATGTCAATACTGTCTTTTTCATTTCAAACTTACTGGTTGTTTCAGCACTATGTCAGCACTGTTTCGTCCCACTTCTATTTCATAGTCACATTTGTCCACTTTCCAGTCGCCAAGAGTCGTGTCATAATACGAGAACGCATCTTTGTCAAGTTCAAACTCCACGGTCACGCTCTTGCCGGCAGCGACATCCACCTTCTTGAAGGACTTCAACTCATGAACCGGACGGAACACCGATGCATTCACTGGTTTCACATACACTTGGACAACCTCTTGGCCATCGCGCTTGCCGGTGTTCTTCACTGTCACACGTCCACTCACATTGCCGTTGTCTCCTCTCACGAGCGTCAAGTCGCTATATTCAAAGTTCGTGTAACTCAAACCATAGCCAAACGGGAATTCCGGCTTCACGTTCTTCGTGTCATAGTAGCGGTAGCCGACCATCAGGCTGTCTGTATACAAAATCACGTCATTGTCCTCATAGCCAAGTTTCTGCGCCGGCACTTCCTCCAGCTTCTTCGGCCACGAAATCGTCAAACGGCCCGAAGGATTCACCTTGCCGGTCAGCACATTGGCAACCGCCGTGCCGCCCTCCATTCCTGGATACCAAGCCTCAACCACTGCAGGAACATTGTTGAGGAAGCCGCCAAGTTCAAGCGGAGAACCGTTCACAAGTGTCACGATTGTCTTCTTGTTTATCTTGGCCAAACGGTTGATTGTCTTCTCCTGCAATGCCGGGAAATTCAAGTTCAGACGGTCACGGCCTTCGGTGTCCTGGTTCATGTCAAGTCCACCCACATACACCACCACGTCTGCCTTCCTGGCCAGTTTGTCGAGTTTCTTCCAACTTGCGGCATTGTTGTCGGAGTTTGGAGTTTCCCATTCCAGGCGCAACGAGGCGTCGCCTTGTGTCTTTGAGTAAATCATGCACAGTGTGTATGGCTCGCCTTTCTTCATGTCGACACTGCCGGTAGTCTGGGTTTGCACTCCGTTTGAGTTCGCGATTGCCATTGGAGCTCCGCCCCATTCACCGTTATACACATAAAGGTTTCCACCGCCGACTGAAAATCTGAATGTATATTTGCCGTCCACTTGAGGTATAAAGGTAGCCTCATAGCGCGATTCGCGCCAGTCATCCACATTCATCGTCTCCGGATCTGGCGACTTCATCTCCCACATGAAGTTCAGTTCCTTCACTGTGGTTGTTTTTACCGGCTCGTTCTGACCCTTCACATAATAGCGAGTGGTGATGCCACCGTTTTTGAGCACCTCCGTCGGAATCGGTTGGAATCCGCCAAGGTCACTTGTGTTCAAATATGTCACCTTAGCCTCACCAAACGCATTCTTGATTCCGTCAAGCACAGTCGTTTCATAAGGCGACAAAATCCAGCTGCTTCCTCCCATTGCCCAAGCGCAGTTCTTCAACTCTGCATTCGGACCGGTAACAAGCACGTTCTTCACCTTCTTCACATCGAGAGGCAACAGGTTGTCCTGGTTTTTCAGCAGCACAATGCCTTCCTCTCCCACTTTCTGGGCCACAGCAATGTGTTCGGGTGTGTTGCGCTTGGTGTTGCCCACTACCTCCACCTTACCGTCCTTGGCATCGAGCCAACCGATACGGTCATAAAGGCGCAGCACACGCAGAGCCTTTTCGTTAACCGTACTTTCGCTCACCGTGCCTTTCTTCACGGCTGCGAGCAAGGCATCGCCAAAGCCGCAGTTTTTTCCGCCAGGCATTGAAATGTCAAGTCCGCCAAAAGCGGCTTTGTCAGTTGAGCGGGTCTGCAACCAATCAGTAATCACCACTCCGTCAAACCCCCACTTGTTTTTCAAAATGTCTGTCTGCATCTTGCGGCTGTCACTCACATACTCATAGTTAACGCCGTTGGCCGAAGTCATGAAGCCCCATGCGTGCCCCTTTTCAACGGTTGCCTTGAAGGCCGGCAGATAAATCTCATGAAGTGTGCGGTCATCCACAATCGAATAGTAGAAGTTCCGGTTGTTTTCCCTGTTGTTGCAGGCATAGTGCTTCAGCATCACAGCCACATTCTGGCTCTGGATTCCTTTCACTATTTCTGCCGTCAACACGGCGTTCAAATAAGGGTCTTCGGTGTAATACTCAAAAAAACGACCGCCAAGCGGATCTCGCAAAATGTTGCACGCAGGGCCCAGCAGCACACCGTCCCCGTAGTTGTGCGTTTCTTCGCCCATCACTTCGCCCATCTTGCGTAACAAGTCAGGATTCCATGTTGAAGCCTGACCCACTCCACACGAAAAGCCGGTTGAGCCGCCACCACCGTTCTGAGGTCCTCCGTGAGGTCCGCGCGGGCCATCAGTCAAAGGCACACTCGGAATACCAAGACGTGGAATTCCCATAAAAGAGCCGTTGTCGCCGGCAAACAATGCCACTTTTTCCTCAAGTGTCATCTGGCTCAAGATCTTTTGAATCTTTGCTTCTCGGGCAACATTAAACTGGGCTGAGGCACTGCCGGCTGCCATTAGGCAAGCGGCAAGCGCAACAACCAAATCCCCCTTAATTCTAAACATTCTTCAATCTATTTTAGTTTGTTTTCAATTTGTCCTTTTATACAAATATATGCAAACTTCCCCGTTTCCGCACCATCAGCATGTCATATCATCCTTGAAGTATTCTCCGCAAGTTTGCAATATAAGTTAGCCTTACGTACAAGTCATAAGGGAGGGCTTGCAGCAAGTGCGTCACCTTCAGCGATTATTTCTTGAAGACTGCGTCCATGGCGTTGGACAAGTCTGATATTATATCCTCCACATTCTCTATACCTACAGAGAGACGTATGAGGTCGGGAGCTATCCCGGCTTCCTTCAGCTGTTCGTCTGAGAGTTGTCTGTGAGTATGGCTGGCCGGGTGCAGTACACATGTACGTGCGTCGGCTACGTGTGTCACAATGGAGATGAAATCCAGAGAGTCCATGAAGTGGATAGCCTCCTCTTTGCTGCCTTTCAGCCCGAACGCTATCACGCCGCACGTTCCGTTGGGCATGTATTTTTTGGCCAGAGCGTGGAATTTGTTGTTGGGCAGTCCCGCATAGTTCACCCAAGCCACGTTGGGGTTGGCTTCCAACCATTCTGCCACTTTCTGTGCGTTCTCGCAGTGCCTCGGCATGCGTAGGTGCAGAGTTTCCAGCCCGAGGTTGAGGAGGAATGAGTTCTGCGGTGCGGGTATGCTGCCGAGGTCGCGCATCAGTTGCGCCACCAGTTTGGTAGTGTATCCCATCTTGCCGAAGGCCTTGGTGTATGTAAGCCCGTGGTAACTCTCGTCAGGCGTGCACAGTCCGGGGAACTTCTCCGCATACTCGTCCCATGGGAAGTTGCCGCTGTCCACCACGCATCCTCCCACCTGGGTGGCGTGTCCGTCCATATACTTGGTGGTAGAGTGCGTCACTATGTCACATCCCCACTCAAACGGGCGGCAGTTGATAGGTGTGGCGAAGGTGTTGTCCACAACCAGAGGGACACCGTGTTTGTGCGCCATCTTGGCGAAACGCTCTATGTCGAAGATGTTTCCTCCCGGATTGGAGATGGTCTCGCCGAAGAAGCACTTGGTGTTTGGCTTGAATGCCGCCTCTATGCGTTCGTCATCCCATTCAGGGTCTACGAAGGTACAGTCTATACCCAGCTTCTTCAGCGTTACGCCGAAGAGGTTGAACGTGCCGCCGTATATGGTGTTTGAGGTGATGAAATGGTCTCCTGCCTGGCAGATGTTGAATATTGCGTAGAAGTTGGCAGCCTGTCCGCTGCTTGTCAGCACACAGCCCACGCCGCCTTCCAGTGCGGCTATCTTTTTCGCCACGGCGTCGTTGGTGGGGTTGGCAAGTCTGGTGTAGAAGTATCCTTCATCTTTGAGGTCAAAGAGACGTGCCATTTGGTCGCTTGTCTCATATCTGAAGGTAGTACTTTGGTAGATGGGCAACTGCTGCGGTTCGCCCTTTTTTGCTGTCCAACCACCGTGGATGCAAATGGTCTCGATATTTTTCTTCATTGCTTTGTGTTTATGTGTTTGCGCTGTCGTCGGGTCTTGCCCTTACGCTTTTGTAGGCAAGTCCTTAAGGCGATGCAAAGTTACTGGATTTTTGAGGAATGGCAGTGTCCCGTCTTCAAAAATTCTCTTTTGTGTGTAAAATTGAACACGGGGTTACTTTGTCTGCAGGTCTATGATGCCGTATTTGCGGCGTGCGGCAGGTACGGATGTCTTCGCCTCATATCCTTGACGAGAAGTCTTTTTCTATTTCCTTCCGTCTTGCCTCGGACAGTTCTGGCATAAGGTTGGCCAGAGTCTCCGTCAGAGCCGCTATGGCTTTGGCTCTCATCTGTTGTTTCCCCATTTTCACGCCGCTGGCGTAAGGGGTGGAGGGCAGCAGTGCCCTGTTGAAGTTTCCGTCGCTCATTGTCTGTTTCCTGTTTTTCCTTTTTGCGGTCTTGTCCTGTCCTCGCCAGTCTGATTAGTCTTGTTTCTTCTGTTCTGTCCGCCGCAGGAAGAAGTTGACGAGGATGGCACCCGACACGTTGTGCCATACGCTAAACGCCGCACCAGGGATGGCGCCCCTGGGGCATGTACCCACGAGTATCGCGCCCGCCGCCAGTTCCGAGGGAAACTGGAATGCCTTGGTCAGTAGCCAAGCCATGGAAGGCATTATGGTGAACTGCAGCACCGTGCCGGCCATCTCGTCCTTGGGATGTGAGAAAACTATGCGGAAGTCTTGCGACTTCAGTGTCAGTCCCATGCCGAACATCACTATTCCAAGCAGGGTGTTTACATAACTTGTCTTGATGAAGCTCACCGCACCGGGTTCGAACAGCGCCAGCATAGCCATGGCTATCACTATAACTGCCATATACTTGCTCACAAAGTGTGATGTCAGTCTCAGTACATTCAATACACTCATTTGTTGTGTCTGTTTTTTCGTGCGGCAAAGGTAGACATAAAAACCGGAAGAATCGCTTCTTCCGGTGCGCTAATTTCGGTAGCGGAGTCATTACTCCCTGAACCGCCGTACTTGCGGATACAAGCGTTCCGCCAGTTAGACATCACCCAAGCATGCGTCCTGCAATATCTCGGAGAGTGTGGGGTGGATGTGTATCGTGCAGGCGACGTCCTGAACGGTAGCGTCGCTGTTCATGAAGGCGGTCACCTCCTGCACTATGTCCGCGGAGTGCGCCCCGTAGGCGGAGCAACCGAGAATCCTGCCGCCGTCACCCACCACGATCTTCACCATACCTTCCGATTCGCCGATGGCCAATGCCTTGCCGTTGGCGCGGTGGAAGCCTTTAAGGCACCGGCATTCTATGCCTTGCCGCTTGCATGCGTCCTCTGTAAGTCCTACGCTCGCCGCCTCGGGGTATGTGAATACCGCCGCCGGCATGATGTCCAGCCGTATCTTGTCCGCCTTGCCCAATATGGAGTTTACCGCCCGCAGCCCCATGAACGTGGCGGCGTGCGCCAGCATCTGTTGACCAGTGACGTCACCTATGGCGTAGACGTGCGGCACGGAAGTGCGCATGTTGTCGTCCACGGTGATGCCCTTGGCGGTGAAGTCTACGCCTATGGCCTCAAGGCCGAGCCTCTCGGTGTTGGGCTTCCTGCCGGTGGCTATCAGTACGGGGCATCCCTCGCACACGATTCGTGTCTCCCGTCCGTCCTTGTTGCTCACCGTCACCACCTCCCTGTCCGTGACTGCCTTCACGGCGGAGTCCATGCAGAACGTCACGCCCTGCTTGCTCTCCATCTGCTTGCGCAGTCTCTTGGCGATGTCCTTGTCCATGGATGGCAGGCACTCCTTCAGATATTCTATCACCGTAACCTTCATGCCGAAGCGCGAGAGGATGGAGGCGAACTCCATGCCGATGACTCCAGCTCCCACGATTACTATTTCGGAGGGCAAAGACTGGAAGTCGAGAGCTTGCGCTGAGGTGATGATGCGTTTGTTGTCCACGCCTTCTATGGGCGGCAACTTGACTACGGAACCGGTGGCTATTATTATGTTGTCGGCCTCGTAGTCGGTGCCGTTCACCGTCACGGTGTATGCGTCACTGAATGTGGCGTTGCCCTTGACTAGAGAGATGCCGGGAGACGAGAGCAACTGTTCCACACCCTGCCGCAGCTGTGTCGCCACCTGCCGTTTGCGTTCCGCCGCCGCGGCGAAGTCGGGAACTGGAGTACTTGCGTCGTGGGCGAGACATTTGGTGGGGATGCAGCCCGAGTTGAGGCAAGTGCCGCCGGCTTCGTCTTTCTCTATCACCACCACTTGCTTGCCGTGCTTGGCGGCGTAGGCAGCGGCCCGGTATCCGCCGGGGCCGCTGCCTATGATAACGATGTCCGTCTTCATGCTAACCTTGTATCAGTTGTTTGTACGTAAGTATAGGAGTCCTCGCCGCCTGTACGTCGTCCACACGTGTTATGGGAGTGCTTACCGGAGCCGCCTTCACCGTGTCCGGCGTTTCTGCCGCCTCCCGGGCTATAGTTCTCATCACCTCTATGAAGCCGTCTATCGTCTCCTTGCTCTCGTTCTCCGTAGGCTCTATCATCATGGCCTCGTGGAAGAGCAGGGGGAAGTAGACGGTGGGAGCGTGGTAGCCATAGTCGAGCAGACGCTTGGCTACGTCCATGGTGGTGACGCCGGTGGACTTGTCCTTCAGTCCGTTGAACACGAACTCGTGCATGCACACCCCGGCGATGGGCAGCTCGTAGACATCCTTCAGCCGTTCCTTTATATAGTTGGCGTTGAGCGTGGCCAAGGGACCCACCATCTTTACGTTCTCGCGTCCGAGCGAGAGTATGTAGGCGATAGCCCTCAGCTCTATGCCGAAGTTGCCGTGGTAGGGGTTCACCTGTGGGAAGAAGCCTTCAAGTCCCTTCCTTACGCCCACGGGTCCGCTGCCCGGACCTCCTCCGCCATGTGGCGTGGAGAACGTCTTGTGCAGGTTGATGTGCATGACGTCGAACCCCATGTCCCCCGGGCGGCAAACGCCGAGCATAGGGTTGAGGTTAGCACCGTCGTAGTACATCAGGGCGCCGCATCCGTGCACCATCTCCGCTATCTCCGGTATCTCGCGCTCAAAGAGTCCAAGTGTGTTTGGGTTGGTCATCATCATAGCCGCCACGCTGTCGTCCAGCAGTCTGCGGAGGTCTTCCACGTCCACCATGCCTTCCGGCGTGCTCTTCACCTCCACCGTCTCCAGTCCGCATACGGCGGCGGAGGCCGGGTTGGTGCCGTGCGCCGAGTCGGGCACTATCACCTTGGTGCGTTGCGTGTCGCCGTTGGCCTCGTGGTAGGTGCGTATCACCATCAGCCCCGTCAGTTCTCCGTGCGCTCCGGCGCAAGGCTTCAGTGTGAAGTCGTGCATGCCGGTGAGCGAAGCCAGGCACTTGCGTAGTGTGTCGTGTACGGCGGTCGCACCTTTCACCGTCTCCGCCGGTTGCAGGGGATGCAGCCCGGTGAAGCCTGGCATGGCCGCCACCTCTTCGTTTATCTTGGGGTTGTACTTCATGGTGCAGCTGCCGAGAGGGTAGAAGCCGTTGTCCACGCCGAAGTTGTTGCCGCAGTGGTTTGTGTAGTGCCTCACCACCGTCAGTTCGTCCACCTCCGGCAATTCTGCCTTGTGTCCGCGGCAGAGCGCAGAGGGAAGTTCATAGTGTTCGAAACCATAGTCGGGGAGAGAGTAGGCACACCTTCCCTCTTTCGACAGTTCGAATATCAGTTTGTCGTATATCCTATTGTTCATGGCAGATACTTGTTAGTTGGTCCATTTCGTCTTTTGTACGTTTCTCAGTGACGGCTATCATCAGCGTGTCGTCGCTCACTTTCACGCCACCGAATATGCCGTGGTCGAGGAGCCTGTGCAGCAGAGCGTCGAGGTCGCCGCTGTACGTCACGCAGAACTCGTTGAAGAAAGGCTTGTCGAAGGTGAGGCGGAAGCGTGGGTCTTGGCAGAGCCTTGACGCGAGGTAATGCGCACCGTCGCACGACTTCCGCGCCGCCTCATAGAGTCCCTCCTTGCCCATGGTGGCCGTGTAGACGGTGGTCCACAGAGCCATCAGCGACTCGTTGCTGCAGATGTTGGACGTAGCCTTCTGCCGCCGTATGTGCTGTTCGCGGGCTTGCAGCGTAAGCACAAACGCACGGCGTCCGGCGGTATCCTCTGTCTTGCCCACGATGCGCCCTGGCATCTTGCGCATCAGCTTCTCCGTGGTGCACATGTATCCTATGTACGGGCCGCCCCACGTCATGGGAATGCCCAGCGACTGCCCTTCGCCCACGGCGATGTCGGCTCCCCATTCGCCTGGAGTCTTTAGCACGGCCAGGTCGGCGGCCACGGAGTTCATTATGAGCAGAGCCTTGCGGCTGTGGCATGTGTCGGCCACGCCCGTGAGGTCTTCCACTATGCCGTATCTGTTGGGCTGCTGCACCGTCACTCCAGCCACGCCGCCCTCGTCCAGCAGTCTCTCCATGGCGGCGAAGTCGGTGACACCATCCGTCTCAGGGATGTGCACTATCTCTATGCCGTGGAAGTGGGCGTATGTCTTCACCACCTCCGTCACCTTGCGGTCTACGGTGTCGGATACCAGTATCCTGTGGCATTTCTTGGAGGCGGCGCACGCCATCATTGCTGCTTCCGCCGTGGCGGTGGAGCCGTCGTAGAGCGAGGCGTTGGAGATGTCCATGCCAGTCAGTTCCGCCATCATACTCTGGTATTCGAAGATGTAGTGCAGTGTACCCTGCGATATCTCCGCCTGATAGGGCGTGTAGCTGGTGAGGAACTCACTGCGTCCGGCTATCTGCGGCACCAGCGACGGCGTGTAGTGGTCGTACACGCCAGCTCCGGCGAAGCACACCAGTTGCCGGTTCTCGTTGGCCAGCTCGCTGAAGAACTGGCGTATCTCCAGTTCGCTTTTGGCCGAGGGAATGTCGTATTCTCCTCTGAACCTTATGCCTTCGGGAACGGAGGCGTACAGGTCGTCAAGTTCGCTGAGTCCGCATACGGCGAGCATATCCTTGATGTCGCTGGCGGTTTGTGGGAAGTATTTCATAGGCCATTAAGGTGTGGGTCTGACTGACGTTCATTTGCATATCTCCTTGTATTTCCCGGCGTCCATCAGGTTGTCCAGCTCCACGGGGTCGGACAGCCGCACCTTTATGATCCAGTTGACGAACGCATCCTTGTTGATGAGGTCCGGTTCGTCCTCCAGGTCCTCGTTCACCTCCACCACCGTGCCGCTCACCGGGGATATCAGGTCGCTGGCGGCCTTCACGCTTTCCACTGCGCCGAACTCTTCGCCGGCTGTCACCTCGTCGTCGGGGTCGGGCATGTCCACGTACACCACGTTGCCGAGCTCGTGCTGGGCGTAGTCCGTTATGCCTACGTATCCGTATTCACCTTCCATGCGTACATACTCGTGCGACTCGCTGTAATAGAGTCCTTCCAAAACTTTTGCCATAGTGTAATTGTTGTTTAGTTGTTAGACAGTTTTATGTTGATATCGTGAAGGGGAGACGTTTACCCCTTCCCTTATTTCTTGTAGTGTTTCTCGTAGAATTTCTTTTTCACCACCGTACCGCCGAACTCTTTCTTGCGTATCCGCACCTTCAGTTCCGTGCCGAGCTTGGAGTACGCCGTGTCCACCAGAGCCATGGCCACGCTCTTGTCCACCGAGATGCAGCGGTAGCCAGTGGTGACTTCGCCCACCGTCTCGTCTTTGCCGTTGAGGACGGCGTATCCGTGGCGCGGCACCGCCTTGTCGTGTAGTTCTATGCCCACCAGCTTTTTAGGCACGCCGCCAGACTTCTGTGCGACGAGGGCTTCCTTGCCGATGAACTCCTCCTTGTCGAGCTTGCAGAAGATGCCCAGCCCGGCCATGAGCGGCGAGACGGAGTCGGACAGCTCGTCGCCGTAGAGGGGCAGTCCCACCTCGAAGCGCAGCGTGTCGCGGCACCCCAGTCCGCAGGGCTTGCAGCGTCCGCTGGCCATCAGCTTGTCCCACTGCGCCACTGTGAAGGCGTGCGAGCCGTATATCTCGAAGCCGTCCTCGCCGGTATAGCCCGTGCGGCTCACTATTACCTTCTCGCCGTCGGTGTCTATGGTCTTGGCGGTGTAGAACTCCAGTTCGGAGCAGGGCAGCGACAGCACTTCCTCCATCACTTTCTCCGCCTCTGGTCCCTGCACGGCCAGCTGTCCGTAGTAGTCGGACTGGTGGTCTACGTTCACGTTGAATCCCTCCGCGTTGCGCAGCATCCACTCCACGTCCTTGTCAATGTTGGCGGCGTTGATGACGGCCAGGAAGTCGTTTTCGCCCATCTTGTACACCAGCAGGTCATCCACGGTGCCGCCGTCGGGGTAGAGCATCATCCCGTAGTACACCTTGTGCAGCGGTGCGTCCTTGATGTCGTTGGTAAAGATGTGGTTCACGTACTTCTCGGCGTCCTCGCCGGTTATCTCCACTTCGCCCATGTGGCTTACGTCGAACACCCCGCAGCTGTTTCTCACCGCCAGATGTTCGTCCGTGATGGACGAATACTGGATGGGCATGCTGAAACCGCCGAAGGGCGAAATCTGGGCACCCAGTGCCACGTGTCTGTCATACAGACAAGTTCTCTTGTTTTCCATACAACAATTCGGTTAGTTGTTTCTTGTTTAAGTTTCGTATTGTCAGTTCCGTGCGCTCAGGCAGCGCGCGGCTTATGTGTTCCAGGTCGAACGGCTGTCCCGTGAGCGGAGCTATGATGTCAGCGTCGAGGTCGCCGGTGAGGAAGTAGTCGCCCACTATGTTCACCGACTTTATCACTCCTCCCCTTATCTCCATCCAGGCTTCCAGCTCGCCCACAGCCTCTATCCTCATCCTGTTCACCCGGGTGTAGCGTGGGTTGCGCCCCGTGATGAACTCCTCGCTCAGGTATTCCCGCTCCAGTTCCTCTATCTGCGCCACGTTGTCTGGTGTGAGTGTCACCTCAGAGCGGCACAGGCTCTCCTTGGCGTACGCCATGAACTCCGTCAGGGTCATGTCGGTGTAGTCCTTCAGCAACGCTATGCGCTGCCTGACACTCTTCACGCCTTTCGACTCCAGCTTGTCGCCCGAGGGTGTCAGCGCCGCCGTCATGTTCTCCATGTCTGTGTCGTAGAGCATGGTGCCGTGTACTATGGAATGGTGCGGGATGTGGTAGAAAGCGTTGCCCGACACCTTGCGGCCGTCCACCAGTATGTCGTTCCTGCCCGTGGCCTCGGCCGGTATGCCCAGTCCGCGCAGCATGCCGGCCACCATGCCCATGTAGCGGCTGAAGGTCAGCGTCACATTCTCGCTCCGTGTCACGTACGAGAACATGACGTTGCCCATGTCGGCGTAGACGCATCCTCCGCCGCTCTTCCGCCGGTATGTGCCTATGCAGTGGCGGCGGCAGTAGTCCAGGTTCACCTCGTTCTCCTCCACCTGGTTGCGTCCGAATATCACGCTCGGCCCCACCTGCCACATGAAGAAGCAGTCCTCGTCCGTGTTGACGTGGCGGGCCACCAGCTCCTCCATGGCCAGGTAGAAACTGAGTCTTCGGGCTTTCACCGTTGGGGGTAGCGAGACGTAAATCATGTCGCCGTCATGTCCAGTGTGTGTGTCTACTGCCTTACCACCTGCGTGAACTCCGGCTTCTGGCCGTCTCCGTTGCCCTTCACCACGTAGATAATGGCTGAAGCGTCGTTGCCGTCCCTGTCCTTGGAGGTGACGGTGTACTTATACTCCGTGCCGTCCTCCACGCTGCGCGAGCCCACCGTGACGGGTGTGCCCAGAGGGAACTGGTAGTCGCCGCAGGCAGCGTTGAAGATGGCTTTCTCCTCCTCCGTCACCGGCTGCTGTCCGGAGAAGTCGTCCAGCTTGGTGGGTTCGCCTTCCACCAGTCCGCTCCTCTTCAGGAAGTCGTCCAGCTCCTTCGGCATCTTGTCTATGCGAGCGTTCCTCACGCCGTAGCCGTCAAGCACGGTGGCCCTGGGCAGAGCCTCGCGCAGCTGGCTCACCGTGGCCTGCAGGCCGCCGCTGCCGAAGGTGCAGAAGGGCACCACCACCTTGCCCTCGAACTCGTTCTGTCCCACCAGAGCCACCACGGGGCGCGCGAAGGTGCCGAACCACACTGGGTAGCCCAGGTATATGGTGTCGTAGAGCGCAAGGTCCGACTTCAGTGGTTTCAGCACCGGCAGTTCGCCAGTCTCCATCTCCTTCTGGCAGCGTTCTATGGTCTCGGAGTACGTGCCGTCGTATGGCACCTCCACCTCTATGGGCTCTATGTCCGCCCCGACCTTGCCCTGCAGCTCCTCCGCCACGGCCTTCGTGGCACCAGTCTGCGAGTAGTAGAGCACCAGGCTCTTCGTCTTCTCCGATTCGGCTTTCTCGCCCTGTGTGCAGCCGACGAGCCCCATGGCCATCGCCGCCAGTGTGATGAACAGTTTCTTCTTCATAGTCTTTCTTTTTGTTTGCAATAATGGTGTAAATTGTTTGTCAGTTAAGCGAAAAGTGCCGCTAAGGGCAACGTTCTCGGCACAAAGTTAGACATTTGTCCACAACAGTCCAAATAAATCGGGTTAAATAAATCAAGTGCGATGTCGCGATGACCGACGAATGCGTCAGCCCTCGGCGAAATAGGAACGTTTGCGCCCGCTCGGCGACGAAGGAGAAGCTTGCCAGAGCGTCAAACGCGACCCATCTCTCCGGGGCGTGCCCCACGCCGCGACATGATTTCTTTACGTTTGCGAAGGGTGCGTTTTGGAAGTCTGCGCTTGCTATCCGACCCTTGCGTGGGCGCATTTGACGCAAATGCGCCTCCTAAGTCCTGTGACCGCAAGGTTTCGGTAGTAGGAGCGTTTGCGTCAAACGCGACCCATAGTAATAGCACTTCTCCTGGGTGCGCCCTACACCGCTGCTCCTGCTCATAGCCTTTTCTAAACTTTCAACATTATCGTCATAGTCAAACATTAGTTCCATGCCATTTGGAAAGTAAACAATGTTCGCAAACAATAGTTCCATGCCGTTTGGAAAGTAACTAATGTTCGCAAACAATAGTCCCATGCCATTTGGAAAGTAAACAATGTTCGCAAACAATAGTTCCATGCCGTTTGGAAAGTAAACAATGTTCGCAAACAATAGTTCCATGCCGTTTGGAAAGTAAC
>CAVHNA010000027.1:0-18889 GCA_963637205.1 Bacteroidaceae bacterium
CAACCATGCCGCTGCGGGTCGCGTTTGGCGCAAACGCTCCTACTACCTTTCCCCTTGCGCAGGTCACGCATTGAAGACACGCTCCAACTATGCAGATGCGGGTCGCGTTTGGCGCAAACGCTCCTACTAGGAGGCGCATTTGCGCCAAATGCGCCCTCGCAAGGGAAACGCGAAGGAGGCACCGCTCGCAGACGACTGCCTCAAAAATTTCTGAATGGAGCCTTCGACGCGTGAATCTTGCTTCAAGCAGAGCGGAAAGTGGCCGGATTCGACGATTCTAGCCTCTCGCAAGGCGGAATGGAGCCTTCGACGCGTGAATCTTGCTTCAAGCAGAGCGGAAAGTGGCTGGATTCGACGATTCTTGCCTCTCGCAAGGCGGAATGGAGCCTTCGACGCGTGAATCTTGCTTCAAGCAAAGCGGAAAGTGGCCGGATTCGGCGATTCTAGCCTCTCGCTAGGCGGAATGGAGCCTTCGACGCGTGAATCTTGCTCCAAGCAGAGCGGAAAGTGGCCGGATTCGACGATTCTAGCCTCTCGCAAGGCGGAATGGAGCTGGACGCGGCCGATTCCGCTCTCTTTTCGCTTCCCCAGTCCACCCGGAAGGGCGATTCCCCTTTGACGGACGCGAAGAAAGCCGTACCTTTGCGCCTCGGAAACCAAAAGACGGGAATTATGACATCGGAAACAAAAGCTGTGATATTCGACTTGGACGGGACGCTGACGGACACGCTGGCCGACCTGGCCAACAGCGCCAACTTCGCCCTGCGGCGGATGGGGATGCCCATGCGCACGGTGGACGAGGTGAGGCAGTTCGTGGGCAACGGCGTGGGGAAACTGATAGAGCGGGCCGTGCCCGAGGGTACGGACAGCGAGGCCACGGCGCGCTGCCTCAGCGTCTTCCGCGGACACTACGTGGAGCACTGCATGGACCACACGCGCCTCTACCCCGGCGTGGAGGAGATGCTGGACACGCTGCATGCGCAGGGCTACCGCATAGCCATAGTCAGCAACAAGCTGCAGGCCGGCGTGGACGAGCTGTTCGAACGTTTCTTCCGCGGGGGAACGGTGGACTTGGCCATAGGAGAAAGGGAAGGAGTGAGGAGGAAGCCCGCTCCCGACATGCTGCGGCTGGCGCTCTCGGCCCTGAAGGCTGACGCGGGGGAGGCGGTGTACGTGGGCGACTCGGACGTGGACATAGAGACGGCGCGCAACACGGGCGTGGAGTGCATATCGGTGCTTTGGGGGTTCCGCGACGAGGACTTCCTCAAGGCTCACGGCGCCACTTCACTGGCGGCGGCTCCCGAAGACGTGGTGCGCCTGGTGAACGCCAGGGCCACCATGGCATAGCCGCCGAGCAAGGCCACCAGCAGGGTCTGCAGCGTGTGCACTATCAGCACGAACGCCGCCGCCGAGCACTGCTCCACGCCGTAGAGCACCAGCACGGTCTTCACCGCGAAGTGCCACGGCCCGGCACCGTTGGGCGTGGGCACTATCACCGCGAACGTGCCCGTGACGAACGCCACGAGGGCCGCCATAGCCCCCAAGTGGGACGTAGAGGAGAAACAGAAGAAGGTAAGGTAGAAGTGCAGATAGTAGCAGACCCAAATGGACACGCTATACAGCAGGTAGAGAAAACGCCGCTCCACCTTGCACACCGACACCAGGCCATCGCACACGTCGCGGACGACGGCTTTGCCCCGGGCGAACATGCCCAGGCGGCGGAACATGCGCCACGAGGCCAGAGCCACCAGCACGCCGCAGACGGCCATGACGAAGTAGCCCGTCGACGAGAAGGACCCGAGGAAACCCTCCAGGCTGACACCGGTACGACGGAAGAACATCAGGAAAACGGGTATCTGCACCAGCACGGTGACGAACGAGAGCAACAGTATCATGGCCGTGTCCACGAGACGCTCCGTCACCACGGTGCCCACGGAGCGGCTGAAGTTGACACCGTCGTACCTCCTGAGTATGCCGCAGCGCAAGACCTCGCCCACGCGGGGTATGACCAGGCTGCTGGCGTAACTGACGAAGACGGCGTTGACGCAGGTCCGCAGGCGCGGCTTCTCGCCCAGCGGCTCCAGCTGCTGCCGCCAGCGCAGGGCGCGGAACACCTGCGCCAGCACTCCGAAGGGGAGGCTCAGCAGCATCCAGCGCCACGACATGCCGCCGGAAAGCAGGTCGCGCATCTCGTCCCAGCGGAAACCGCGGTACATCCACCACAGTATGGCCACGGCGAACAAAAAAGGCGTCACCACCTTGGCCACACGCTGAAGAAAGGACTTGGGCGTTAAATTTCCGTTACCCCGAAAGTATGTTTTTGTCGTTTTTTTCATATCTTTGCACCGCGAAAATAACAAGAAAAAACCAAGTATGAGAAACGTGAAGCCGAAAAAATCCCTTGGCCAGCACTTTTTGAAGGATTTGAGCATAGCCAAGGACATAGCGGACACCGTGGATGCCTGCCCCGACATTCCCGTCCTGGAAGTGGGTCCCGGAATGGGGGTGCTGACGCAGTTTCTCATGCCCAAGCGGAGGCCGCTGAAGGTGGTGGAGATAGACATAGAGTCCGTGGCGTACCTGCGCGACGCATTCCCCGAACTGGAGGAAGACATCATAGAGGACGACTTCCTGAAGATGCACCTGGAGAAGACCTTCGACGGCGAACCCTTCGTGCTCACGGGCAACTACCCCTACAACATCAGCAGCCAGATATTCTTCAAGATGCTGGAGTACAAAAACCTGATACCGTGCTGCACAGGCATGATACAGAAGGAGGTGGCGGAGCGCGTCACGGCACAGCCCGGACGCAAGGCGTACGGCATACTGAGCGTGCTGCTGCAGGCGTGGTACGACGTGGAGTACCTGTTCACCGTACACGAGAACGTCTTCAACCCGCCGCCCAAGGTGAAGAGCGCAGTGATACGCATGACACGCAACAGCACCCGCGAGCTGGGCTGCGACGAGAAGCTCTTCCGCCAAGTGGTGAAGACATCGTTCAACCAAAGACGCAAGACACTCCGCAACAGCGTGAAGCCGCTGCTCGCAGGGCTGGACAACGCCTGCACGCAGGAAGGACGCACGGTGCCCGACCACCAGGCTCTGCTCGCGGACGAAGTGTTCAACCTCAGACCCGAACAGCTGAGCGTACGGCAGTTCGTAGAACTCACCAACAGGGTGTCGGCGGAGTACAACATATAGACAACGGAAAGGAAGAGAGTCGGCATCGCCAAGGCGACGCTGGCTCTCTTCCTTAATTAACGGAAACAACACAAAAAAGAAGATACATACAAGTATGGAATTCCTTATTCTATTCGGTTGCGTGGCCTTGCTGATGTACGGCATGAAGGTCATGAGCGAAGGGCTGCAGAAAATGGCCGGCAGCAAGTTGAGAAACATTCTGGGCACCATGACCACGAACCGCGTCACCGGCATCTTTACCGGCGCGTTCATCACCATGTCCGTGCAGAGCTCCACCGCCACCACCGTGATGACCGTGAGCTTCGTCAGCGCAGGCCTGCTCACCCTCTCACAAGCCATCAGCGTCATCATGGGCGCCAACATAGGCACCACGGCCACGGCGTGGATAATGGTGCTGGGCGGCAGCTTCGACATGCGGCTGATGGTGTACTCGTGCATCATAGTGGCCATAGCACTCATATACACCAAGAAGAACACCAATCTGGGCGAGTTCATCATGGGACTGTCGCTGATGCTGCTCGGGCTCACCACCCTGAGGATGAACGCCAACGAGATGAACCTGGGGCAGAACGAGGCACTGCTCAGCTTCCTCTCCAGCCTCAGCGGATGGGGATACGGCAGCTACTTCCTGTTCCTCCTCATAGGCGGGCTGCTCACGTGCGCCGTGCAGAGTTCGGCGGCCATCATGGCCATCACCATGACGCTCTGCTCCACGGGAGCACTGCCGCTGGACATGGGCATAGCGCTGGTGATGGGCGAGAACGTGGGCACCACCATCACCTCCAACGTGGTGGCGCTGGGAGCGAGCATACAGGCACGCCGCGCCGCCGCCGCACACCTTATCTTCAACCTCTTCGGAGTGATATGGGTGCTGTGCATCTACCGTTACTTCCTCTCGTTCGTATGCGGAATGGTGGGATGCGACCTGCATGCGCAGTCGCAGGACGTAGTGACGCTCAACGCGGCCCTGGCGGCCTTCCACACCTCGTTCAACGTGTGCAACGTGCTTATCCTGGTATGGTTCGTCAAACCCATGGAGAAGGTGGTGTGCTGGCTCATCCCGCAGAGCGCAGGCAAACAGGAAGACGAGGACATGAGGCTGAGATTCATCAGCGGAGGACTGCTCTCCACCGCCGAGCTTTCCATACTGGAGGCCAAGAAGGAGATTAACGTCTTCGTGGAGAGATGCGTCAGGATGTTCGGCATGACGCACGAGCTGCTGACCACCACCAAGGGCGAAGACTTCAACAAGCTCTTCTCGCGCATAGAGAAATACGAAAGCATAACGGACCGCATGGAGGTGGAGATAGCCGACTACCTCGCCAAGGTCAGCGAGGGAAGGCTCAGCGTGGAGTCAAAGCTGGAGATACAGCACATGATGCGCGTGTGCTCGGAACTGGAGAGCATAGGGGACAGCTGCTACAACCTGGCGCGCACCATGAACCGCAAACGCCAGTATGCCGCCGAGGACTTTACGGAAGACCAGTACCGCCACATGCACAGCATGATGGGACTCGTGGCCGAAGCCCTGAAGAAGATGGACACTGTGGTGGAGGAAGGCGAACACAAATATATGGACCTGAACCTGAACTACAACACGGAGCACGAGATAAACAACTACCGCACGCAACTGAAGAACCAGAACGTGGTGGACATCAACAACAAGCTCTACGGATACCAGACGGGAGTCTTCTACATGGACATCATCAGCGAGTGCGAGAAGCTGGGCGACTACGCCATCAACGTCATAGAGGCTGTAGACATCAAGGATAGAAAGTGACCGCACTCCTCGCCAAAACGCGGCAAGGCGCACGTAACACTACCTAAAGACACGGAACAAACAAAACATAAAACTATCAAAACTATTAAGAGACAAATGAAAAGACAATTCCTTTCCATGGCCCTTCTCGTCTTCGCAGGAATGGCGGCATGGGCACAGAAGACAGTGAGCGCGTCGAGCCCCGACGGGCAGACGCAGGTGAACGTGACCATCTCGGACCGCATCTACTACAACGTGGTGAGCGGCGGCGAGACTCTGCTCGACAAATGCCACATAGGCATGACACTGCGCGACCGCACCTTGGGCGAGAAGCCCTCGCTGAAGAGCAAGAAAGTGCGTGAGGTGAACGAGACGGTGACTCCCATACATCCGCTCAAAGCGAGCACCGTGGAAAACAAGTACACCCTGCTCACCCTCAACATGGGCGGCAACTACAAGGTGGAGTGGCGCATCTACGACGACGCGGTGGCATACCGCTTCGTCACGTCCATAAAGGGCGACATCGAGGTGATGGCCGAGGACGCCACATGGCAGCTTGCCGAAGACTCGCGCCTCGTGCTGCAGCAGACGGGCAGCTTCAAGACCAGTTGCGAGGAGGCATACTCCGTGGTGGACAGCAAAAGCTGGAAAGCGGAAGACAAGATGAGCGAACTGCCCATACTCGTCATGGGCAAGAACCACAAGATGCTGATCAGTGAGTTCGACCTCTTCGACTACCCCGGCACATTCCTCAAGGGCAACGCCGAGAACGGCTTCTACGGCGTACACCCCAAGAACCCGCTGGAGTACGAAGACCAAGGCGACCGTAGCCAGAAGATTCTCAAAGAGGCTGACTACATAGCCAAGACTTCGGGAACACGCAGCTTCCCTTGGCGTTACGTCCTCATCACGCAAGACGACAGGAAACTGGCGGAGAGCACCATGCCTATGCGCCTTGCGCCGGAGAACGTCATAGGCGAGACCGACTGGATAAAGCCCGGACTTACCTGCTGGGACTGGCTCAACGGTATTCCCTACGGACCTGACGTTACGTTCAAGAGCGGCATCAACCTGGATACGTACAAGTACTTCGTGGACTTCGCCGCACGCAACGGCGTGGGATATATGCTTATGGACGAAGGATGGGCGTTGGACACCAGAGACCCGTTCAAGACCAACCCCGAGGTGCATCTGCCTGAACTCATCAGCTACGCCAAAGGCAAGGGCGTGGGCATCATCGTATGGCTGCCGTGGCTTACCGTAGAACATAACATGAACGTGTTCGAGGTCTTCGAGGAATGGGGCATCAAGGGTGTAAAGATAGACTTCATGGACCGCCAGGACCAGTGGATGGTCAACTTCTACGAGCGTGTAGCCAAGGAAGCCGCCAAGCATCATATCTTCGTGGACTTCCACGGTGCGTTCCACCCCAGCGGACTTGACTACAAATATCCCAACGTGCTGACTTACGAAGGCGTGCGCGGCATGGAATACAACGGAAGCTGCCGTCCCGAGAATACGGTGTGGTTCCCCTTCCTGAGAGGTGCCGTCGGCCCTATGGACTATACGCCGGGTTCTATGCTCTGCTACCAGCCCGAGAAACATCATGGCAACCGCCCCATCTGCGCCGGCATAGGCACCAAGGCGTATAACATGGCCGTGTTCGTGCTCTTCGAGTCGAACCTTCAGATGCTCATGGACAATCCCTGCCGCTACGACAAGTGGCCCGACTGCCGCGACTTCCTCACAAAGATGCCCGTCAACTGGGACGAGACACGCGTGCTTGCCGCAGAGGCCGGACAGTACTGCGTCACCGCCAAGCGCAAGGGCGACAAGTGGTACATAGGAGGCTTCACCAACGGGAAGGAACGAGACCTCCAGATAGACCTCTCTTTCTTGACGGCAGGCAAGACGTACAAGATGACCAGCTTTGAAGACGGCGTGAACGCTCACATCATGGCTATGGACTATTTGCATAAGGAAATGTCTGTAGACAGTAGCAAGAAGAAAGACATTCACATGGTAAGGAACGGAGGGTTCGCAGCCGTGCTGGAAGTTCAGTAGGCCAAACTCTGTAGACAAAGGTTATATGGGTAACATATCAAGAAGAAATTTCATCAAGCGCAGTGGCATGGGTGCCGCTGCGCTGATAATTGTGCCGAATACAGTGCTTGGCAAAAGGTTCGGGCATGTGTCGCCGAGTGACAAACTCAATATCGCCGGCATAGGCGTGGGAGGTGTGGGAAGACGCAACCTGACCTACATGAACACGGAGAACATAGTGGCTCTGTGCGACGTGGACTGGTCTTATGCGGCCAAGACGTTCAACGACTATCCCAACGCAAAACGGTTCAAGGACTGGCGCGTGATGTTCGACGAGATGAAGGACAGCATAGACGCTGTGCTGGTGGCCACACCCGACCACACGCATGCCACCATAGCCGCACACGCCATGACGTTGGGCAAACACGTGTATTGCCAGAAACCGCTTACGCACACTGTGTACGAGGCACGACTGTTGGCGGCACTCGCCAAGAAATACCGCGTGGCCACACAGATGGGAAACCAGGGCAACTCGTTCGACTGGTGCCGGCGTGTAGCGGAATGGATATGGGACGGCACGATAGGCGAAGTCACGGAAGTACACTGTTGGACGGACCGTCCTATCTGGCCACAGGGACTGATGCAGCCCACTGACACGCCGTCCGTGCCTGAGACTCTGGACTGGGCATCCTTCATAGGCCCGGCACGGATGCGGCCATACCATCCATCCTATACGCCATGGAACTGGCGCGGCTGGTACGATTTCGGCACAGGCGCATTAGGCGATATGGCTTGCCATATCATGGATCCGGTGGTATGGGCATTGGGCATCAAACATCCGTCAAGCGTCATCGCCAGCTCAACCATGAGCAACCTCTTCTCGCCGCCACACGCGGAAATGATAACCTACACATTCCCCACACGACCCAAGATGGGCAAGGTGAAGATGCCGGAAGTTAAAGTACATTGGTACGACGGCGGACTGATGCCTCCACGCCCCGAAGAGCTGGAGGACGGCGAGATGATGGGCGACGAGAACGGCGGCGTAATCTTCGTAGGCACCAAGGGCAAGATAATGATGGGCTGCTACGGATTCAACCCCACCCTCCTGCCCAAGTCGCGCATGAAAGACTTCAAGGAGCCGAAACCTGTTATACCCCGCGTCAAGGGAGGACATTCCGAAGTGATAAGTATATGGGATAGCAACACGCACGAGCAAGACTGGATACGCGCCTGCAAGGAGTCACCAGAAAACCGTGTGGAAGCGTCCTCCAACTTCCAGTTCAGCGGCCCGTTCACGGAGATGGTGGACATGGGCGTGTTGGCGGTACGTCTGGCAGGCTTGTACGGACTGCATCGCGAGCTCAAATGGGACGGAGAGAACATGCGCTTCACCAACATCTCGGCAAGCGATACCATCAAAGTGGTCAACTACGACGACTTCAAGGTCATTGATGGAGACCCACGCTTCGACCGTCGCTTCATAGAGATGAACGCCAAGGAAGCCGCCGAGGAGTGGATAAAACACACGTACCACAACGGATACTCCTTGCCTGCAATGCCGGAATAAGGAGAAGCGTCCGTACTATCAAAAAAACATCATGACCAGAAAATTTATCATAACGGCCGTACTGACACTCTTCTGTGCGGTATGGCCGCAGCCGACATGGGCAAAAAAGACAGTAGCGGAGAAAGCCGGATGGAAGTTGGCCGTACAGTCGTACACATTCCACAAGTTCACGCTGATGGAGGCTCTGGACAAGCTGGAGCAAATGGGCGTGAAGTATATTGAGGTCTACCCAGGCCACCGCATAGGCGGCAAGTGGGTCGACAAGACGTTCGGTCCGGAGCTGACGGCCACAGACAGGAAAGAGCTGCGCGCCGAGGCCGCCAAGAGAGGCGTGCGTATTGTGGGCACAGGCGTATTCACCAGTGAAGATGCCGGAGAATGGGAGCAAGTGTTCCAACTCGCCAAGGAGATGAAGATGGAATACATCACCTGCGAACCGCCCCTGGCTCTGTGGGACACTGTGGAGAAACTTTCCGACGACTATGACATCAAGGTCTCCGTACACAACCATCCGAAGCCTTCGGAATACTGGAATCCACAGAATCTTCTTGACGCGATAAAAGGCAGAAGCTCCAAGATAGGTTCGTGCGCCGACGTGGGACACTGGCGACGCGAAGGGCTACAGCAGACCGACTGTCTGCACATGCTAAGCGGCAGAATCGTTTCCCTTCACTTCAAGGACATCGCTCCCAAGAAGGAAAACGTACACGAGCAACTTGACGTTATCTGGGGACAAGGGTGTCTGGATGTGGAAGCGATGCTCAAGGAGCTCAAGGCACAACACTTCAAGGGCTATTTCGCTATAGAGTACGAGAACAACTGGGGCAACTCCGTACCCGACATCATTCAGTGCATCGCCTATTTCAACAAGGCGGCAAACGAAATACTCAGCAAGAAGTCCTCAAGATAGCGGAAGATACTTATACGCCAACGGTAGACAGAGACCTGCAACGAAAATGATACACATCAGAACCTTGCAGGTCTTTACTATAACCGGAGCAGTCTTCTCCGACACCGGCCTCTGGCAAAACTGCAGCATGCCGCCGTAAACCAAGAACGGATAAGCCGGCAACAAGTATACGTCCAGCTTGCCCGAAATAAGAGACAGCATAACGAAGGTGCTGAGGAATACGGTGGTGAAGAATTTCTGAAGAGGTTCCCGTGTCCATGTGCGTTTCGCTAAGGAGATAAGTATCACTATTATGCAGAAAGGCCCCCAAGGCAGTGTGGTGTACCAAATGGTCTTGAGGTAGAACCACCAAGGGCGCTGGTGGTGGAATGCGTCCACCGCACGGTCCACCGTCTGATGGAACAGCATATTGTTTACATATTCCGCTCCGCTCTCCATATATGCGGCACCCCACCACACGGCGCATCCTACGATGACAGGCAGCCACACCCTCCAGTTCCAAACGCGGAACCACTTGGAGATTTTTCCGTCCAGAAGCAAGAAGACGGTGACAGAAACAAGAGGAATGAGAATACCCAACGGACCTTTGCTGAAGAGCGCAAGGAAAAGCATAAGGCCCATCGTCCACGATAGACACGCATCGTTCTCCTTCTCATCAGCCTGAATGCGCTGCCAAAAGATATACATACTCCACGTTATGAACAGACTCATGAGCATGTCCATGCGGGCAAAAACGGCCATGCCCAACTGCAGTCCGCAGGTGGCAAGCATCCATGCAGTCATCTCGCCTTTAAGGTAAGACGGGGCAAACCTCTCCGTCCATCTCTTGAATATCATGAGTATTCCTATGGCAGGAATGAGGGAGAACATGTTTATCACCAGAGGCACATGCGCACCGAACAGCCAACGTGCGGCCATCAGCAGCCAAAAGTAGAAGGGCGGCTTGTCGGCATATATAGCGCCCTCGAAAGTGAACGACCAGAAGTGACCGTCGCGCAAGGCTTCATCCACTATGGTCAAGTAGCGCAACTCGTTCTGCGGAGTGAGCTCCCTGAACGCCATAACGGGTATCAACGCCAATATATAAGGAATGTACGGACGTACGGACTGCAAGTATCTTCTCATTTCAAGTTCTTTCTGCCTATTATAATATTACGGAAGGACGCATAGATGCCCACCTGCCCAATCACTAACACCCAGTCTTGCCTGAAGATGCCGTATATGATTATCATCAACGAACCGGTCACCGCCATGTACCAGAAACCCATGGGCAATATGCTCTCCTTGCGCTTGTGACTGTAGTACCACTGATACACGAATCGCATCTTATATATAAACTGCCCCACGGAGCCCCATACCAGAGCATAGACGGGGACTTCGTCGTTGCGGAGGAAACGCAGGGCGAAACTCTCAAAGCCGTTGGCCACATACAGCAGGCAGACCACGGGAACCAGATACAGCGCGTTCACCACGCCGTGCGAGATATGCAAGATTTCGCACAGGCCTTTCGTCTTGAGGTTCCACAGGTAGATATAGAACGAGATGAACTCCCCGAAGATGATGGAGAAATCTTGCCGCAGCCATCCGTACGTGAAAAGCAACGAAGAACCCATGATGCTGAACACCCAGAAAAGCAGAGGCGACTCTATCTTGCCCGACTTCTCGCTCTTTATCCACTGCACAAGTATGCGTGCGGTGTAGAACAGTTGGGCGAGCAGGCCTATGGATGTCACTATCATATCTTGCTATCCGCTATGCTGTACATTATGTAGCGTGTCTTCATCCAACGGTATGCGAAACAGTCCGCCAAAGGACCGAAGAACCTGTTGCGCATACTGAACTTGGAAACCCCGGCCTGACGTGGGAAATGCCGAACAGGTATCTGCTTAGTGTCCGCTCCCTGCAACAGCATCAGGGCAGGAAGGAAACGGTGCATCCCCTTGAAGAAGGGTATCCTCTTGGCCGCATCGGTGTGCATTACTTTCAGTGGGCAACCGGTGTCCTGCGCCGTGTCGCCTGTCATCGTACGGCGGAAGGCGTTGGCTATCTTGGACTGGCACTTCTTCCATGCGGAGTCCTTTCTGCCTACACGTATTCCTGTGACGAGCGCATAGCTTTGGGCGTAGTCGAGCAACAGATTGAAATCCATAGGTGATGTCTGGAGATCGGCGTCTATATATCCCACATACTCCGACTCGCAGGCGTCTATGCCGGCCTTGATGGCGGCGCTGAGTCCGCAGTTGTGGGCGAACGATATATAGTAGAAATCGTCATGGACGTTGCAGATGCGCTGCATGCCAGCGAGACTTTTGTCTTTCGAGCCGTCATTTACAAAGAGCACGCATGCGCTCATTGGCGACTGGGCCACGAAAGCCGAGAGTTCTTCTTCAAGCCTTTGCATGTTATCCTCCTCGTTGTAGACAGGTACAATTACGGTGAATCTGTATTTCGACGTTTTGTTCATACTTTGTTGTGTTATGTCGTTTTGTTTCCTAACATCCCTTCGCGGTTCAGGCTTTCCGTCCTTCGTCCGCGTCTTTCAGTACAGGGAACTTCTCCCTAAACCGCACGAGAGCCTCCATGTCAAGCGAGGCCGTGACGGTTGTCTGTTCGTTGTCGGCGCACGATGCCACTTCGTTGCCGTAAGGGTCTATGACAACCGTCCCTCCCGAATACCGGCATGCATGGTCTTCTCCTATCCTGTTTACGCCGCACACGTAGCACTGATTCTCTATTGCCCTAGCGCACAACAGCGTATCCCACGCCGCCCGTCTGGACGAAGGCCACGACGCCACGCACAGTATGCAGTCGTAAAGGGCGTGCGAGGGGAGGCTGTCGTCGTAAGCGTTGCGTGCGAACGAGGGGAACCTCAAATCGTAGCATATCTGCAGCAGATAACGTACGCCTCTCCACTCCACCACCGTGCGTTCTCTGCCGGCGGAGTAGTGCAGGTGTTCTCCGCCCAAAGTGAATAGATGGCGTTTGTCGTACCACGAAACCGCACCGTCAGGCTTCACGAAATACAGACGGTTGACGAAAACGTCTCCCTCTTTCGCCGCCATACTGCCGGCAACGGCCGCGTCAAGTTCTCGCGACATCCGCATCATCCATTGTAAGGAATTGTCGCCGGAGCGGGCATCGGGCATGGCCATGAAACCGGAGTTCCACATCTCGGGAAGAACGTACAGGTCGGAATGTGGAGCGTCAAGCAAGGCACGCTCCGCAGTCTGTAAGTTCAACTCCGTCTGTGCGTATGCAATGTCCGTCTGGACAAGAGTTATCACAGCCCTATCTCCTTGATGAGGTTCTTGGCTCCGCCCCACTTGTCCATGATGAAGAGCACGAAGCGGATATCCACGCCGATGCAACGCTGGAGACTGCTGTCGAAACTTATGTCGCCCGACATAGCCTCCCAGTTGCCGTCAAACGCGAGGCCGATGAGTTCGCCTTTGCCGTTGAACATAGGGCTGCCTGAGTTACCGCCAGTGATGTCGTTGTTGGAGATGAAGCACAGGTGCATGTCTCCCGTCTTCTTGTCGGCGTACCGTCCCCAGTCGCCCTTCTCCATGAGCCGTATTATATCGTCCTCCAGCTTGTAGTCTTCCGTCTCGTCCTGTTTGGCGGCTTTGTCCAGCAAGCTCTGCGAGTCGGTATAGTATTGGAAGTGGTGTCCCTGTGCGGTGTAGTCCTGAACGAACCCGTAAGAGAGACGCATGGTGAAGTTGGCGTCGCTGTAGTGTGGAGTCTCCTGGTCCATCTCCAGCAGAGCCTGGGTCAGCAGATGCTCGTTGTAGCTTATCACCTTGTTCTGCTTCTTTATGCTACCGTACAGCTCCTGCGACTTGTCAGGTATGGAAGCCGCATACAGCAAGGCCGGGTCAGTGTCCCTGAGGGTGCTGTCGGCGAGCAGGAGGTCCAGACAGTTCGTCTTGGTGCAGATGGTGTTGGCGAACAGATGACGTGCGTACGCCGCGCAGTCGCCGTGGAAATCCTCTTCTATGGTCTTGTAGAAAGCGGGCATGAAGGTGTCGTCCTTCACCTGCTCCTTGTAGTTGGCGAGCAGGGCCGCCATGGTAGCTTCGTCGAGGGCGGAGTCGTAGTCCTTGAAGAAAGCCTGCAGCCTCTCCTGGGTGGACGCTACCTGTGCGCTGTCGGCGTCCTGGCTCATCCTGTTGAGCATGTTGGCCACACGGTATATCTCTATGCCGCGTGAGAACGTCTCGTTGAAGAAGCCCGAGGCGTAGACAACGTCGTGACGCTCGCCGTACGCCTTTTGCAGTGCCGGGAACATGCCGGAGAAACGTCTCTCCAGGTCGTCGTTACCCTCGTACCACTGACGCACCTTCTGCTCCAGCGCGCGCTTTCTGTCTATGACGTTGAGGTCGGCCACAGCCTTGTTCATGCCTATGGAGTTTTTCCAGTAGTTGCTGCTGCTCGCCCATTTGCTGGCGTACTTGATGCCCACGGCGCGGTCCGCGTCCATGAAGCGTTTCCACACCTCCTGTTTCTTGCCGCGCACCTGTATGGTGCTGACGTTGCGGGCGTTCACGCGTTCGTCTATGCCCCACGAACTCAGGTAGCGGCTCGTGCTCCCGGGATAGCCCACCGTCATGCAGTAGTCGCCGGCCTGGTAACCGTCCACGCTCACCTTGGCATGGTTGGCGGTGTGCAGGGGTACGTTGTCCTCGCTGTAATACGCCGGCTCGCCGTTCTTGTCGGCGTAGATGCGGAACACGCTGAAGTCGCACGTCTGGCGCGGCCACATCCAGTTGTCCGTGTCGCCGCCGAACTTGCCCAGCGTCTCCGTGGCGGTGAACACGAGGCGTATGTCGTTGTAGACTTTGTATATGCTTACGTAGAAAGCGTTGCCGCCGTAGAAGCCCTTCACCTGGCAGTCCATGCCCGGGTATTCCTTGGAGTATTCCGTCTCCAGGGCGTTGCAGATGCTGTCGGTGTACTCGTTGTTGATGTCGCTAGCCGGTGTCTCGGGATGGGCGGCGTAGAGTTCGTTCAGCGCCCTCATCACCCTGCCCGTGCATTCCTCCGTTTTGTAGAGGAAGCGGACGAAGAGTCCTTCCACGGGACGTTCCTCGCTGCGTTTGCGCGCCACGAAGCCGTTGGTGAGTATGTCGTCCTCTGGCGTGGAGAGTTTCTGTATGGAGCTGTAGCCGCAGTGGTGGTTGGTGAAGACCAGACCTTTGTCGCTCACCACCACGCCCGAGCAGAAGTCGCCGAAGTCCACCACAGCGTCCTTCAGGCTTGCGCCGTCCGTATCGTAGAGTTGGTCCGGCGTCAACTGCAGTCCCAGTCCGCTCATGGCCTCCGCCGTCTTGGCGTCTATATGGCTAAGCATCCACATGCCCTCGTCGGCACGTGAATGCAGAATCCCGCCCAGAAGGGCGAGTGTCAACATCAAATGTTTCATAGATATCTGTCGGTGTTGTCGCGTCAGGCTTTACGTTGTTCAGTCTTTGCGCTTGCCGCCGCGGCCTGACGCCATCTTCTCGGCTTTGCGCTGCGCCTTGGTCTTCTTGCCCGGGGCTTCGTTGAAGAACTCCATCCAGTCGGCCTTGCTGAAGCTCTTGCTCTTCTGCTCGGACGACTTCCTGCCTTTGGGCTCCGGAGCGTAGTCTTTTCTGGCGTTGCCCTTGCGGCCTTCCTTCCTGCCGTATCCCGGCTCGGAGTATCCGCCGCGCGACCTCGAGCCACCACGCTTGGAGTCGCCTGAGTCGGACGGTGCTGGCGTGCTGAGGTCGGCCACCACGCTGCGTCCCTTCACGGTGACGCCGTGCTTCAGGCTCTTCATCACCCTGTCGGCGTCGTTCTCCGCCACTTCCACGAAGGAGAAGTTCTTCATCAGGTCGATGCGTCCTATCTCCACCTTGTCGCCCTTGACGTTGTTGTTTATCATGCCTATTATCTCGCGGGCGAACATGCCGTCCATCTTGCCCACGTTGAGGAAGAGACGCACGTATCCTTCTTCAGCCGTGCGGCTGCCGCCCTTCTTGCGTCCCTTGTCTTTTCCCTTCTCTCCGCGCGAAGACGTCGCGGCGGCGGGGGCTGTGAGCTCGGGGGCGTTGGCGTAGTACTGGAGGAAGCGTCCGAACTCGCGGCTCAGCACTCTCTTTATCAGGTCTTCCTTGTCCAGCCACTCCCATCTCTTGCTTACGTCTTCCATGAACGGGGCTATCTCCTCCTCGTCCACTTCCACGCGCTCTATGTCGTCTATGACATGGTAGAGCTGCTTGCGGCATATCTCCTTGGGTTCGGGCATCACGCCTTTCTCGAACTCCTTCTTGATGATTTTCTCCACCTGCTTGATGCGTGCCTTCTCGCGCATGTTCACTATGCAGATGCTGCATCCCTTCTTGCCGGCGCGTCCGGTACGTCCGCTGCGGTGGGTGTAGACCTCCACGTCGTCGGGCATTCCGAAGTTGATGACGTGCGTGAGGTCGTCCACGTCCAGTCCGCGCGCCGCCACGTCAGTGGCCACGAGTAGCTGTGTGCGGTGCTGCCTGAACTTCTGCATGGTGAGGTCGCGCTGCTGCTGCGAGAGGTCGCCGTGCAGCGCGTCGGCGTTGTATCCGTCGCGTATGAGGTTGTCGGCCACCTCCTGCGTCTCCACTTTGGTGCGGCAGAAGATGATGGCGTAGATGCGCGGGAAGAAATCCACCACGCGTTTCAGCGCCAGGTATTTGTCCTTGGCGTGCACCATGTAGTAGATGTGGTTGACGTTCTCCGCGCCTTCGTTGCGGCTGCCCACCTGTATCTCTTTCTTGTCCTTGAGGTATTTGTTGGCTATGCGCTCTATCTCCTTGCTCATGGTGGCGCTGAAGAGCAGCGTGCGGTGTTCTTCGGGGAGTCCCTCCATTATGGAGTTGATGTCTTCCTGGAATCCCATGGAGAGCATCTCGTCGGCCTCGTCCAGTATCAGGCAGCGCACCTCCGAGAGGTCGGCGGCGCCGCGCTTCATCAGGTCTATGAGTCGGCCGGGCGTGGCCACCACGATGTCTATGCCGGCCCTCAGCGCGCGTATCTGCGGCTCTATGTTGGCGCCGCCGTACACCGAGAGGATTTTTATGTGCTTGAGGTATTTGCCGAACCCTTCCAGGTCGTCGGCTATCTGGAGGCACAGCTCACGCGTGGGAGCCAGTATCAGTGCGTACGGAAGCCGTCTGCCAGGCGCGTCGACCGACGGGCCTCTCTGCAGGATGGGCAGGCCGTAAGCGGCCGTCTTTCCCGTTCCCGTCTGCGCGAGCGCCACCAAGTCACTGTTTTCGTTCTCGTTCAGCAGGAAAGGTATCACCTCCTCCTGCACGGGCATAGGATGTTCGTAGCCCTGTTCGCTGATGGCCTGCAGCAATTCGCCGCCAAGGCCCAATTCTTGAAAAGTCTTCATAATCGGTCGCGAAGTTAGGCAAAAAAACGCATAATTTGCTTATGTCTAAGGAAAAAAGCCTAACTTTGCGCCTCAAATGTGTAAAAAAACGGTGAAGACAGGACTTGTTTTGGAAGGAGGAGGCCTCCGCGCGCTGTTCACGGCGGGAGTGCTGGACGTGCTGATGGAGAACGGCATCCGCTTCGACGGCGCGGTGGGCGTGTCGGCGGGAGCCACGTTCGGGTGCAACTACAAATCGGGGCAGAACGGGCGCGCCCTGAGGTACAACCTGCGGTTCAAGGACGACCCGCGCTACATGGGCCTGCGCTCGCTGCTGCACACCGGCAACCTGGTGAGCGCGGACTTCAGCTACCACGTGCTGCCCACCTCGCTCGACGTCTTCGACGCCAAGGCGTACAGGGAGAACCCCATGGAGTTCCACTGCGTGTGCACCGACGCGGAGACCGCCGAGCCCGTCTACCGCAGGCTGGACGATATGGGGTACGACGAGCTGGAGTGGATCAGGGCGTCGGCCTCCATGCCCATAGTGTCGAGGCCGGTGGAGATAGGCGGACGCAAGCTGCTGGACGGCGGCATCTCCGACTCCATACCCCTCAAGTACTTCCAGGAGATAGGCTACCGCCGCAACGTGGTGATACTGACGCAGCCGAAGGGCTTCTACAAGCGCAAGACGCTGCTCATGCCCCTCTTCCGCGTGGCCATGCGCAAGTATCCCGCCATCGTGAAGGCCATGGCGCGCCGCCACGTCATGTACAACGAGCAGCTGCGCTACCTCCACCAGCAGGAGAAGGACGGCCGCATACTGCTGGTCTACCCGCAGGACACGCTGCCCATAGGGCGCACGCAGCAGAGCGAGCAGAAGATGCTGATGGTGTACCGAATGGGCCGGAAGGCCGGCGAGAGCCATCTGAAGAACATAAAGGAATTCGTGGAGAGATGCGCAGGAGAGTAATAGGCATAGGCGAGACCATTCTCGACATCATATTCAAGGGCGGACGCCCCGTGGCGGCGGTGCCCGGAGGCAGCAGCTTCAACAGCATAGTCAGCGTGGGGCGCGCCGGGGTGCCGTGCCAGTTCGCGGGATACACCGGCGACGACGAGGTGGGCGCGCAGACCGTCCGCTTCATGAAGGAGAACAACGTGGGCACGGAGTACTTCGACGTGAGGGCCGACGAGAAGAGCGCCGTCAGCCTGGCCTTCCTCGACGAGAACGCCGACGCGCACTACGTCTTCTACAAGCAGCCGCCCAGGGCCGACTACGACAGCCCCCTGCCGACGATGCGGCGCGACGACGTGGTGCTCTTCGGCTCGTACTACGCGTCATGCCCCGGCACGAGGCCTTTCATCAGGCGGATGCTGCGCGAGGCCAGGGAGAGCGGCGCCATAGTGTACTACGACCTCAACTTCCGCCGGAGCCACCGGCACGAGCTGGAGGCGCTGACGCCGGCCATACTGCGCAACTTCGGGGCCAGCACCGTGGTGCGGGGCAGCGCCGACGACTTCGAGGTGATGTACGGCACACGCGACGCCCAGGAGATCTACGACCGCCACATCAGGGAGTACTGCCCCACCTTCATCTGCACCGCCGCCGACAAGGCCGCCACGGTATGCACCCCGCGCGGAAGCCTCCGCTTCCCCGTCGCGCCGGTGGACGGCATCGTGAGCTCCGTGGGGGCGGGCGACAACTTCAACGCTGGCTTCGCCTGCGCCCTCGTCTGGAACGGCATCACACGCGAGAGCCTGCCCACGCTCTCCGACTCCGACTGGCAGACCGTCATGTCCACCGCCACGGCATTCGCCGCCGAGGCCTGCCGCAGCACCGACAACTACATAAGCCCCGACTTCGGCAAAAAGATGGCGGCGCAAGCCGCCGCTAAGTAGTAGCGCGACATAGGAGGAGCGTTCCCGTGAAACGCGACCCACAAGAGGAAACATAGTAGGAGCGTTTCCGTGAAACGCGACCCGCAAGAGGAAACGTAGTAGGAGCGTTTCCGTGAAACGCGACCC
>CAVHNA010000028.1:0-18820 GCA_963637205.1 Bacteroidaceae bacterium
GAGTAAGGTACAGGCTGAGGTTGCATTTTTGGAGTACGGAATGTCTGTAGCTGGATGTGTCTTCGTCTGTCATGAGGTATTCGTACGCCGTCTTTTCCGTGAACACCAAATCAGTGCTTCTGCTTTCGCTCTCGTTTTGTTGGTATAGGCGTATCTGGCGGATATCTTCCTGTAGGAGATTGTCGTAATCGGCGGATTCCATAATGCCCTGCTGGTAGATATGTACCAGCTTCTCCGTGATGTGTGTCTTGTAGTATGACGGAACATCCCCTGAATGATGCTGCCGGAAATCGGTCTCAAACTTGTTTACCATCTCTACTTGTTTTGCCTTGTTCCATTCAAAGTAAGGCTCGTAGTAACGGTGCAGACTGTCTTTTTCACTCTGCAACTCTTCTTCCGACTTAAGGACTGGGAAACTGTCTTGGGCAATGAGAGCCGCATCTTCCCAAACCTGTTGTTTGCCGTAGCTATATTTCATCGCTTTCTCCCGCGGAAGCGATGCTGCCAATATCACTATACAGAAAAGGCAGACGCCCAAGCGATACAGGTGTGATTTGCGCGTATGGTTATGCTTGTGGTTAAATCTAATCATAATATTCCTTAGCCATGAGGGTTCTTACGGGAACATCCCGGTGTACTCTGTTATTTTTTGATGTGTCTGGAGTTGAAGCCTTTTTCCCAATGCGAAAATACAAAAAAAAACTTGTATTATGAAAAAAAAAGGCTAAATTTGCAGAAAATTACAAAATGATGGAGTCAGAAGAAAGAAAAGTGAGGGTGAGATTCGCTCCTAGTCCTACTGGACCTTTACATATCGGCGGTGTGCGTACCGCCCTTTATAATTACCTTTTCGCTCGTCAGAATGGCGGTGATTTGATATTCAGAATAGAAGATACGGACTCTACACGCTTCGTCCCGGGCGCAGAGGAATACATCCTGGAGAGCTTCAAGTGGCTGGGTATCCAGTTTGACGAAGGCGTGGGCTTCGGTGGCAACTATGGCCCATATCGCCAAAGCGAGAGGAAAGACATATATAAAAGGTATGTCAAGCAGTTGCTGGATGCCGGGAAGGCTTATATAGCTTTCGACACGCCGGAAGAATTGGATGCCAAGCGAAGCGCTACGGACAATTTCCAGTACGACGCTCGTACCCGCATGGAGATGCGCAACTCGCTGAGCATGCCTGCCGATGAAGTGAAGAGGCTGATAGCGGATGGCGCACAGTATGTAGTCAGGTTTTTGGTTGAGCCAGGCCGCAATGTGGCGGTGGACGATATCATCCGCGGCGAGGTTTGCGTGAACAGCAGTATACTGGACGACAAGGTGCTGTACAAGAGTGCGGACGGACTTCCCACGTATCATCTTGCCAATATCGTGGACGACCATCTGATGGAAGTGTCCCATGTGATACGCGGTGAGGAGTGGTTGCCAAGCGCCCCTCTGCATGTACTCCTGTACGAGGCTTTCGGATGGACTGATACAATGCCGCGTTTCGCTCATCTGCCATTGTTGCTAAAGCCTGTGGGCAACGGTAAGCTCAGCAAACGCGACGGTGACAAACTCGGATTTCCTGTGTTCCCTCTGGAATGGCACAACCCCAAGAGTGGTGAGATAAGCAGTGGATACCGCGAGAAGGGATACTTGCCTGAGGCTGTACTAAACTTCCTCGCTTTGCTGGGGTGGAATCCGGGCAACGAACAAGAGCTGATGACGTTGGACGAGATGGTAAAGCTCTTCGACTTGAACAAGTGCTCTAAAAATGGAGCCAAGTTTGACTATGTAAAAGCCGCATGGTTCAATCATCAGTATCTCATTCGTCAACCGGACGAGGCTTGGGTACCCGCTTTTGACAAGGTCCTTCGTGCTGAAGGTATTGTCGCCACGCCTGAACAGATGACGGAGGTGGTGCGTATGATGAAGATGAAAGTGATAGAATATACAGACGGGCAGGGCAACAAGCATAAACGCAACATCAGTTTCGCAAGTGACCTGATGCCTCTCTGCAAGTTCTTCTTCGCGGTTCCGGACATAGATGCGGAAGACAAGTTCGTGCGTAAGAACTGGGGCGAGAAGACTGCGGCTGAGATGACGGAGTTGATGGAAATGTTGTCCTCCATAGACGACTTCTCCGCAGCAGGACAAAAGACTGTGGTAGACGCATGGGCTGAGAGCCGTGGTGTGCGTCCCTGGAACGCATGGCGTGTCTGTCTGGTGGGAGCAGGACAGGGACCGGACATGTACGAGTTAGCGGCGTACCTCGGTAAGGAAGGAACTTTGGAGAGAATGCGTAGAGCTATAGAAAAGTTGGGCTGATGTTCTATTCAATAGCGATATACACTTATATGTTGGCGGTGATATTGATGTCGCCGTTTAACAAGAAAGCGTGGGCGTTGGTGAAAGGCCATGTGCAGACTTTCAGAATACTGAGGAAGAAAATAGAGAAAGGAAGCCGGTATGTTTGGTTTCACGCCGCGTCGTTGGGAGAGTTTGAACAGGGCCGCCCATTGATAGAGCGTTTCCGCAGAGAACATTCTGAATACAAGATATTGCTCACGTTCTTCAGCCCCTCTGGTTACGAGGTGCGGAAGAATTATGAAGGGGCGGATGTGGTGTGCTACCTCCCTTTTGACACGCCGGGCAACGTACATAGCTTTATGCGTTTGGTTCACCCGGAGATGGCTTTTTTCATCAAGTATGAGTTCTGGGCCAGTTTCCTTTCCGCCTGCAAGAAAAGGAACATACCTGTGTACAGCATCAGTAGCATTTTCCGTAAGGACAAGGTCTTTTTCAAGTGGTATGCTTATTCATACGCCAAGGTCTTGAAAAACATAGACTACTTTTTTGTCCAGGATGAGGAGTCCGCCAATCTGTTGGCCACCAAGGGAATCAGACAAAACGTCCATATCGTTGGGGACACTCGTTTTGACCGTGTGGTAGATATCTGCGCCCAAGCCAAGGAACTGCCGTTGGTGGAGGAGTTCATTAAAGGGGCTGAGACCGTATTGGTAGCTGGAAGTAGTTGGGAGCCCGACGAGGATCTGATACTGCCGTATTTCAACAAGCAGCCTAAGATGAAGCTCATATTGGCACCTCACGTTATTAACGAAAGCCACCTGCATCTGATAGAGAACAAGTTGAAGAGACCGTTCGTAAGATACACTGAGGCGACCCTGGAGAGTGTGAATAAAGCCGACTGTTTGATAATCAACTGTTACGGGCTGCTCAGCAGTATTTACAGGTACGGACAGATTGCGTATGTGGGCGGCGGCTTTGGAGTGGGTATACACAATGTGCCGGAGGCTGCGGTGTACGGAGTCCCTGTGCTGATTGGCCCCAACAACAAGGGGTTCCGCGAGGCGCAGGACTTGTTGCGCATGGGCGGGTGTTACGAGATAGACAGCTCCACCATTTTCAATGCCGTGATGGACAGGCTCAGGAAGGACAAAAACCTGAGGTCAAGTCGTGGTGATATCTGCCGTGAATATATAATGTCCAATGCCGGAGCCACAGACATGATATTCAAAACCCTAAATTTATAAATCCTATGAGCCACCTTCTTTCTTTTTCCCACTGTACGTGGATGAAGGCGTTTGCCGTTCCTGTTTTAGCTTGTTTGGCGGTGTCGTGCCAGAAGTATAATTTCGAAGACGAACCAGAGGAGGGCGTGCTCAGTGAGAAGTCTACTGTCGTGAAGGTGAGGACAAGAGGGTATGGAGACGTGCAGCTTGAATACCCAGTCTTCATATACGTTTTCTCTCAGAACGGAAATCTTTTGGATACGCAGAAGATAGGCTCTTCCAGCGAGCAGATGAGTGTACGGGTTCCCGTGGGAGAAGAGTCGCATATAGTAGCTCTTTCGGCGGATGAGTCGGTATATGAAATTCCGTCATCTCCTCAGTTATCGTCAGTAGTAACCATGAAATCCGTCACTTCTGAAGATGGGCAGACAGCGTCTGCCGGGAAAGGCTACGTCGTGTCGCACCCTTTGCAGATGGGATGTGCGGACATTTGTCCGACATCGCAGAACGCCGCCGTTACGATACAGCTTTCATACCAAATGGCTTCGGTCAATGCGGAGTTGCATTGTATGCCGGCGTCATGCCCCAAAGTTTCCATTAAGGTTTCCAAATCAGGTGGCGGTTTGTGTCTGAACGGCAGCTTCGCAGAATCTACGGGCGTGGTGATACCGTTGTCCCGACAGGAAGGAAGCGACGAGACATGGGTTTCGGATGAGGTATATATATTCCCCACTATGGGCAACCAGACCACCTTTACCATCATGTACAGTGGTGACGACGGGGAAGAATATGCGTCCGTAAACTACATGGCTTTGTTGAAAGCCGGTACACCGTATAAGTTGAACGGAACATTCAGCGACGGCAACTTGGAAATATCGGGCAACATTCTGCCTGCCGACTGGGGACAGGCAGTCTGTCTCAATTTCGGTTTTTCTTCCTCAACACCTACGGAAATCACGCCTGAAGGCGATGAGGGCGAAGATGAAAGTCAGGAAGAAACGGTTGAGCTACCTTCTGTGGCGTCTGAGTGGAACGGACATTTGGTGGCTTCCGTGGAAGAGGGTGTGGACGGCACGGCATCAGTCATGCTTGTATCCAGGGAAGACTGGGGCAGCATGACTTCCGCCAAAAACGAGTCGACGGAGGTCTTCGACATAGAAGACGAATATGTAGAAGACGGACTGGGAGAATGGCACATACCCACGCAGGACGAAGCTCGTGTTCTCAGATCCGCATACTTGGGCCTCACAGACGAATTTGACGCTATAATGGAAGAAACCGGTGTGACCCCCTTTACGCTTACAGATGAGAAAGGTTCCAACATCAGATATCTCTGCGACGATGCGTCCATGACATATAGCATGAAAGCCGGCAATTCATACAACTCCATCAAGGAAGCCGGCGCCACGGTAAAGACTTATCATCTGCGATTGGTGAAAAACGTATCGCTGAAAGTCAAATAGTGGCGGTTGTATGAGATAGGGGACAATATAATAATGTATTAGGGAGATGAACAAAGATGCGAAGATATATGTAGCTGGCCACCACGGTCTGGTAGGCTCAGCGATATGGAACAACCTGAAGAGTCGCGGATACACCAATCTTGTCGGCCGTACCCACAGCGAGCTTGACCTCACCGACCAGTTGGCGGTGAGGAGGTTTTTTGACGAGGAGCGGCCAGATGCAGTCGTCCTCGCCGCGGCGTTTGTAGGCGGCATCATGGCCAATAGCCTATACCGCGCCGACTTCATAATGATGAACATGAAGATTCAGTGCAACGTCATCTCGGAGTCGTACGCCCACGGCGTGAAGAAACTTCTCTTTCTCGGTTCCACCTGCATATACCCCAAGAACGCTCCGCAGCCCATGAAGGAGGACTGCCTGCTGACATCGCCGCTTGAGTACACCAACGAGGAATACGCCATCGCCAAGATTGCCGGACTCAAGATGTGCGAGAGTTACAACCTCCAGTACGGCACCAACTACATAGCCGTGATGCCCACCAACCTATACGGTCCCAACGACAACTTCCATCTGGAGAACAGTCATGTGATGCCTGCCATGATGCGCAAGGCGTATTTGGCGAAGCTCCTCTCAGAAGGTAACTGGGATGCGGTGCGCAGGGACTTGTCCATCCGTCCGGTGGGAGCCAACGTAAAGGAATGCGACGCCATAAAGCGTTACGTGATAGACGGCGGCAGCGACGAACATGATATTCTGAAGGTTCTCGCTTTCTACGGCATCGAGCCGGACAAGGTTACACTATGGGGTACAGGCAAGCCACTGCGCGAGTTCCTCTGGAGCGAGGACATGGCGGACGCTTCCGTCCACGTCCTTCTGAACGTGGACTTCAAGGACATCATAGGTGTGGAGAAGTACTCGAGCGTACACTACGGCAACAAGGCCGACGGCGTGGTGGACCGCAACCACAGCACCGGTCGCGGCGGAGCCATCCCCTCACTCGGCGAGATACGCAACTGCCACATCAACGTTGGCACGGGCAAGGAGCTTACCACCAGACAACTGGCGGAGCTTGTAGTGAAGACCGTCGGTTTCAAGGGCGACTTGTTCTTCGACTCCTCCAAACCCGACGGCACCATGCGCAAACTCATTGACGTCAGCAAGCTGCATTCTCTTGGCTGGACGCACAAGGTGGAGATAGAAGAGGGCGTGGCCAAACTGTACGAGTGGTATCAGCGCAGCTTGCAGTGACAGCGGAGAGCCAGACAAGTTAAGCACAACAGAAAAAACAACAAACACATGTCTAAGAACATTGCACTTATAACGGGAGTTACGGGACAAGACGGAAGTTATCTGTCAGAGTTCCTTCTTGATAAAGGATATGTAGTACACGGAATGATACGACGTTCGTCAGTGGACTACCGCGAACGAATAGCGCATTTGGAGGGAAAACCGAATTTCCATCTTCATTACGCCGATATGGGCGACTCCATGTCCCTTGTGAAACTGATAGGCGAGGTACAGCCTACAGAGATATACAATCTGGCGGCTCAGAGCCACGTACAAGTCAGCTTCGACGCACCCGAGTTCACCGCCGACGTGGATGCCGTGGGCGTACTCCGCATCCTGGAGGCTGTGCGCACCAATCATCTGGAGAAGACATGCAGGGTATACCAAGCTTCCACCTCGGAGCTTTATGGAAAGGTGGAGGAAGTCCCTCAAAACGAAAACACGCCGTTCCATCCTTACAGTCCCTATGCAGTGGCGAAACTCTACGGCTATTGGATAATAAAGGAATACCGCGAGGCGTACGGCATGTTCTGCTGCTCGGGCATACTCTTCAATCACGAGAGCGAACGTCGCGGCGAGACTTTCGTTACGCGCAAGATTACCCTTGCTGCAGCGCGTATCTCACAAGGCAAGCAAGGATGCTTGTATCTTGGCAATCTTGACTCTCTGCGCGACTGGGGATACGCCAAGGACTACGTGGAGTGTATGTGGCTGATACTGCAACAGGACAAGCCCGAGGATTTCGTAATCGCCACCGGCGTGCAGCATACTGTGCGCGAGTTCGCCACGTTGGCGTTCCGCTATGCAGGCATAGAGCTACGTTGGGAAGGTGAGGGCATTCACGAGAAAGGAATTAACGTAGCCAACGGCAAGACGGTGGTGGCTGTAAGCGAGGATTTCTACCGTCCCACGGATGTGGTGAACCTGTGGGGAGACCCCACCAAGGCGAAGACACGACTCGGATGGAACCCACAGACCACTTCCTTCGAAGGATTGGTAAAGATAATGGTGACCAACGACATGCAGAAGGTTGCGGCAGACCATATAGCCGGTGTGATGCGTACCAACCTTGCCGAATATCTGGAAAAGGGAGTCGTCAAGTGATGGCCTTCGCTGTCAGGCCAAGTATCAGCGGCGTAATGTTAATCACGGAATTCATTGGTGAAGGCGAACAGTCTGACGAGCCAAATCTTATTTGTGTAAAATGAACATCGTCAATGTCAATTCACTGCAATCACCCGAGCTGGATGTCTTTTGCAAACTTACGGAGACCCAGTTGCGCAACCGCCTTGAACCCGAGAAAGGCCTGTTCATAGCAGAAAGCCCCAAAGTAATAAAGGTCGCCATAGAGGCCGGATACACGCCAGTTTCGTATCTCTGCGAAGAGAAACACATAGAAGGAGACGCCAGCGAGATCCTCTCCATGAGTCCTCAGGACGTTCCCGTCTATACCGGAACGCGTGAGATATTGGCAGGGATTACGGGGTACACGCTCACCAGAGGAGTGCTCTGCGCCATGCGTCGTCCTCGTCCGCGGGATGTGGAGGAAGTATGCCGAAACGCTCGTAGGGTAGCGGTACTGCATGGCGTGGTGGATACCACCAACATCGGAGCGGTTTTCCGTTCGGCCGCCGCACTAGGGATAGACGCCGTGCTGTTGACGACGGACTCGTGCGACCCTCTCAACCGCCGTGCCATACGCGTTTCCATGGGCAGCGTGTTTCTGGTGCCGTGGACATGGATTCCCACAGGAACGGAGTGCTTCTCCGTGCTCCGCAGCATGGGTTTCACCACAGCCGCGATGGCTCTGCGGGACGATGACCTCGACATAGACTCGGCCGTTCTGAAGCGGTGCCAGCGTCTTGCCATAGTGATGGGAACCGAAGGCGACGGACTGCCGCAGGAATCCATTGGCGCCGCCGACTATGTGGTGCGCATACCCATGTATCACGGAGTGGACTCTCTCAATGTGGCGGTGGCTGCCTCCATAGCTTTTTGGGAGCTTGGCAAGGTCAATTCCTCTGAAATGCCATAACGACAAATCAACTATACGTACAAATGAACACCTCATCTATCATCTCGGTACTTGTCACTGGAGCCAGTGGCTTTATAGGCAGTTTCATAGTCCAGGAAGGACTGGAACGTGGCATGGATGTCTGGGCTGGAATGCGGGGTACCAGCAGTCGCAGGTATCTTACGGATGACAGAATCCGTTTCGCACAGCTCAATCTTGCCGACGAGGACGCATTGAAGGCGCAATTGCTGCAATACAGGCAGGAGATGGGAGGCAAAGGCTGGGATTACGTGGTACACGCCGCCGGAGCCACCAAGTGTTTGCATAAGGAAGACTTCTTCCGCACCAACACAGACGGCACGCGCCATCTGGTGGAGGCGTTGCGAGCCTCCGGCATGATGCCCAAGAGGTTTGTCTTCCTCAGCAGCCTAAGTATATTCGGCGACATCAGGGAGCAGCCGGTGAGGACTCCTTCAGCCGACAATCCATGGATATACAGTCCAATCCTTCTCACGGACACGCCGCGCCCCAACACGTCGTACGGTAAGAGCAAGCTCGAGGCGGAGGAGTATCTGCTGCGGCAAACCGACCTTCCACTCACCATCCTCCGCCCCACGGGAGTGTACGGTCCGCGTGAGCAGGACTATTTCCTCATGGCCAAGAGCATAGCCGGGCATACCGACTTCGCCGTGGGGTACAAGCCACAGGAGATAACGTTCGTCTACGTGGCGGACGTGGTGCAGGCGGTGTACAAGAGCATGTTGTCAGCGGAGGCCGAGGGCAGGGCCTACTTCCTCAGTGACGGTGAGGTGTACGACAGCCGCACGTACAGCGACCTCTTGCAGAAGTATATGGGCGACCCATGGGTGCTGCACATCAAGGCGCCTCTCGCCTTCTTGCGTGCGGTATGTTGGGTCAGTGGCCGCATCAGCGCATTGACAGGCAAGATGAATGCGCTCAACGACGACAAATACCACATACTGAAACAGCGCAACTGGCAATGCGACATTGAACCTGCGCGGCGCGACTTCGGGTACGACCCGCAATGGAAGTTGGAGCGCGGCGTAAAAGCCAGTGTCGAGTGGTACAGGGCCAACGGTTGGCTGTAGAGCGAAACGGTGCGAAAGGAATGAGCGCATGTACTTTAACGGAAAAAACCACACCGCAAAGTGTTGCGCTTTGATATAAAATATGTACTTTTGCAAATCAAATCAGAGACATATATTCAGAATTATAACACGTTATACTATAAAAATGGCAGAAACAAGGAAAATCCGCAGAGCATTGGTGTCTGTCTTCCATAAAGATGGACTGGAAGATATATTGCGCACCCTCAGCGCAGAAGGAGTGGAGTTGCTTAGTACAGGCGGCACGCAGTCGTTCATAGAATCATTGGGCATCCCGTGTCACAAGGTGGAGGACACCACCGGTTACCCCAGCATCTTGGGAGGAAGAGTGAAGACCCTGCACCCCAAGATTTTCGGCGGCATACTCGGACGCCGCGAGAACGATGGCGACAAGAAGCATATGGCAGACTACGACATCCCCGCCATTGACCTGGTGATAGTGGACCTCTATCCTTTCGAGGCCACGGTGGCGAGCGGCGCCAGCGCAGAGGACATCATAGAGAAGATAGACATCGGTGGCATCAGCCTTATCCGTGCGGCTGCCAAGAACTTCCGCGACGTGGTGATAGTTCCTTCCAAGGCGGAGTACCAGCCTCTGATGGACATCCTCGCCAAGCAGGGAGCGCGGACCGAGCTGGAGCAGCGCAAGTGGTTCGCCACGCGTGCGTTCAGCGTCAGCAGCCATTACGACACCGCCATCCACGGATGGTTCGAGAAGACCTGCGATTGACATTTCCCGCATGTAAGTAACAACATAACGCTGAAGAAATATGAAATGGTTTTCACTCAGTAAGGAGATAGCTATGGATTTGGGTACGGCCAACACCATCATTATCTGCGATGACAAGATTGTGGTGGACGAACCCAGCGTAGTGGCTCTGGACAGACGTTCGGAACGGATGATAGCCGTAGGCGGAAAGGCCAAGATGATGTATGAGAAGACCAATCCCAGCATCCAGACCATACGTCCGCTGAGGGATGGTGTCATAGCCGACTTCAACGCCTGCGAGCAGATGATACGCGGCTTGATAAAGATGGCTCATTCCGGCAACCGCCTCTTCTCTCCCTCCATGAAGATGGTGATAGGCGTGCCCAGCGGCAGCACCGAGGTGGAGCTGCGCGCCGTCCGCGACAGTGCCGAACACGCCGGCGGACGCGAGGTGTACCTCATCTACGAGCCCATGGCGGCCGCCATAGGTATAGGGCTTGACGTGCTGGCGCCTGAGGGGAACATGATAGTGGACATAGGCGGTGGCAGCACGGAGATAGCCGTCATCAGCCTTGGCGGTATAGTGGCCGACAAGAGCTTGCGCACCGCCGGCGACGACCTCACGGCGGACATACAGGAGCACATGAGCCGTCAGCATAACGTGAAGGTGAGCGAGCGCATGGCCGAGCGTATTAAGATAAATGTAGGTGCGGCACTCACTGACCTTGGCGAGGAGGCGCCGGAGGACTATGTGGTCCACGGTCCCAACCGCATCACGGCTCTGCCTATGGAAGTGCCCGTATGTTATCAGGAGATAGCCCACTGTCTGGAGAAGACCATAGCCAAGATAGAGACCGCCGTGCTGAGCGCCTTGGAAGAGACGCCGCCAGAGCTTTACGCCGACATCGTGAAGAGCGGTATATGGCTTACGGGCGGAGGTTCTCTGCTCAGAGGCTTGGCCAAGCGTCTCACGGACAAGATAAACATAGAGTTCCATGTGGCTGAAGACCCCTTGCACAGCGTGGCGAAGGGTACGGGCATAGCCCTGAAGAATATACGCGAGTTTTCCTTCTTGATGTAAATCGTTTTGTCGCGGCGTGCGGCCGCCGGAGTTTTCGCGTTGTACGCATGTAGGCGGAAGGCGTGATGTTTGACGCCGGCGTTGCGGCTGAGCCGCATATTGTACAGGAGTGGATTGGATAGAGAAACTTTCGGCTTACGCCCACTGGATAGTCTTCATATTGCTGGAGGCGTTTAGTGGGTTTATGCTGTTCAGGTTCAACAGTTACCAAGGCTCCGTCTGGCTTACGCAGGCCAACGCCGTGGTGGGCAAGGTGATGGAGTGGGAGGACAGGGGCCTCCGCTTTCTCTCTCTGTCCGCCGAGAACGACAACCTGACGAGGGAGAATCTGGTGCTGCAGCGCAACAACGATATATTGCGGCGCGAGGTGGCCCGGCTTTCGAAGGACACCACGTACACCGAACACTTGCAGGCCGACCGCCTGTACGGCTTCTCCCTTGTGGCCGCCAAGGTGGTGGCTAACAGCGTTAGGCAGAAAGACAATTTCCTTACCATAAACGTAGGCAGCGCCGACGGCGTGGAGCCCGAGATGGGAGTGGTCAGCGGCACCGGCGTGGTGGGTATAGTCAGCAAGGTGACACCGCATTACGCACTCGTGATGTCCGTTCTCAACAGCAAGAGCAGCGTCAGCGCGCGGCTCCGCGACACCGACTACTTCGGGTACATGAAGTGGGCGGGAGGCAGTCCCATGAAAGCCTCTATGGACGACGTGCCGCGCCACGCTAAAGTCAAGGTGGGCGACGTGGTGGAGACCAGCGGCTACAGCAGCGTCTTCCCTCCGGGCATCTTCCTGGGCAGGGTTATCAAGGTAAGGGACAGCGCCGACGGCCTGGCGTACGTCCTCGACATACGGATGAGCACCGACATCGCCAAGATAGGCAGCGTGTCTGTGGTGAAGAACAACAACAAGGCGGAACTCGACTCTTTGTCAGTCAACGAATGATACTCACTTTTTTCATACGTGCGGCACAGCTCTTGGCATTGCTAGCCATGCAGGCTCTGGTGTTCGGCCATATCCACTTCCACGGATACGGCACGCCCATCGTCTGCCCGGCCCTGCTCCTCTACATGCCCAAGGACACGCCGCGTACCGCGCTTCTCCTGTGGGCGTTCGCCTTGGGCTTCCTTGCCGACCTGTTCACCAACACTCCGGGCGTGTGCAGCGGCGCCATGACGTTCGCCGCCTTGGTGACACCCTCGCTGCTCGCCCTCACCGAGCCGCACGACGCCGCCGAGAACATCGTTCCCACATACAGCAGCATGGGCGCCAGGCATCACGTCCTTTTCGTGATGTCGCTTTTCCTCGTCTTCCACTTTGTCTACTTCGCGCTGGAAGTATTCTCTTTTTTCGACATACGGGAGACCCTCCTCTACATGCTCTCCAGCTGGGCTTCGTCCGTGGCCGTGGTATTGGCCATGGAAGGACTGAGGACGAAACGCCCCGACAGATAACCTCCTCCTAAGCACACACGGGTATGGCGGCGAAGTATGAGTTGGAGAAACGCAAGTACGTGCTGGGCGGTGTGGCCATAGGCATCGTCGTGGTGTATCTGGTCAGGCTCTTCTTCCTGCAGATGATGAGCGACGACTTCAAGCGCAACGCCGACTCCAACGCTTTCCTCAACCGCATCCAGTATCCGGCGCGCGGCGTCATCACCGACCGCAACGGCAAGCTGTTGGTCTACAACCAGCCGGCTTACGATATCATGGTGGTGATGACGGAACAGAAGGGCGTAGACACCGCCGACATCTGCCGCAGCCTGGGCATAGACACGGCGTGGTACTCGCGCCGCATGGCCGAGATCAAGGACCGCCGCCGCAACCCGGGCTACAGCCCCTACACCCAGCAGCTCTTCATGAGCCAACTCTCCATGGAGGAGTTCAGCAAGTTCCAGGAGAAGCTCTTCCGCTTCCCCGGCTTCTACATACAGAAGCGCAGCATACGCCAGTACAGCTATCCTTACGCGGCGCACGTCTTGGGCGACATAGGCGAGGTGAACCCGGCCGACATAGAGGCCGACGACTACTACCGCAGCGGCGACTACATAGGCAAGCTGGGCGTGGAGCGCGCCTACGAGAAATACCTGCGCGGCGAGAAGGGCTCCGAGATACTGCTCCGCGACGCGCAGGGCCGCATAAAGGGGCGTTACCAGGGCGGCAAGTTCGACGTGGCGCCAGTGCCGGGCAAGAACGTCACGCTCAGCATAGACATAGACCTGCAGGCGTTGGGCGAGAGGCTGATGAAGGGCAAGCTGGGCAGCATAGTGGCCATAGAGCCGTCCACGGGCGAGGTGCTGTGCATGGTGTCCAGCCCCACCTACGACCCGCGCGTCATGGTGGGCAGGCAGAGGGGCAAGAGCCACCGCCTACTCAACTCCGACCCCATGAAGCCGCTCATCAACCGCGCCATCAGCGGACGCTATCCTCCCGGTTCCACCTTCAAGACCTCGCAGGGACTCACCTTCCTGCAGGAGGGCATCATCAGTCCCACCGGCACCGCCTATCCCTGCACGCACGGCTTCCACTTTGGCAAGCTCACCGTGGGCTGCCACGGCCACGGCTCGCCGCTCACCCTCATCCCGGCCATCGCCACCTCGTGCAACGGCTACTTTTGCTGGGGGCTCTACCACATGCTTTCCAACCGTTTGAAGTATCCCACCGTGCAGGACGCCATGACACGCTGGAAGGACTACATGGTGTCCATGGGCTTCGGCTACCGGCTGGGCATCGACCTGCCGGGCGAGGACCGCGGCATGATACCCAACGCCGCGTATTACGACAAGGCGTACCGCAAGTCGTGGAACGGCGTCACCGTCATCTCCATAGCCATAGGGCAGGGCGAGGTGGGCCTCACGCCGCTGCAGATAGCCAACCTCGGCGCCACCATAGCCAACAGGGGATACTACATGGTGCCGCACGTGGTGAAGGACGTGCAGGGCGAGGGAGTGGACACGCTCTACATGCGCCGCCACTACACCATGGTGTCGCCCTCCAACTACGAGTACGTGGTTAGCGGCATGCGCGCGGCGGTGACCGGAGGCACGTGCCGCGCCGCCAACAACGCCATGTACGAGGTGTGCGGCAAGACGGGCACCGCGCAGAACCGCGGGCACGACCATTCCGCCTTCATGGGCTTCGCTCCCAAGGACAACCCCAAGATAGCCATCGCCGTGTACGTGGAGAACGGCGGCTTCGGGGCGGTGTACGGAGTGCCCATCGGCGCGCTCATGATGGAGCAGTACATCACCGGCGGCCTGTCGGAGGCGAGCCGCCAGAAGGCCGAGAAGTTCGAAAACATGTCTATAAACTATGGGGCAGAGGAGAGATAGCAAGCAGGGCGGCACGCTCTTGTCGGTGGACTGGTTCACCGTGGTCATATACCTTGTGCTGATGGCCATGGGATGGATGAGCGTCTGCGGCGCCAGCTACGACTTCGACCAGGCGGGCAACTTCTTCGACCTGGGCACGCGCAGCGGCATGCAGATGGTGTGGATAGGCACGTCCATAGTCTTGGGCGGAGCCATACTGCTCACCGACGACCGTTTCTTCGACACCTTCGCGTACATCATATACCTCGCCTTCATGGCGCTGCTGGTGGTGACGCCGTTCCTGGCGCGCGACATCAAGGGCTCCATGTCGTGGATAAAGATAGGGTCGTTCAGCGTGCAGCCCGCCGAGTTCGCCAAGTTCGCCACGGCGCTGTGCGTGTCCAAGGTCATCGGCACGCACGGCTTCGACGTGGGGCGGTGGAGGGACTTCGCCGTGTGCGTGTTCGTCGTCTGCCTGCCCATGGCGCTCATCGTCATGCAGAAGGAGACGGGCAGCGCGCTCGTCTACAGCAGTTTCTTCCTGATGCTCTACCGCGAGGGCATGCCGGGCAGCCTGCTCTTCTGCGCCGTCTCGGCGGTGGTATATTTCGTGGTGGGAGTGCGTTTCGCCGACGACGCCCTGTGGGGAGTGCCCTGCGTCAGTCTGGGCGAGACGGCGGTGCTGGCCCTGGTGGAGTGCTTCACGCTGGGTATGGCCTGGGTGTACACGTCCATGCGGCGCGAACTCTGGCGCACGGCCGCGGCGGCGTTCGGGACGATGGGCGTGTCGGTGCTTTTCGCCAAATACATCCACCCGTGCGACGCCTCGTGGGCCTTCTGGGTGGCGTGCGGAGCCACTGCGCTCTACCTGCTGTACACAGCGCTGCGCGACCGCTCCGCCCGCTGCCTCTACATCGGGCTGTTCGCCCTGGGCAGCCTGGCGTTCTACTATTCCACCAACTTCGTCATGGAGAACGTGCTGCAGGACCACCAGCGCACGCGCATCCAGGTGTTGCTCGGACTCAAGGACGACCCGCGCGGGGCCGGCTACAACGTGATACAGGCCAAGATAGCCATCGGCTCGGGCGGACTGGAGGGCAAGGGCTTCCTCAACGGCACGCAGACCAAGCTCAAGTACGTGCCCGAGCAGGACACCGACTTCATCTTCTGCACCGTGGGCGAGGAGGAGGGCTTTCTGGGCTGCTCCGTGGTGCTGGGGCTCTTCCTGGCCCTCATACTGCGGCTCATACACCTGGCCGAGCGGCAGCGCTACCGTTTCGGGCGCGTCTTCGGCTACTGCGTGATGGGCGTCTTCCTCTTCCACCTCTTCATCAACGTGGGCATGGTGCTGGGCCTTACCCCGGTGATAGGCATCCCGCTGCCTTTCTTCAGCTACGGCGGCTCCTCGCTGTGGAGCTTCACCATCCTGCTCTTCATCTTCCTGCGCATCGACGCCGCACGGGGCAGGAAGTAGTCCGGCTGCGGCGCGCTAACGGTCCTTGTTGTAGTCGAGGATAAGGCGCATCAGCGGGTCTTTGGGCGAGAAGGTGAGCTCGCACCCTTTCCTCACGCCGTTGGCCAGGTTCCATACCAGCACCGCCGACGCGCCCTTGCGCATGTACACGTCGAACTTCTCGCGCATGGCCCTGGCCCGTTTCTCCGCGTCCGTGCGGCACCCCTCGCCGCTCTGTATGCCCGTCTCCCCGATGATGAATGGCTTGTCCAGCGACTTGGCGGCGTCGATGCACTGCCGGAAGTGCGGCGACTCTATCATGTCCGAGTTGTTGTAGTCGTAGTCGTAGTCGTGGATGTTGGCCACGTCGATGTCCTTGCCCGAGTGCAGCAGGCGGTAGTTGTCTATGCCTCCGTAGGCCCACTGCGCGAAGGTGCCGCTCTCCACCAGGTGGTTGGGGTCGTTGGCCTTGATGACGCTGGCCACGGTGTCCAGGAAGTGCTTCAGCGTGGGCACGTCGGTGTCGGCCGGCTCGTTGATGATCTCCCACATGGCTATGGCGGGCGAGTTGCGGAACGTCCGCGTCATGTCCTTCACGTGCGGCAGGTATTCCTTCTTGTATCCCGTCTTGTACCACTCGGGCGTCTTGCCGCTGCCGTCGCCGTTTTTGGCCCCGTCGTGGTGTCCGCAGCTGCTGCGTCCGTCGCCCAGTGCCAGCAGCAGCTTCACGCCGTGCCGTTCGGCGGCCTCCACCAGCCGCTTCGTGTTGTCGGCGCTTCCCGGGAAGGCCCAGGTGCGCACCATCATGCCCGGAGGCAGCAGGGCGAAGATGGAGTCTATCTGGCTGTGCGTGAAGAGCTCGAAGCTGTCGCCGCAGTCGCTCATCTGGAAGGAGTTGAACGAGGCGCACGTGTACGGTTTCCCGTTGAGCATGAGCTGCGTGCCCTTGCGGTAGATGAATCCTTTGCGGTGCCCTCTGGTCTTGGCTTGGGCGGTGCTTGCCCCGGCCGCCACGAGTAGCGCCAGCGCCGCCAGGCACGCCGCTCTCAGCCATGTCGAATTCTTTTTCATAAATGTATTGTCAGTTTATGTTGTTGTGTCCTCCTCGCCTTCGCTGTTCCCCTTGTCTACCGTAGTCTTCGCTTTGGTTTCCGCTGGGCTGGCTTTGTTTTCCGTCAGTTTGGCTTTGGCTTTTGTCAGGCTGGCTTTGTTTTCCGATGTCTTCGCTTTGGTCTCCGCTGTCTTGGTCTCGGTGCCGGCCGAGAGCACCTTCATCTCCGCCGTCTTGGTCTCGGTGCCGGCCGAGAGGACCTTCATTTCCGCGGGACTGGTCTCGGTGCCGGCCGAGAGGGTCTTCTTGCGGCCGGTCGCGCCGGCTTTCTTGCCGAACGTCTGGCGGCGGAAGCTGGCGATTTCCGTGTTGCAGTAGTCTATGAATGCGGCGTAGCCCGTCTCGCCGAGCACCACGGCCAGGGCGTTCACCATCCTGGCCAAGTCGCGGTACGCCGCGTCCGCCGCCGCTCGCGCCGCCTTGAAGGCGCCCACCCTTACGCCCGTCCGCTCCTCGGTGCGGCGCAGCGTGTACTCGCGCACGCGGTCGTTGGCCTCCTTCATGCCCGTGACGAAGGCGGTGAGCGAGAGAGCCTCCACCTGCGCGGCGTGGCGTCCCTGCAGGTCGGCGATGAAGTTGGTGAGCAGCCCCGTCTCGCGGTCCAGCTGGTAGTCGCGCCTTATGCCGAAGTCGCGGATATGCTGCATCAGCGCCTTCGCCGTCTTCCCCATGTCCGTGTCCGCCATGCTCGCGATGCCCTCCACCGCCTTCCTGTACCCGGAGTAGAGAGCGCCGCGCCGCCGGTCGGCCTTGACGATGTCGTCGGTGAGCAGGCTCTTGCGCGACAGCCCCATCGAGCCGTCCTCCTCCTCCACGGCGGCGCGCAGCGCCCTCACCTGCGCCCCGGCCTTGTCCGCCACCGCGGCGTCTGCCTCCGCCCGGGCCAGAATGTTAGACATGAACGTGAAATGGGCTCCGCTGGTGAGGCGCGAGAGCGCTACGCGTCTGATTTCTTTCATAACGGTCTTCTGTTTTAAGGGTTCACTTACTGGTTTCGTCCTGTTTCCGAGGGAAAATCCCTCTTAGCGGCTGCAAGATAGTGAAAAATCAGCCGCCGTGAAACTTTTGACACGGATTTTTCCACTAATCTGCATAAAAAAGCATCCGTCGTATTAGTACGACTGTATTATTTCGCTTGATTTTATTCCGTCGTATTAGTACGACGATATGATTTCGCATGTTTTTGTTCCGTCGTATTAGTACGACGATATGATTTCGCATGATTTTGCTCCGTCGTATTAGTACGACGATATGATTTCACATGATTTTATTCCGTCGTATTAGTACGACGATATGATTTCGCATGATTTTGTTCTGTCGTATTAGTACGACGATATGATTTCGCATGATTTTGCTCCGTCGTATTAGTACGACGATATGTTTTCGCATGATTTTGCTCTGTCGTATTAGTACGACGATATGATTTCATTTGGTTTTGTTCCGTCGCGAACATACGACGGCAATAAAACGCTTTTCGGCATTGTGGTGTCGGTAGGAGGCGCATTTGCGTCCGCTCGGCGACGAAGGAGACGCTTGCCAGAGCAAGAAACGCGCCCTAGCTGCGTTTTATTTGCGAAGGTATTATGCAGTCTTCCTGCTCGGGTCGCGTTTCACGGAAACGCTCCTCCTACGTTTCCTCTTGTGGGTCGCGCCTCGTCGATGCGCTCGTGTTATGCTTAGGAGGCGCGTTTGTGTCCGCTCGGCGACGAAGGAGACGCTTGCCAGAGCAAGAAACGCGCCCTAGCAAG
>CAVHNA010000029.1:0-18426 GCA_963637205.1 Bacteroidaceae bacterium
AGACACCTATTCTTAACATTCAAATATGGAGGCTCGAACCTACCTGAGTAGTTACGTTTCCTCTTGGGGTCGCGTTTGACGCAAACGCTCCTCCTACCCGCATTCGTCATTTTCAGCCCAAGACATAACCCACAACACATTTGGGGTCGCGTTTGACGCAAACGCTCCTACTACGAGCGCTCGTAATTTTCAGCCCAAGACATAACCCACAACACACAACACATTCGGGGTCGCGTTTGGCGCAAACGCTCCTACTACCCGCTTCTTGGGGGGGGCGCATCACAAAACATTTGAAGTAGGTGCGCTCGCGACAAGCGCGAACCTGTGCGCCCCCACCATAACAAGCAGCCCCCCGGCATTTCCTGTTCGGAGATGCCGGGGGGACTGTCGGTATATGATGTCCGCACGGAGCGGGACGGGGCGTTACTTCGTCGCCGGGGTCTTCATGCCAATCACGAGGCGGTTGCCGCTGTGGAATATCTTGTTGGCGAGAGCCTTCAGGTCGTCAGCCGTGATGCTGTTCACCGTCTCATCGTAGTCCTCCACGTAGTCCGTGCCGCGGCGCACCTTGTTGACGTACTGCGTCATCCAGTAGCCGTTGTCCTTGAGTTCTTCGGCGTGGCTGCGAATCATGTATTCCTTTATCTTGTGCATGTAGTCGTCCGAAGGTCCTTCGTTGCACATCTTCTCCAGTCCGTCGTAGACCACCTGCGTCATGCGGTCCAGCTTCTCGGGCGAGGTGGGCAGCTGTATCTGTATGGAAGCCTTCTTCTCGGGGTACACCGTCAGCTTGCCGCCCACAGGTACGCCATAGGCTCCGCCCTCGTCCTCGCGCACCGTCTCGGTGTAGAGCATCTGCAGCGACTGCTTCAGCATGGACACCATGAGGGAGTTGCGGAGGTTGTCCTTGAACGGCGCGTGGTAGTAGAACACGCAGAGCGCGTTAGGAGTGTCCTGCTCCTTCTCGAAGATGCAGGTGCGCTCGCCCTTGGTCACGCGATTGTCGATGGACTTATACTTCTCGTGTTTCCCCTGCACGGGCAGCGAGCCGAGGTACTTGGTCAGGAGCGGAGCCACGGAGTCGGCGTCCAGGTCGCCCACGAAGAAGAACTCGAAGTCGGCGGCGTTGGCAAAGCGTTCCTTGTATATCTCCAGGATGCGGGTGTAGTCCCACGCCTCCACGTCAGCGGCGCGCAGACGCAAGGCACGCACGTTGTCGGAGTACACCACACTGGCTATGCTGTCCGTGAGAGCCGTCTTGGGGTTGAGGTCGGCGTTCTTGAGTGCGTTGCTCGTCCTTGTCACGAAGCTCTCGTACGCCTTGTCGTCGCGACGGGGCGAGGTGAAGGTGAGGTAGGTGAGCTGCAGCAGCGTCTCGAAGTCCTTCTTCACGCAGCTGCCTTCCACGGCCTCTTCCCTGTCCGATACGGAAGGCGACACGCTGACGTTCCTGCCCGCCAGCTTCTTCTGCAGTTCGGTGGCGGAGAACTGTCCCCATCCTCCCACGCTCACCACGTCGGAGTTGTCCACCATGGTGAACTCGCTGTTGGGATAGAGGCTGCTGCCTCCCCAGCTTACCGCCTGCATGCTTATCTGGTTGGGGCTATGGTCGGTGTGCATGACGTGCACCTTGATGCCGTTGCTCAGCACGAGGAGCTTGCCGTCGTAGACATCGCCCTTCTCCTTCTTCACGGTCACGCCGCTGGTGAGCTCGGGCACCAGCGGGTCGGTGTTCACCTCCTCCACGTAAGCGTCTATCTGCTCAGCGTCCACTGCCGCCAGAGCCTCCTTCACCTGCTGCTCGGTAGGATATTCCACTCCCTCCTTCTCCGGCAGGAAGAATGCTATGGCGCGGTTGTCGTCGGGCAGGCTGGCCGCCAGTTTGTTCACTGCCGACAACGGTATGGCGGGCACCGTCTTGTGTGCGAAGTCCTTCTCCCACTCAATGCCCGGCGCGGGCTCGGAGTCGATGAAGTGGCGCACGTACTCGTTGACGTATGAGTTGTTCTCCACCTTGGAGCGCGCCTCGTAAGCGGCGTCCACCTGCGAGAGGTACTCCTGCTGGAAACGCTCGTACTCGCTTTGCGTGAAGCCGCCGCGCTTGGCGCGGAGCAGCTCGCGGTAAAGGGCCGACACGCCGTCGAGGTAACGTCCGTCCTTCAGTATCACCACTCCGCTGTACGCGTCGCACGTCTTGGAGACGAGGTAGTCGTCATATCCTGCCTGCGCCATGGCGAACGGTGCGTCGGGATTCTGCATTATCTCCTGCAGGCGCGTGGAGAGCATCATGTTGAAGGCGGAACGGAGATAGGTTGTCACCTGGTACTTGAGGGAGTTCTTCTCAGTGTCGGGCACGGCAGGGGTCTTGAAGTAGACCAGTGCCAGCGAGGCCGACTGTTCCTTGTCCTTCTCTATGGCTATGAGCGGCTCCTTGTTGTCGGCCACCTGGAAATACTCGCGCTCCGGAGCGTCAGCCGCCGTCGGCTGTATGTCGGCGAACATAGTCTGGATGCTGCGCTCCATCTGGTCCACGTCCACGTCGCCCACTATGACGAGTCCCTGCAAGTCGGGACGATACCATTTGCGGTAGTACGAGCGAAGCGCGTCGTAGGGGAAGTTCATCACCACGTCCATGGTGCCTATGGGCATGCGGTCGGCGTACTTGCTGCCCTCGTAGAGCTTGTGGAAGGCGCGTTCCTGCATGCGCATCATGGCGGTGCGGCGCATACGCCACTCCTCGTTGATGACGCCGCGCTCCTTGTCTATCTCCTTGTCCTCGAGCAGGAGGTCGTGGCTCCAGTCGTGGAGTATGAGCAGGCAAGAGTCAAGAGCTCCGGGCACCTCCACGTTGACGTTGTTGATGTTATACACCGTCTCGTCGAACGACGTGTAGGCGTTGAGGTTCTCGCCGAACTTCACGCCGATGCGCTCGAGGTACTGCTTCAGGGCGTCGCCGGGGAAATGCGTGGTGCCGTTGAAGCACATGTGCTCCAGGAAGTGCGCGAGTCCTCTCTGGTCGTCCTCCTCCTGCATGGAGCCCACCTTCTGGGCTATGTAGAAGTCGGCGCGCTTCTCGGGCCACTCGTTGTGTCGGATGTAATAGGTAAGTCCGTTGGGCAGCACGCCTTTTCTTACGGACGGGTCAAGAGGCACCGTGGTCTCTCTCTGCTGGGCTATGGCCGTCGCAAAGGATGAGGCGCATGCCAGTACGAAAATAAATAATCGTTTCATTGTATGTCTTGTTTGTCTTGTGTTTTTGTATGATGCGTGTCCGTCTATCTGACCATCCACTTACCCTTCCTGAACGCCATGGGTAGGCAGACCACCTCGCGTGCACTGTCGGCGAAGACCACCTCCAGGAAGACGTCGGCGGTGGAGTCGGCGAAGAGGGAGTCGGCCACAGCCGAGGCTCTGACGAGTCCTGCGGTCTGCTGACGCTGGCTGAGGAACTGCGCCGACATGTCCGCCAGCTGGGCGGCGTATTCCGCAGGCAGACTGTCGCCCTCCTCGGTAAAGTACGAAAGGTAACGCCCGAAGTCTCCGTCGATAAGGCTGGAGTAGCAGTCGGCGGCTGCACGGCGCGCGCTCTCGTGGGAATACGGCTTGGGCGCACCGTCGCGACAAGAGACGACAACGGCGGCCAAGATGGAAGCGCAGACGGAGATTGCCCTGGTGAAACCGGCCATCACTTCTGACGTATGAAGACGTTGATGGGTGCGCCGTGGAAGTTCCAACGCTCGCGTATCTTGTTCTCAAGGAAGCGGCGGTACGGCTCCTTCACGTACTGCGGCAGGTTGGCGTAGAAGACGAAGGTGGGCACGTGCGTGTCGGGTATCTGGCTGCAGTACTTTATCTTTATGTACTTGCCCTTGATGGATGGTGGCGGATATGCCTCTATGAGGGGAAGCATCTCCTCGTTGAGCTTGGTGGTGGAGACGCGGCGACGGCGGTTCTCGTACACGTCCTTGGCAGTCTCGAGCACCTTGAAGATTCTCTGCTTGGTGAGCGCGGACCCGAAGATGACGGGGAAGTCGGTGAACGGGGCCATGCGCTGGCGTATGGCGTCCTCCATGGTCTTCATCACCTTTGTGGTCTTGTCCTTCACCAAGTCCCACTTGTTCACCACCACCACAAGGCTCTTCTGGTTCTTCTGTATAATCTGGAAGATGTTGAGGTCTTGGCTCTCTATGCCTCTGGTGGCGTCTATCATGAGTATGCACACGTCGCTGTTCTCTATGCTGCGGATGGAACGCATCACGCTGTAGAACTCCAGGTCTTCGCTCACCTTGCTCTTCTTGCGTATGCCGGCGGTGTCCACCAGGTAGAAGTCGAAGCCGAACTTGTCGTAGCGCGTGTAGATGCTGTCGCGCGTGGTGCCGGCTATTTCCGTGACGATGTGCCGCTCCTCGCCTATAAAGGCGTTGACGAGCGAGCTCTTGCCCGCGTTGGGACGTCCCACCACGGCGAAGCGCGGTATGTTCTCCTCGGCCACGTCGTCGTTGTCCTTGGAGAACTTGCTGAGCACGAGGTCAAGCAGGTCGCCCGTGCCGCTGCCTGTGGCCGCCGATATGCAGTAGGGGTCGCCGAGGCCGAGCGAATAGAACTCGGCGGCGAGGTACTGCTCGTTGTTGTCCGTCTTGTTGCACACCAGTATGACGGGCTTCTTGCCGCGGCGCAGTATGTCGGCCACAGCCTCATCAAGGTCCGTCACACCGTTGTGTATGTCCACCAGGAAGAGTATCACGTCGGCCTCGTCGGTGGCGAGCGCCACCTGCTTGCGTATCTCGTTCTCGAAGATGTCGTCCGAATTGACTACCCATCCTCCGGTGTCTATCACGGAGAACTCCTGCATGCCCCATTCACACTTGCCGTACTGGCGGTCGCGTGTAGTGCCTGCCTCGTCGCTCACGATGGCATGGCGCGTCTGCGTAAGACGGTTGAAAAGCGTGGACTTGCCTACGTTAGGACGTCCTACTATTGCTACGATATTGCTCATTGCTATATTCTATGGTAAGTCTGTTATACTGTGGAAAGGGGTTGCCCTTCACCTTTGGTTTTACGTCGGGGGCGAGGCATCAGTCGAGCTTGTATCCGTACGACTTCATCGCCTTGTCGCTCTGTCGCCAGTCTTTGTTCACCCTGATGAACGTCTCCAGGAAGATGGCCTTCCCGAAGAACTTCTCCAGCGTCTTGCGGGCTTCCGTATTCATGCGCTTGATGGCCACGCCCTGATGGCCGATGATGATGCCCTTCTGGCTGTCGCGCTCCACGTACACCACGGCACGTATGCGTATGAGCTTGGCGGACTCCTTGAACTCCTCCACCACCACCTCCGTGCTGTATGGCACTTCCTTGTCGTAGTAGAGGAGTATCTTCTCGCGGATTATCTCGGAGACGAAGAAACGGGCGGGCTTGTCGGTCCACTGGTCCTTGTCGAAGTACGCCGGGCTTTCGGGCAACAGTTCCTTTATGCGACGGAGCACGTTGTCGACGTTGAACTTGTGCAGCGCGCTGATGGGGAATATCTCGGCCGAAGGCATCACCTGGTGCCACTCGTCAACCTTCCGCTCCAGCGTATTCTGGTCCGAGAGGTCTATCTTGTTGATGAGTATAAGCACGGGCACCGTCATCTTCTTCACCTTCTCCAGAAAGTCGGCGTTCTTGTCCGGGGTCTCCACCATGTCCGTCACGTACAGCAACACGTCGGCGTCTTGCAACGCACTCTCGCTGAACTGCAGCATCTGCTCCTGCAACTTGTAGTTGGGCTTCAGCACGCCCGGCGTGTCGGAGAAGCAGATTTGCATCTCGGGCGTGTTGAGGATACCCATGATGCGGTGGCGCGTAGTCTGAGCCTTGAAGGTGGCGATAGATATGCGCTCGCCCATCAGCAGGTTCATGAGCGTGCTCTTGCCCACGTTGGGGTTCCCTACGATATTTACAAATCCGGCCTTATGCATTTCGTTTGGCATACCACTCCTCACGGCTTATGCTTCCTTCCTTGTAGAACTCCGCAGGCTCCTTGGCGGCCTCGGCCGCACCGTCGTACCCCCATATCATGTAGCTTGCGCCCCACGAGAATCCTGCGCCAAACGCGGTAAACACCAACTTGTCGCCCTTCTTCAGACGAGGCTCGTATTCCCACAGGCACAGTGGCAATGTGCCGCCCGAAGTATTGGCCATGTGGTCTATGTTTATCATGACGTGGTCTTTCTCTATGCCGATACGCTTGGCCACGGACAACTCTATGTTGATATTCGCCTGATGGGGGACCACCCAGTCTATGTTGTCCTTGTTGAGTCCGTTGCGGCTGACGATGGTCTCCACGGCACTGCTCATGTTCAGCACGGCGTGTTTGTAGACAGCCCTGCCCTCCTGGTATACGAAGTGCTCCCTGGCGTCCACCGTCTCGTGGCTCGGCATGTTGGCGCTGCCGCCTGCCGCCATGTGAAGGTTCTGGAATCCTTGGCCGTCCACGCGGTAATAACCGTCCATAAGTCCTACTTCCTCCGTAGTGGGTTCCATCATCACGCACGCCGCACCGTCACCGAAGATGGGACAGGTATTGCGGTCCTGATAGTTGGTCATGGAACTCATGTGGTCTCCTCCACATATTATAATGCGCTTGTACAGTCCCGACCGTATGTAGGAGGCTCCCGTCTCCATGGCGAAGAGGAATCCGGCGCACGCGGCCTCCATGTCAAAGCCATAAGCCTTGTCGAGTCCGCACTTGCCTATCACCAGAGAAGCCGTGGACGGGAAATGATAGTCGGGCGTAGTGGTGGCGCATATCACCAGCTCCACGCTTGATGCGTCAACGCCCGTCTTGCGGAGCAACTGCTGCACCGCACGAGACATCATGTATGACGTGCCGCTGCCCTGCTCGGGCTTCAGAATGTGGCGCGTCTTGACACCGATGCGTTCCATTATCCATTCGTCGGAGGTGTCCACGATGGTAGACATCTCCTCGTTATCCAATATGTAATCAGGCACGTAGCCTCCAACACCGGTTATAACGGCATTAAGTTTTTCCATTGTTCTTTCGTTAAGTACAATAAAAAAGAAAGCCGCATAAGTCCGCGGGGACGCGGGCTATTGCGGCACTTTAGTCTACATCAGGCAATCAAGCTTCCTTTTCGATAGCTACCTTGCCGCGATAGTAACCACATGCTGGACAAACGGTGTGATAGATGTGAAACTCTCCACAGTTGGGGCATACTGCCAGTGCAGGAGCCACGGCCTTATCATGAGTTCTTCTCTTGAGAGTCCTTGTTTTGGACTGTCTTCTTTTAGGATGTGCCATTTCGTTTTATTTTTTATTGTTATCTAATATTCTCTTCAATTCATCCCACCTGTGGTCCGTGCGTTTCTCGCCGTCGCCACCGTTGCCGGATGCCATCATGGAGTCAAGCTTGGCCGCCATCGTCTCGTTGCACAGGCCTTCGGGATGAACGTGCCTGACCGGAATGTTCAGAGCGGCGAACTCATATATGTGCCAAGACACGTCAAGCGTGCCGTCGTTCTCCGGCACCACCACCGTGTCTCCGTCGTCGTCATACTCTGCCCCAAGCTTGACACGCAGCGCACCCTCCGTCTCTATGGGGACATCCATGCACTCCAGGCAACGGTCGCACTCCACCTTCACGGTACCGATGAGCGTGAACCTCAGCTCGTAGACTTCCTGCACCCTCTTCACAGACAGGGTAACATCAAGCTGGCCTTGTCTGATTTCCGGCCCTTCAACAGCGTCGAAGAAACGGTCATCCACCCGCCACTGATACGATGCGGCATCGGATGACATGCCTTTCAAATCCACTTTATAGCTGTCCAGTCTGTCCATCGGCGTGCAAAATTACAAAAAAAAGCAAATATAGCTGCAATAAACGTATCAAAAAAAAGTCTTGTCAGTGTTTTTTGAGCTCTACACGGAATGTCGTGCCCTTTCCTATCTCGGAATTTTTGACGAAAACACGCCCATGATGATACTCTTCCACTATGCGTTTGGCAAGCGAAAGGCCTAAACCCCAACCCCTTTTCTTGGTGGTGAATCCGGGAGTGAAAACCGTGCTGAACCTGTTCTTGGGTATTCCCTTGCCTGTATCAGTCACTTCCACGGAAAAGCACTCCGCTTCCTCCTTTGCCGTTATGGTGATAGGGCCTACACCATCTATGGCGTCTATCGCGTTCTTGCAGAGGTTCTCTATCACCCACTCGAAGAGAGGGGCGCTAATGGAGACTATGAGAGCCTGCCGGGGCACGTTGAGCGAGATGGACACTCTGTTGCTTGCGCGCCTGCCTATATACTGCACCACTTGCGCCAGCACGTCGTTGAGGTTTTCGGGGGTCGGCTCAGGCTGAGAGCCTATCTTGCTGAAGCGTTCCGCTATACGCTGCAGACGCTGTATGTCCTTGCCCATTTCCGGGATAAGCTCGTCGTCAGGATACGTCTCGCATAACACTTCATGCCATGCCATAAGGCTGCTGATGGGGGTGCCGAGTTGATGCGCTGTCTCCTTGCTGAGTCCCACCCACACCTTGTTCTGCTCCGCCTTCTTACTGCTTAACAAGGCGAATATGGCCACCACCACGAATATGAGCACTACGCCAAGCTGTATATACGGCCACCATGCCAGACGGCGAAGCATGAGGCTGTCGTCGTAGCATATCTCCATATAGTCAGCCGGCGAGAGGCTGATGCGCACCACTCTGCCGCTCCTCTTCATGGACATGGCCTTGGTGCGGGCCACCTCTGTTTCGTTCGCCTTCTCCTTGTCGCTGAGTTCTATGTTGCGGAAGTTCTGCACCACGCCGTCTCTGTCCAAGACCACCACCGGAATGGTGTTGTTGCTGTTGAGCACCGTCCAGACAAGTGTCAGGTCCGTATTGCTGTCCGCATTGTTGAGCGAACGCATGGCCTCTGCCCATATCTCCATCTTGTGCAGCTCCTCCACTTCAAGGTCGCGCACCAGGAAATTGGACACCACCAACGAGGCGACGCTTATCACCACGGCCGTCGCCACAAGCATTATCTTCACTTGCCTGATTCTGTTTATCCACTGCATATTCTTATGTATAACGCAGCCTTTCGCCCTTTTATTGCAAAAACATGTCGGTGCGTCGTCCCTACCTTAAAGTTTTTTCATACCTTTGCGCCCATGAAAAGAAATCCTTTTTACATTATTATATATGTGGCGCTGTTGGCCGGATTTTGCTCTTGCCGCGAGAAGACGTCACTGAACCCTAACGACAAATGGGCGATGCAGGACTCCACCGAGAACACCGCCATCGTGTACATGATAGGGGAAGAGTCTGGCTTGAGCGTGTCGTTGGAGAGTGACATTCAGGAGATGACGAACGGCAAGGACAGTATCCCAGACAACGGAAGGATAGTGGTGTATATAGACAAGGCGAACCAGCCTCCCGTCATATACCAGATAGACGCCAAGCACGGTAAGCAGGTATGGAAGACCTACGAGGAGGACGAAGACTGCACGGACTCTCTCACAATGCTGCGAAACCTGAAGCTTATAATGGAGCATTTCCCTGCCAGACACTACGGCCTGACGATAAGCGCGCACGGCACTGGGTGGCAATTCAAGAACAGAGTGAAGCGCAAAGCCTTGGGCTACGATACAACGAACGGCACGAAGTGGGTCAACATCCCTACGCTGCGAGGCATACTGGAGCAGTTGCCGCATACCAGATACATACTCTTTGACGCATGCTTCATGCAAAGCGTGGAAGTGGCGTACGAACTGCATGATGTCACCGACTGGATAATAGGCAGCCCTGCCGAGATACCCGGCACAGGAGCCCCGTTTCACCTCATCACCAAGGCTATGGTGGAAGGCGACGTGGATGCCATCACCGAAAGATACCGCTCGTACTATCCGCACGGATATTTCCTGGGCGTAGTCCTTTCCGCCGTCAGATGCGACAGGATGGAACTGCTCGCCAAAGCCACGAAGCGACATATAGTGGAGAAGTTCGCCAACCACAGCTGTGCAGAGGAGACATACGACATACAGAAATATGCCAGCAGGCCAGCTCCTTTCACATACTGCTATGACGTCAATTCCATGATGTACCACATCCTCGGCGAGGAAGAGTATGCCAAGTGGGCTGAGACATTCGTTCAGGCTGTTCCTCTGCGTGCCATGAGCGACGGGAGTTGGACTTCCAACTACTGTAACGAAAACTGGGTATCCGACACCGAACACTACGGCGGAATATCCATGTTCATTCCCGATAGCTCGACGACCAAGAGCATAACAGAGGAGAATATGGGCGACATACATAAACTGCGGTGGTACAAAGCCGCAGGATGGGACACGACAGGATGGTAACAAACGATTTCTAACATAAACACACACACTACAATGCTTTTCAACAAACAGACTTACATACAGAGAAGGGATATCCTGAAGAAGAAGGTGGGTTCCGGACTGATACTGATGCTGGGCAACAACGACAGCCCGGCCAACTATCCGTCCAACACGTACAAGTTCAGACAAGACAGCAGTTTCCTCTATTACTTCGGACTACACAGAGACGGCCTTGCCGGTGTCATAGACATAGACAACGGCAGAGAGTACCTCATAGGCGACGACATTGACATTGAGGACATCGTGTGGTACGGGGCTGTAGACAGTGTGGCCGACATGGCAGCACAGTGCGGGGTAAGCGACAGCCTCCCCATGTCCGCACTGCGGCAACTGACGGACAAGGCCAAAGGAGAGGGCAGACGCATCCACTTCTTGCCTCCTTACAGGCACGACACCATGATACGTCTGATGGACATCACGGGCATACATCCTGCCAAACAGCGTGAAGCGGCTTCGCTCCCGCTCATCATGGCCGTAGTGGGACAACGCGCGGTGAAGTCGGCGGCGGAGATAGCGGAGATAGAACGCGCCTGCGCCATAGGGTACGAGATGCACACCACGGCCATGAAGATGGCGAAGCCTGGAGTGACCGAGCAGGAGATAAGCGGACGCATAAGCGGCATAGCTGACAGCAAGGGGTGCATGGTGTCGTTCCAGAGCATCGTGAGCATGCACGGCGAGATAATGCACGGCTACCCGAGCCCGAGACCCCTGGAGGCTGGCAGGCTCCTGCTTTGCGACGCCGGGGCGGAGACCAACGAGAACTATTGCAGCGACAACACGCGCACCACGCCCATCAGCGGAAAGTTCACGCCACGGCAACGCGAGATATACAGCATAGTGGAGGAATGCCACGACTACGCTCTCTCGCTGGTGGCTCCTGGCGTGAAGTGGTGGGACGTGCACTTCGGCGTATGCCGGCTGATGACGGAGAGGCTGAAGGAGACAGGTCTGATGAAGGGCGACACCGACGAGGCAGTACGGGCTGGCGCCCATGCCATGTTCATGCCTCACGGACTGGGACACATGATGGGCATGGACGTGCACGACATGGAAGGCCTGGGACAGACCTACGTGGGCTTCGACGACGAGGTGCAGCCCAACTTGGAGCAGTTCGGCACCAACTGCCTGCGGTGCGGCAGACGACTGCAAGAAGGCTTCGTGATGACGGACGAGCCGGGCATCTACTTCATACCTGCACTCATAGACGCATGGAAGGCGGAAGGCCACTGCAAGGACTTCCTCAACTTCGACCTTCTGGAGAAGTACAAGGACTTCGGCGGCATACGCATCGAGGACGACATCGTCGTCACCAAGGACGGCTGCCGGCTTCTTGGCGAGAAACGCATACCGTACCACATCAACGACGTGGAAGAATTCATCAACAAATAACATAATCAACAAGCAAAATGAGAAAAGCAATCCTAATGGCAATGATTGCCGTTGCCGTTATGCCTGCGGGCGCCAAGAAGAAGAAGACCGAGACTCCCAAGGACTCTCTCATCTTCACCACTGTAGTAGAGAGTCCTGTCACCAGCATCAAGAACCAGAAGAACAGCGGTACGTGCTGGAGCTATTCCTCACTGGCGTTTCTGGAGAGTGAAGCGATAAAGAAGCATCCTGAGATGAAAGAGGACTTGGACCTGTGCGAGTCTTTCCTCGTAAGCAAAACGTACGTCGACCGTGCCGACCGCAATGTCCGCACACACGGTGACGCCAGCTTCAGCCAGGGCGGTAGCTTCTACGATGCCATCTTCTGCATGCAGAACTACGGACTCATACCCGAGGGTATCATGCCCTACCCCATCACCAACTACGGCGACTCGCTGTTCAACTTCAGCAGCTTCTTCCCTCCCATGGAAGCATACGTCAAGGCCATCTCCGCTGAGAAAGAGGGCGCATCCAAGAAGATTAACCCAGCATGGAAGAAAGACGTGCAGCACATGGTGGACAACTATTTCGGAGAATGCCCCACGGAGTTTGAATACAAGGGCAAAAAGTACACTCCGCAGTCGTTCGTGACGGACTACCTCACTCTTGACTGCAACGACTACGTGAGCCTTACCAGCTACACGCACCACCCATTCTACACCAGCTTCATACTGGAGATACAGGACAACTGGCGTTGGGCAAGCAGCTACAACCTGCCCATCGACGAGCTGTTGCGCGTTATGGAAGAGAGCGTGAAGAACGGATGGACGTTCGCCTGGGGAGCTGACGTCAGCGAGTCGGGTTTCAGCCGCAGCACAGGCAAGAACAAATGCGTGGCTACCGTCCCTGACACCAAGGAAGCAGGCGGCGTGGGCAGCGACCAAAGCCGTTGGACTGGCGAGAAGGCCGGGCCAAACATCACCGAGAGCGACAACGCAGGTGAGAAGACCATCACACAAGAGATGAGACAGCAGGCTTACGACAACTGGGAGACTACCGACGACCACGGCATGCAAATCTACGGCATCGCCAAGGACCAGAACGGCAAGGAATACTTCATGATGAAGAACTCATGGGGCGACTACGGTCCATACAAGGGCTTCTGGTATGTGAGCAAGCCTTATGCCGCATACAAGACCATGAACATCGTCATCAACAAAAACGCCATCCCCTCTGACATCCGTCAGAAGCTGGGCATCTAATACGGACGTATATTCCAACAATCTGACAGGAGGCAAACACTCAACGGAAAGTGTTTACCTCCTGTCTTTATTCCGAGATGGCGAAGCAAAACGTTCACGCATAAATCGAAGCAAGAAACATAGTAGGCGCGTTTGCGTCCGCTCGGCGACAAAGGAAACGCTTGCCAGAGCAAGAAACGCGCCCTCGCAAGGAAGTAGGTTTGCTTCGCGACGTGTTCCTTCCCTTACGGAAAACGAGATTGAGCCAAGAAACGGCGTTTCCGGCTTCACGGAAAACAAAATGGGGCTGGAAACGCGCGTTTCTTGCTTCACGGAAAGCTAAATGGGACAGGAAACGGCGTTTCTTGCCTCTCGGGAAACGAGAAGAAGCCTTCGCGCTGCGTTTTTACCTTCACGAAGAGCTAAATGGAGCTGGAAACGGCGTTTCCTGCCCAAAAAAGGGTCAAAAAATGCCTTTGACGCGCGTTTCTTGCTTCTCGGAGAGCAAAAAATGGCTAGAAACGGCGTTTCTAGCTCCAAAAAAAGCAAAATGAAGCCTTCGACGCGCGTTTCTTGCTCCACGGAGAACCAGATGAAGCTAGAAACGGTGTTTCTCGCATTCTCCGAGAATCGGGAGGAGGTTTCGCGTGTGAAGAAATAGGAGGCGCATTTGCGTCAAATGCGCCCTTGCAAGGAGAGAGATTAGCCTTGCCTACTGTGGGTCGCGTTTGACGCAAACGCTCCTACTACCTTTCCCCTTGCTCAGAGAGGTGCTCCCACAATCCGCTTGGGGTCGCGTTTGACGCAAACGCTCCTACTATAGCCCTCTTCCATCAAGCGAGGAGTATGCAGAACATATAAAACGACTAGGGGCATCGCCCATCGTGTGGGTGATGCCCCTAGCTATATAGGATTCCGTGTGTGGTTTAGAAGTAGTAACCAATACGGAACAGGTGATCTTTGTGCTTGCCGTCGTTGGCCATATAGCCAAGACCATAACCTACGTACCAATCCTTTCCGAGGTTGAGACCTACGGTGAAGTCCAGCGCGAAGTTGTGTGTAGTGACATCGCGGAAGGTGACACCGTAACCCAGGTCTACGGCTGCAAACGCCTTCAGATTAGGACCGAATGAAGGAGAGAAACCGCGGAGACCAGTGGTAAGAGTGAACTCGTTGAAGTTGTAGTCCTTGTTGTAGTCCCAAGCATACTTGGCGTGCAAAACGTCCCAAGAGAGGTACTTGCTGAATCCGTACTCTGCACGAGCGCCGACTTCAAGTTCTGTGCCCGCACCTGCCTCAATAGCCACTCTGACACCGTCGTTCTGTGCCATCATACTGGATGCGCCGAGCAGCAGCGCTGCCATCATCGTAAAAATCTTTTTCATCTTTCTACAGTTTTTAATGTTAAACAAAAACGTATTTGTGACCGCAAAGGTACGATATTTTGCCGTAGCGTGAAAGAAAAGACACCATAAAACAGTCTAAAATACCATTTCAACGGCAATAAGAGCCAAAAACGTGCGCCTACGGTTTTATTCCACGCCCTCGCCCAAGGCTATCTTGTAGCCTTCCACCTGTATCAGCTCGCCGTTGGCACGCATGCAATCCATGACGAAAGCAAGGTTTTCCCGAGACATCCCGCTGAAGCGCAAATCCCCTGCCGGGACAGGGCCGTCTTCCAACTGCTCCACTATGGCAAGGCGTATCCCGTCGTATTCGTCCCTGGAAAGTGAAAGGGGCACTGACTCAGTACATACGTCACAGATGCCACAGCTCTCCGACCTCGCTTCGCCGAAATAGCTCAACAGCATACGACTTCTGCACTCGTCCGTGGAGACGCAGTATTCGCGCATGGCCCTGAGCCTGTATTCGTACGCTTCCTTACGTTTTCTGTACACCTCGTCGGGAAGTACGATATCTTCCTTGTCCACCCTGCGGCGGAGAAAAGTAATGCGAGGCTTCTTCTTGCGCGGTATGTATTCTATCATTCCACTCTTGCCCAAGTCCACCAACCTGTGGTATATATAATCCACGCTGAGCCCCGTCTCCTCCGCCACCATGCTCTCATCCGGGAACACGTATTCCACGAAGATGCCGCCGTAATGCCTGAACAACGACAGGAATATCTTTCTGCCGTCGTCGTCAAGCAGACGGAACAGACCGTCACGCGTGGCGTTTATCCTGAGCAGGCTCTTGCTGTCCTCTTCGTCGCGGTACTCGATATACCCTGCCATGTCAAGCAACTGCAAGGCGCTGCCGAGCATGACGGGATGATAATGGAAGACCACGCAGAACTTGTCAAGGTTGACCTCTCGCACCACCTCAAAGCCGTCGCCCACGGCTATGCCGAGGAAACAGCAGAGCTCCTCGTACACCTCCCGCACATAATCCACGGAAGGAAAACGCTGTCCCATGCGGCGCAAAGAAAGTTGCAGCTTCTTGTTGTCGACGAAAATCACTGATGTGGACGGCTTGCCGTCACGCCCCGCCCTGCCCGCTTCCTGGAAATATTCCTCTATGGAGTCGGGGATGTCTATATGCACCACAAGCCTGACATCCGGCTTGTCGATGCCCATGCCGAAAGCGTTGGTGGCCACCATCACCCTGCACCCGTCGTTCTGCCATGCGTCCTGACGCATTTCCTTGTCCGTATTCTTGAGTCCGGCGTGATAATATGTGGCGGTATAGCCCATGGAAAGCAGCATTTCGCAGATGTCCTTGCACAGAGCCCTGTTGCGCACATAAACGATGCACGGTCCTTCGCTACAGTCCAAGACATAACGGAGGTCATCCGCCAAAGTCTCTGCCCACTGAACCTTGTACGCCAGATTGGGACGAAAGAAGCTCATCCTGAAGACATTCTCCTCCGGGAAGCGCAAGACTCTCTGTATGTCCTTCACCACTTCCGGCGTGGCCGTGGCGGTCAAGGCGAGCACTGGACAGTCGGGCTTGACCGCCCTGATGTCGGCTATCTTCAAATAGGAAGGCCTGAAATCATAACCCCACTGGCAGATACAATGCGCCTCGTCTACGGTGATGAAACTGACGTTCATGCGAGCCAGCTTGGCAAGGAACAAAGGAGAGGAGAGCCGCTCCGGGGAAACATAAAGGAGCTTATATGCGCCGAACACGCTGTTCTCAAGTACCGTCAGCACCTGTTCGCTCGTCATTCCGGAATGTATGGACGCGGCCCTGACACCACGCCGCCGCAGAGAGGCCACCTGGTCTTTCATAAGTGCAATGAGCGGAGTCACCACTATGCACATGCCCTCCTTCAAGAGGGCCGGCACCTGGAAAGTGATGCTCTTTCCTCCGCCTGTAGGCATAAGACCAAGCGTATCCTTCCCTGCCACGACGCTTTCTATTATCTCGCGCTGTATGCCGCGGAAGTCGTCGTAGCCCCAGTATTTGCGAAGTATGGAAAGGAGCTCGTCCATCTGGTGAAGCCTATGGCGCGGAGACTCCGTCGGTCAGTTTCTTTTCAGTGGGACGTATGTCCTCTATCTGCAGCTGCACCTCGCCGCGCTTGTGCGTGTTTTCCTCTATGGAATACACTATGTCAAAAGCCTGTTTGGTTTTTATGTAACGTGCCTGCGAGCTCTGGCCGAAAGCGATGCCGTTCATCACTTTGTCGCACACGTTGTCCACCAACTCCAGCTTTATGTGCTCCTGCGTCCTGCCTACCACCTTGCTGGTACCGTAGTCATAAACATGCTCGGTACAGAAGATAGGCTTCGGGTTCTCGGGACCGAAGGGACTGAATTTCTTGAGGTCTGCGCAAAAGCGGCGCGTGATGTCCTTGAAACTCAATTTGGCGTCTATCTTAATGGTAACGTTTGTCTGCTCGGGGAGTATGTGTTTCTCCACATATTCCTCAAAGCGGTGTTTGAACTCCGGCACATTCTCCACCTTCATGCTTAAACCAGCGGCGTACGTATGCCCTCCGAAATTCTCAAGCAAGTCCCTGCAACTGTCTATGGCACTGTAAACATCAAAGCCCGCCACAGAGCGTGCGGAACCGGTGGCCATGTCGTCGGTACGCGTCAACACTACAGAAGGACGGAAATAAATCTCCGTAAGACGTGAAGCGACTATACCTATCACTCCCTTGTGCCACTCTTCGTTGTAAAGCACCAGCGACTTGCGTTCATGCTCATGGACAAGAGAAGTGACGATTCTGTTGGCCTCTTCCGTCATGGACTTGTCCAGATTTTTGCGTTGTTCGTTGTACTCGTTTATCTGAGCCGCCATCTCTCTCGCTTTTCTGTTGTCGCGCTCAATGAGCAAAGACACGGACTCCTTGCCATTCTGCATCCTGCCGGACGCATTGATGCGCGGCCCTATCTTGAAGATGATATCGTTCAGGGTCAGCTCCTTGTCGGTGAGTCCGCAGATATCAATCAAGGCTTTCACACCGGTACTCGGCTTGCTGTTGAGCTGTCTCAGGCCGTTGTATGCCAATATCCTGTTCTCGCCCATTATGGGCACTATGTCAGAAGCGATGCTGATGGCGCACAAGTCAAGCAACGGTATGAGTTGGCTGAACTCAATGCCGTTGTTGTAGGCGAAAGCCTGCATCAGCTTGAAACCGACTCCACAACCACAAAGATGCTGATAGGGGTATGTGTTGTCCGCCCTCTTGGCATTCAAGACGGCGACAGCAGGAGGAAGTGTGTCGCCGGGCACGTGATGGTCACAGATAATAAAATCTATCCCCTTCGTCTTGGCGTACTCCACCTCTTTAACGGCCTTTATACCGCAGTCAAGAACTATCACCAGCTTAGCGTCTGTCTCGTACGCATAGTCCACCCCATGGAACGAAACGCCGTACCCATCTTCATTCCTGTCGGGTATATAATAGTCTATGTTGGAATAGAAATGCTGGAGAAAACGGTATACCAGTGCCACGGCCGTGCATCCGTCCACATCATAGTCGCCATATATGAGGATACGTTCCTTTCTGCCCAAGGCCTTGTTGAGCCTGTCTACGGCCTTGTCCATATCCTTGAACAGAAACGGGTCGTGCAAGCTGTTTAATTGCGGCTTGAAAAACTGCCTCGCTTTATCCTCCGTGTCAATACCTCTCTCAAGCAATAATCTTGCGATTACAGTACTAACATTAAGTTTCTTGGCAAAGGAATCAGCGTATTTGGCCAAGTCATCAGACAACTTCGTATTTTCCCAAATGTAACTCATATCAGTACAAAGGTACATAATTTTATTGACATAAAGCACCCTCATGCCCACAAATAGCGTTTTTTAACAAGACGAAGGTTGACGTAGTCCCCACGGACACCCTGCACAAATTAGTTGATTGCAAAAGTAATACTAAAACGTCAAAGAAACGGTATACATCAAGGTAAATAATACTATCGTGACGTTTTTCGATATATCCCCGCAGGTGCCACCAGGAGGAGCGTTTCCGTGAAATG
>CAVHNA010000030.1:0-2949 GCA_963637205.1 Bacteroidaceae bacterium
GAGAAGAAGCTGGAGGCATATTCCTTCATTAACGCCACGCCAACTGTGGTTCGTCTTCATTGCGCTCGTTAACTTAACTGTCATGGATTGGGAACCCGGTTTCCCTTGTCGTACGACATGACTCCGCCATAAACGAGATGCTCATTTTTAGTGGGCGTACACACAAAAGGAAGCCTGTTCAGCTTCCTTTGTGTCTGTTGGCGCGCTTGCGTCTGATGTCCGCCTTCATCTTGGCTGACCCTGAGCCGTGCGCACCAGTGATGTACTGCTTCTTCTTGGCCTTGGTCTTCACCTTGGCGGTTTCATCTTTCCTTCCGCCAGTGTTCTTGGAACCTCCACGGAAAGTAATGCCACCCTGGATAACGGCATCGATGTCGTCTCCTCCGAATTCCGACATAACGAACTCCTTGATTAGTGGTGAAACAGACGTATGCCTGTGAACGCCATAGCTATGCCGTACTTGTCGCACGTCATTATCACATGGTCGTCACGAACACTGCCGCCAGCCTGCGCTATGTACTTGACGCCGCTCTTATGAGCACGCTCCACATTGTCGCCGAAGGGGAAGAACGCATCACTTCCGAGAGCCACGTCTGTGTTCTTCTCCAGCCATTCGCGCATCTCGTCCGCCGTAAGAGGCTCGGGCTTCTCGGTGAAGAACTTCTGCCATTCTCCGTCCTTGAGGACATCCTCGCGTTCCGGGCCGATGTATATGTCTATGGTGTTGTCTCTGTCCGCACGCCTTATGCCAGGCACGAAAGGCAGTGACATCACTTTGGGATGCTGCCTCATCCACCAGATGTCAGCCTTGTTGCCGGCCAACCGGGTGCAGTGTATACGGCTCTGCTGTCCGGCTCCGATGCCGATGGCCTGCCCGTCCTTCACATAACACACGCTATTGCTCTGCGTGTACTTGAGGGTGATGAGCGCAATCTTCAAGTCGCGTTTCGCCTCCTCCGTAAAAGTCTTGTTCTTTGTAGGTACATTCTCAAAGATAGTGTCGTCCGCAAGGTTTATGCTGTTGCGCCCCTGCTCGAACGTAACGCCAAAGCACTGCTTGCGCTCTACAGGTGCTGGGCGGTAAGAAGAGTCTATCTTTATGACGTTGTATGTTCCCTTGCGCTTGTCCTTAAGTACCTGAAGGGCCTCTTCCGTGAATGCCGGTGCAATTATTCCGTCGCTCACCTCTGGCTTTATGAGAAGAGCCGTCTGCAGGTCGCATGTGTCGCTAAGGGCTATGAAGTCACCGTAACTGCTCATACGGTCGGCACCCCTGGCCCTGGCGTATGCGCATGCCTGCGGTGTAAGCTCGCCGATGCTCTCCGGCACAAAGTAGATTTTCTTAAGGGTGTCGCTCAGAGGCAGCCCCACCGCAGCGCCCGCCGGACTCACATGCTTGAAGCTGGCGGCTGAAGGAAGTCCCGTGGCGGCCTTCAGTTCACTTACCAACTGCCAAGCGTTGAGGGCATCAAGGAAGTTGATGTACCCCGGTCTTCCGTTAAGTACTTCTATTGGGAGTTCACTGCCGTCCGCCATAAAGATGCGCGACGGTTTCTGGTTGGGATTGCAACCGTATTTCAATTCCAGTTCTGTCATAGTAAACGGATATGTTTGTGGAGCTGGAGGGGATTGAACCCTCGTCCAAACAGGGACGCCCTGTGCTTTCTACACGCTTATCCCAGACTGAGTTTTTCGGGTGGAGTCAAGACCTGGGCCACTGTTCTACACCTTATCTCCTAAGTTTTCACCTACGGTACGGAGCTACCGCAGACTATCCCCGATATTGCTGTGCCACTTGATCTGGAGGCTTCGGAGCAACAGCCCCAGAGTGACATCTCGTCTAAGCACCTGGTGCAAAGATTAAGCGTTAATCTACTATACTTCGATTATGCAGCGAGAGCGTAAGTGTTTTCGCCAGATAAATTTTCGAATGTCATGGATTATAGAGAGCGGCATACAACTCTCTGCGTGCTTACACAACACCTCATCCTGCTGTCAAATCCAGTCAGCCCCCGGTGTATGTACGTTTTTATTCGCCGCAAAGTTACGCCTTTTTCCTGTTTCCTCCAAATTTTTGAAGCAAAAACGAGTCTTGCGAACAAGGGCTGTGATGACGGCATGCAAATTTAAAACCTAAGTAACAATAAATAAGTCCACACGTACGTTATAACATATAAAATTGAAAACAGATATGAACAAGAGAATACTATATGCGTTCCTGCTACTGTCGCTGTCGCTTGGCACCGTTGCGCAAAGTACCATGACGGACGACCAAGTGCTACAGTATGTGGTAGAGCAGAACCAGAAATCCGTGCCTCAGCAACAGATAGCGAAAGACCTTCTGATGAAGGGCGTGTCAGCCGCACAGCTGCAAAGGGTGAAAACAAAGGCCGAACAACTGAAGAAGAGCCAGTCCGGCTTCGGGCAGAACGCCACCACCACACAACAGAGAACCCTTTCGGGAACTTTCGACATGAATGGCGGCGTCAATTCAAACGCTGACAACAATACCGCCGCAAGAGACGCTTTAGGGATGCGTCCCGAAGAAGAGCGAAGCAAAGTATTCGGCAGGGACGTGTTCAACAACAAGAACCTGACATTCCAGCCTTCCGTCAACATGGCTACCCCATCCAACTATGTGCTCGGGGCAGGCGACCAAGTCTACATAAACATCTGGGGAGCCAGCCAGCAGACCATAGACCAGACGATATCGCCCGACGGGTATGTGGTGGTGGAAGGCGTGGGTCCTCTGAAACTTGCCGGACTCACGGTATCGCAAGCCAAGTCCTCCGTACAGAAAACACTCGGAACCCATTACGCCGATTGTTACTTCGACGTTTCACTCGGCAATGTAAGGAGCGTGCAAGTGCAGGTGATGGGCGAGGTGAAAGTGCCTGGAACCTACACTCTGAGCAGCCTCTCCAGTGCCTTCAACGCTCTCTATATGGC
>CAVHNA010000030.1:2959-18243 GCA_963637205.1 Bacteroidaceae bacterium
AGTCAACGACGTGGGTACTCTGCGCAGCATCAAGGTGTACCGCGGAGGCCGTCTACTGTCGACAATAGACGTTTACGACTACATACTCAACGGCAATATGAAAGGTGATGTCCGTCTACAGGACAATGACGTGGTGATGGTTGGCCCATACGAATGTCTGGTGGAAGTGTCGGGAAGCGTGAAACGTCCCATGTTCTATGAGATGAAGAATACCGAGAGCGTAAAGGACCTCATCGCCTATAGCGGAGGCTTCGCCGGCAACGCCTACAAACAGAATGTGAGGCTGAAAAGGAAGAGTGGGGCGGAATACTCTATATACACCATCGACGAATTCCAGACCGCCACATTCAAGCTCTCAGACGGAGACGAGCTAACGGTAGACTCCATCCGTCCCAGGTTCTCTAATCTTGTGGAAGTGCGCGGAGCGGTAAAGCACCCAGGACAGTTTCAAATGGGCAACGGCATACAGACGGTGAAGGACTTGCTGAACGCCGCTGACGGACTGAGCGAGGACGCTTACGACGAACACGCCGTCATACACAGGGAGAAGGAGGACATGACGCTGGAGATGATAGCCGTAGACCTGAAGGAAATGAGCAACGGAGGCCTGGCCGACATACCTCTGAAGAGGAACGACGTACTGTTCGTGCCGAGCAAACTGGAGATGCAAGGCCAACGCATCCTGAGCATCTCGGGTGAAGTGACATACGAAGGCGACTATCCGTATGCGGAGAACACCACGCTGAAGGACTTGATAGTGCAGGCGGGCGGCATAAAGGACGCAGCCTCTTTGGCTCGTGTAGATGTCTACAGACGTGTACGCGACGTATTCGCCTTGGAAGACAAGAAGAAATGTGCGGAGAGCTTCTCCTTCTCCATGGACGAGAACTACAACATCACGAAAGACACGGTGTTTTACCTCAAACCTTACGACGTGGTGTACATACGCAAGAGTCCGGCGTACGAGACGCAGCAATACGTGACGATACGAGGGTCCGTCAACTTCACCGGCAGCTATACACTTACAGACAAGAACTACCGTATATCGGACCTGATACGCGACTGCGGCGGCTTGAACGCCCTTGCATACACTAAGGGAGCAAGGCTGACACGCAAGATGAACGTCGACGAGAAGCTGCAGCGTGACAACACCTTCAAGCAAGCTCAGATACGACTTTACGAAGAGGCTCTGAAGGAAGGCAAGGACGCCAACCGCGAGTTGGCGGACACACTGCTCTCCATGAAGATGAACCAAGACGACACATACCCTGTAGCCCTGGAGCTGGACGAAGCCATAAAGAACCCCGGCGAGGATTATGACATAGTGCTGCGTGCTGGGGACGTCATCACAGTGCCACAATTCAGCAGTACGGTGAAGGTGAGCGGAGAGGTGGCTTGCCCGGTCAGCATGAACTACAAGAAAGGCAAGAGCCTAAGCTACTACATAAAGCGTGCAGGAGGCTTCAGCAACAGAGCAAAGAAGAAGGGCGTGTATGCGGTATATCCCAACGGCGGCGTGGAGAAGGTGGGACGACGCAGTTCCAGCGAGATACGGCCCGGTTGTGAGTTGGTGGTTCCCGCCAAGGAGCAGAAGGCCAAGATGACGACAGGTGAGATAATAGGAATCGGTACAGGAGCGGCTTCGTTGGCAAGTGTCCTCGTAGCGTTGATAAGCATATTCAAATGACAGCGGATATGGCGCAGACAGAAGAAAAAGGCAGCATAGGGGTGTCAGACATAATAAAGAAACTGACATCCAAGAAGAAGAAATTCCTTTTGGTGTGGGCAGTGACATTCGTCCTCTCTTGCCTGTGGATAATGCCACAGCCAAGATATTATACTTGCAATGTGAAGTTGGCTCCGGAGGGAACGGACATGTCGGGAGGCATCGCCGCCATAACGTCCAGCTTGGGCTTGGGAATAGGCGGAGGCATGTCGTCGGACGCCATATATCCGACACTTTATCCCGAGTTGTTCAACTCTCCCGAGTTTCTGGTCGGGCTCTTCGACGTACAGATAGAGACCGCGGACGGCACCATAAAGGAGACTTACTATGACTATCTGAAGAAACACCAGAAGAAAAACCAGCTCGCCAAGCCCTATTTCAAAGCTAAGAGATTCGTTACTTCCTTGTTCGAGGAGAAAGTGCAAGACATCAGCGTCCAAGGCACGAAGCGAGACCCCTTCCGGCTTAGCGTCAAGGACATGAACTTGATGATGGGCATGCAGGAAAAACTGACATGCTCCACGGATACCAGAACGAGCGTCGTATCCATAACGGTCAAAGACCAAGACCGCTTGGTATGTGCATTGATGGCGGACAGCGTGAGCGCACACTTGCAGTCGTTCATCATCGATTACAGGACCAAGAAGGCACGCCAGGACATGCAGTATTTCAGTCATGTGGCGGACAGTGCCAGAAAAGAGTACGAGGCGGCTCAGGCCAAGTACGCCAAATTCAACGAGAGCCACCTCTCCATCTCCTCACCCATCTACACCGCCATGGGCGACAGGTTGAGGAACGAGCTGGAGCTGAAACTCAACGCCTACAACACGCTGCAGTCGCAATACGAGGTGTCGCGGGCGAAGCTGCAGGAGAAGACTCCGTCGTTCACCACATTGGTGGGAGCCACCGTACCCATAAAGCCGGCCGGCCCAAAACGTATGATCTTCATAGCCATGATGCTCGTCTTCTCCACCATTGTCTACAGCACTGTGATACTTAAATCCGACTTGGGCAAGATAGTGACATTCCTCAACAGAAAATAACGGCAGATGTTCAGACCGTATATACTTGAACTGAAAGAACTCTTTTTATGCCGCAAGGCGATGCTCAACGCCTTGATATGTATAGTGTGGGCGTTCTCTCTGTTGGGGTATATGCGCGGTGTCATCAACCACCTGCCCGTACTGGGCGAGTACACCGACGAGATAGAGGTCCTGATAGTGGTGCTGCCCTTGTTGGCATCGCTGCCCATCCTCATCAACCGCTTCGCCCTGCACGACTATCTTTTCGTCCTGCTTTTCATCTTCTATTACGGACTGACATACGCCGTCCATCCCGAGAACGGCGCCTTCCTCAACAAGTACGCTTTCGAGAGCCTGTGTCTCGCATTGCCTGGATACTTCATCGGACGGCTCATAGACATAAGGCGTTTCTTCCACACCTTCGTACTGCTGTCTGGCGTCTGCGTGTTGATGAACGCCTTTTACTATGTAATATATGTACAGACCACGAAAAACATCGCCGAGATGATGACCGACGACAATATGGAGACGGCATACAACGTGCTGCCGCATGTGATGATGCTGGCGTGGTGTTCCTTGCGACGGTTCGACATAGTAGCCACTGTGCTTGCCGTTGTGGGCGCGGTGTTCCTGTCGTCCTGTGGCACGCGAGGCCCTCTGTTCTGCGCCATTCTCTTCTGCGGCGTGTACTTCCTTTTCTACATGAACTTCAAGTACTCTTATCTGGTGAAAGGAGCCTTGCTGGGTGTTCTGGTGGTTATCTACGCCTTTCTGGAAGACATTATGAGTTATCTCGTCTTCACATTCACCAACATGCACCTCAGCACCAGAGTGTTTGAGAAATTCCTGTCCGGTGAGATAGGACACGACTCCGGCCGTGCATGGGTGCGCGGCGTAGTGCTCAGAAACATGGATGTTCATGGTGACTTCTTCGGCATAGGGCTTCTCGGTAGCCGGGTGTACGGAGTCGCATATCCGCACAACCTGTTCGTGGACTTCGTCGCTTCCTTCGGTTATGTATGTGGCATAGGACTTCTCCTGCTTTTGTTCGCCACCATTATCATGGCAATATGGAAGTCAAGTGGCACACAAAACCAGGTGTTCATCATCTTGCTGGTGATTCTCGGTGTGGTGAAACTTATGATGAGCTGCACCTTCCCTCTGGAACTGTATTTCTTCATGATGTTGGGCGTGTGCGTGTCACAGATACGCGGGGCCAGCAGGACTTAGTTGAGCCTCATCGCCATCGTTCATTGCTGAAGAAATATAAATATTTAACCGCATGTTTGGGGATAACTGAAGAAATAACTACTTTGCACCATGATAACAGAATACGGAATAGACGCAAAGTCCAATTATAAGATTATCTCGGAATTGGGAATACAGTTTCGGGAGTACAGGATATTCTGCGGCCTTACGCAAAAGGAGGTGGCGGACATCACAAGACAAGACCTGTTGGAATTTGCCTCAAGACAGGACATCAAAAATGCAGACAGCGTCATTGATGTAGTATCTCGTTTCACCTCCTATGCCGAAAAGGTAGACATCAGCAAGCATTGGACAGACAAGATTGCAAATCTACTAAGGTCTGATAAGGTTTAGTTTTGGAAACACTGAGAAGTGGCCTTCCGAAGCAGTAGTACTGATATTGAAAAGCAGTACTACCGATATCGCCGAGCAGTACTACTGCTCTGAAAAGGCAGTTTTAGCTCCGTGAAGGGTGCCTTTCAGTCTGCCAATGTCGCAGAAGTCCTGCCAATGTTCCCGGAGCCATTCCGCCGGCATGTTCCACCACTGTTTGTCCATAAGCCACCTTATGTCCTCTTCGCTGTACCTGTATTTTATCACCTTGGCAGGTATGCCGGCCACTATGGCGTATGGCGGCACGTCGCGTGTCACTACAGCGCCTGCGAGCACCACGGCTCCGTCGCCTACGGTGATGCCGGATATCAGCGTGACGTGCGAGTTTATCCAGCAGTCGTTGCCTATCGTCACGGCGTATCCGTGTTCCGTATCTTTCATCACACGCTCCTCAAACATCTGCCGGTCAGCGAAGTTGGGCACGCCGGACTGTCCCAAGGTGGAGTAGAACATCGGCGATGTGGAGACATACGGGTAAGTGACGGGGTGGCGGTACATGACAGTGCGCACATTGTCGCCTATGGACGTGAACCTACCTACGGAGGCGAACATGTCGCAGTCTTTGGACATATAGCTGTATATGCCCATACGCCCGGCGAACTCCGATCTCTCTCCTACGGCGTTGCAGCCCTCGAACTCGGCGTTCTTACCTATGACGGCAGAGTACGGGAAGCGCACGCGCCCTCTGTGCTTGAGACGCATGTACACGTATCTGAACGCTTGTGTGAGGTGTTTCATCTTAATTTGTTTTTCAGTAGTTTCAGGAAGTCGCGTACTACATTCAGGATGCCGTATTCGCGGATGAAAGTGACGGAGTTCCTCATAAAGTACATGTGCAGGAAGGCGGCGTTGCCTTTGCGGCGTATGTCGCCCGAGCCCACCTCTGTGGTGTCGTACAGGAAGATGTCGTTCCCCAGACACGAGCCGAATATATTCTGCTCCACAGGGCGCAGCATGCAGCCGAAATTGCGGTACACGGCATAAGGGAGACGGCGGGGGGTGAGCCAAAACCTCCTGTGCGTGCCGTTGCCGTTGCTTTGGTTCAGGTCAAGGCAGCACTCGTTTTCCGCAAGTCCCAAGGCCTCGTACAGACCTTTGTTCTCGAAGAAACCGTCGTAGCGGATGCCCTCCCCCACTGTCGCCGGCAAGCGCAACGCACCGATACGCCCTCTCATCAGCTCCACCTGGAAGATGTCGCTCGCATCATCGGAATGCGTCCCGGCCTCGGAGTAGTTGGTGGTGTACGAGACATAGGGGAAAACAAAATAACGGTCGTTCTCTATGCAGTAGCGCGTGTGGTATTTGAGCCACGACTTGTCGTTCCACGACCAGATGCTCCGTGGCAGTGCGGCGCTGTACGTGAACTCCTTGTGAGAGTCGTACCACAATTTGAACTCCTGCCACTGCCTCTTCAGCCATATCTCTCCCCACGACATGGCGCAGTTCATGAAGTACACGTCGTGCCCGTCGTGCAGAGGCGTGAACGGACGGAGCGTGTGGTAGTTGACGGCGAAGCTGTAAAGGCTAATGCCGGCCACTTTGTCATCGTCTTTGTACTGGTGCACGGTCTGCTTGGCGAAGCTCCAGAAGTCGGGAGCTACGGTAAGGTCGTCTTCCAGCACTATTATGGCGTCGTATTCGTCGAGCAACGCTCCTTGGCTGAGGACGTGTTCCTTCAGCCCCATGTTACGCTGATGCTTCACCACCGTTTTGGGACCGTGCTCCCAGCAGTATTCGTCGGCGAACCTCTCCACGGCATCCGTGTCGCTCTTATCCACGCTTATATATAAAGGTATGGTGTCGCCGTCGTAAAAGGCGTGGCTGAGAGTGCAGAGCAGCCTTTTCAGAGACCCTGTCCTGTTGTAGGCAATGACGGTAATAGCTATTCTCTCCATCACACAATCGGTAATTTTTCAGATATATAACGTTCGGACATAAAAAAATATTGTCATTGGCCACATTATGCGCATAAAGCTTGGCGGTTGTGCCAAAAGCGCATAATTTTGTCATCATGAAGAATAGAAAGAAAACATTGCTGACTTTTGTCATGCTCTTGGCGTGCTGCGGCCAGGCCGCAGCACTGGACATAGTGATAAAGACCCAGAAGGAGTTCGACGCTCTGCAGAGCTCCCTCTCGAAGGCGGTAGCCACCGGGGAGAAGAAGGTGACGGTGAAGATAAGCGCAGGCACGTACTACTACAACGACAAGCACATCAACATCTCGGGATGGAGTCATCCTAATACCTCCGTAGCGATACATGGGCAGGGGCTGTGTATCCTGGTCTCCAAGGGAAAAAGGCGCGACAACGGAGACAAATACGGTGACTGGTTCAACAAGCAATCCACGTATCTGGACGCAGCCCTCAACGAGGTGAGTATCTGGAGCGGCACGCTGCAGGCTGCGGATACCGTACAGATACTCTCGGAAGAGGACAAGCTCTGCCTGCTGCCGTACAAGGGACTGACGCCAGCTGACGGACAGAGCTGCGAGAAGTCGTATGTGCAGGTCACCAGATGGTACACATCGGCGGTGTACAAGATAGAAAAGATCACCAAGAAAGGCATTGTGTTCAAATGCGACGACCTGTCGTACAGCAGCTACCTGAAGACCCACAACATAAACGGAGATTACGGATTCCGCAACAACGTGGGAGCCAAGGGGGCGACATACCCGAGGCTCCGGCTGTGCAACGTGGACGGCTGTTCGCCACTGCGCATAACGGACAAGGTGACATCGTCCAAAGGCACACTCTACGAATGCAGGGGCTCCACGTTCATGAGCGTAGATAACAGCAGCCTGAAGGGACTTGAAGTGTCGGGCATCACATTCAACGGCAACGCATACGGATGGGAAAGGGCCGTGATGACGGTGAAGGACTCCAAGTTCGGAGAGGGAATGACGGTAAAGGACAACACGTTTCGCAACATGAAGACGGAGGTTCTGCATCTGGCGAAGACGGACGGTGTGACCTTCTCCGCTAACAAGGCTGAAAACTGCTCGTTGGGAGTGTTGCGCTCGGACAACGACTGCGCCAGGACCTCCGTGACGGGCAACTCGTTCGTGAAGTGCAACACCGGCCTCACCAACACATCATGCGTCCGCTGCTCCGGCACGGACTTCACGGTCAGCGAAAACAGGTTCACGGACTTCGGCTATTGCGCTGTCGGCACTGGCGTGTGGTGGGGCACAGAGATGGTATATCCGTGCAGCGGCGTGATAAGCGACAACGAGATGTCGTTCTCAGACGAGTACATGAAGAACCTGCGCAAATACACGCTCATGGACAGTGGGGCGATATACGTAGCTACACAAACCTCGGGCGTGGTGATAGAGAACAACGACATACACGACTATTCGGGTGTATACCAGAACAGGGGCATCTTCCTGGACGACGGGACGTGCAACTGCACAGTGCGGGACAACAGCGTAAGCGACATACCCAACAGCTACTGCATAGACCTGCGGAAGATCAGCTATGCAGGCAACGCCAAGAACAAGTCCAAGAGTTTTAACACCGGCAACGCCTTGAGAGGAAACGCATGCGACGGCAAAGTGAGGTTTGAGACAAACTGACGCACGAGAGAAAAAACGCATTGGGGGACTTGCGGCAACGGGAAATTTTATCTACCTTTGCACGACTGATTTTCAAAGGCATTTATTCATAGCGAATGAAGACTGACAACATTATCAACATAGCCGTGGTGATGACATGTTTCAACAGGAAGGACAAGACCGTCTCCTGCCTCGGGCATCTGTCAGAAGCGGCACACCATTATAACGGAAGGCACAGGGAGAAGATATCTCTTGGCTACTACATCACCGACGACGGTTGCACCGACGGCACCGCGGACGCAGTCAGGGCGACGCTCGGCGGCGCTTGCCTGCACATATTGCAGGGTGACGGCGACCTCTTCTGGGCTGGCGGCATGCGGCTGGCGTGGACGGAAGCGCTGAAGGATAAAGACAAGTGGGACTTCTACCTGCTGATGAACGACGACACGGACGTGCTGCCCGACTGCCTGGAGCAGCTTATGCTTACGCACCGCTATTCTCTGGAGACGCTTGGCAAGGAGGGGATATGCTCTGGCATAACATGCGCCAGAGGCAAACGCGACGAGATAACATACGGTGGCTACATATTCAGACTGACGCTGAGCGGAGACTTTGAATTGGCCCGTCCGTCGGGACAACCGCAGGAAGTGTTCGACGCCAACGCCAACATCCTGCTCGTCCCTGCTGAAGTGGCGGAAAGCACGGGCGTATTCTACCGCAGGTTCAGACATTACGCGGCGGACTACGACTACTCTGGCATGGTACGCCGAAAAGGCTTCGCCGCACTGGTGACGCCGTCGGTATGCGGAGAGTGCGACTTCGACCACCCCGACATAAAGGCACAGGCAAAGCACATACTGTCGCTGGACAAGGCGGCGAGACGCAAGTACTTCGCCAGTCCGCTACATTCTCCGCACGACTATCTGCTGAACGCTTTCCGGAACCGCCCTCTGCGCTTTCCGCAAAGGCTGGTAGGCTGCATGCTGAACGTACACTTCCCCAGGTTTTATTATTGGCTGCACGGCATAAAGTAGAGTTACATGGACATTTCAGTTATAGTGCCCACATACAAGCCACAGGCATACCTGTGGGAGTGCCTTGACTCCCTATACGCCCAGACATTCCCCAAGGAGAAGTTCGAGGTGGTGATAGTGCTCAACGGTTGCCCGGAACCGTACGATTCGCAAATCAGGAGCTATCTGCAGTCACGCCCCGACATGAACTGGCATTATGTGCAGACCGGCACTCCGGGCGTGAGCAACGCACGTAACATCGGGCTTGACGAGGCCAAGGGAGAGTACATAACGTTTGTGGACGACGACGACATGCTTTCCCCTTCCTGTCTTGATTCACTTGCGGCGGTGTCGGCGGCGGACTGCATAGGCATCTGCCGTCCGCAGTCGTTCGTGGAGGATGTGCATGACACCGTGTCCAACTACCAGGACGGTGCGTACGCCAAAGCGAAAGAGCGCAGCGGCGGAAAGGCTATGGGCTACAGAGGTGCCGCCCGGCTGTTCGCCGTGCCGTGGATGAAGCTCATACACAGAAGCGTCATCGGCGACAGGAGGTTTGACGTGAGGTTCAGGAACGGAGAAGACAGCATCTTCATGTTCCTCGTCTCAGACCGTTTCGGACAGGTGCGCTTCGCTTCAGAAGAAGCCGTGTACTTCAGAAGGATAAGGAAGGGAGGAGCCAATCTGAGCATGACTGTGAGGGGGCGCACACGGAATTCGCTGCGCATGATGGCGACATACACCAGGATATATCTATCCCGCCCGTCGGCGTACAGCTTACCGTTCCTGCTGACGCGAATCACGGGGGCGTGCAAGACCATACTGGTAGGGTGACCCGCAGAGAAGGTGTTTTTGTATATCACCATGCAATATTTTTAACATATCCGCCGTTATTAAGAATAAAAAACACAAGTAGACATGCTGTATGAGTTTTTAGAGAGGAACAATCTTGGCCGATACCTAGACAGACGACTGGTGCTTCTCACAGACATTCTTATGGTGGTGCTGGCGTCTCTCAGTTCCGTCCTGTTCATGGGGATACTCACGTTTTGCCAGTACACCGTCTTGGAGGTCGCCCTCTGGATGGCCTGCTCGGTCTTCTTCGCGTCTCTCTCGTTCCTGTTCCTCGGCACGTACAAGTCCATAGTGCGCAACTCCTCGCTCTACGAGGCTTGGTCTTTGCTTCGCGCGGTGTTGCTGAAGGGCATGCTCATGTTGGCTTTCATACAGTTCATGTGCTGGTATCACCACGCTTGTGTCCCCCATTTCTTCGCATTGCTTTTCATGGACACCGCTTTCTCCTACCTCGGCCTGCTGATGGACCGCGTGGTGGTGGTGGTGGCTTACGACATAATGAGGCAGAAGAACAGGAAACGCCGCGCCGCCATCACCGTCATGGTGTACGGCGTACACGAGGACTCCTTCGCGGTCGTACAGTCGCAGGGCAAGAACTACAACGTGGTGGGGTATCTGAAGCGCGGCAAGTCGAAACGCAAATACCGTCTGGGCGAACACAGGGTGTACGAGTTCAAGGACGAGGAGCGCCTGGTGCAGTTGCTCGACATGAACATGGTGGACGCCATAGTGTTCACCAGTCAGGCCGACATCAACAAGGAAGAACAGTTGCTGCTGCCGTGCTGCAGGAAGCAGAACGTGAAGACGATGTTCGCCCCTCCCGTGAGCGAGCTGAAGAAGGACGGCAAGAAGACTCCAGGCGCACCGCACGAGATAAGGATAGAGGACGTGCTCGGACGCCCCGAGGTTAGCATAGACATGAAGGCCGTGTCTGAGGTCTTCGGTGGCAAGACGGTGCTGGTGACCGGTGCGGCTGGCAGCATAGGCAGCGAGCTGTGCCGGCAGTTGGCCGGACTGGGGATAAAGCGTCTCGTCATGTTCGACAACGCCGAGTCGCCCACACACAACCTCCGTCTGGAGATGCAGGACAAGTTCCCGTCGCTCTCCTTCGTGCCACTGATAGGCGACGTGCGGTCCGCCGACACGCTCGACAGGGTGTTCGCCGAGCAGTGTCCCGACGTGGTGTTCCACGCCGCGGCGTACAAGCACGTGCCCCTGATGGAAGAGAACCCTCACGAGGCCGTGACGGTGAACGTCTTCGGCTCGCGCAACGTCGCCGACATGTGTGTCAAATACGGCGTGGGCAAGGTGGTGATGATAAGTACCGACAAGGCCGTGAACCCCACCAACGTGATGGGATGCACCAAACGCATAGCCGAGATATACGTGCAGACGCTGGCTCACGAGCTGGAGTGCGGACGCATACAGGGCAAGACGCAGTTCGTCACCACGCGCTTCGGCAACGTGCTGGGCAGCAGCGGCAGCGTGATACCCCGCTTCACCGAACAGATAGCCAAGGGCGGACCCGTCACGGTGACGCACCCCGACATCACGCGTTTCTTCATGACCATACCCGAGGCGTGCCGTCTGGTGATGGCGGCTTCCGCCATGAGCGAGACGAACAAGATTTTCGTCTTCGACATGGGCGAGAGGGTGAAGATAACGCATCTGGCGGAGAGGATGATAGAGCTGGCCGGGTTCACGCCGGGCAAGGACATAAAGATAGAGTTCACGGGACTGCGTCCTGGCGAGAAGCTCTACGAGGAGGTGCTCGCCAACGAAGAGGACACCATACCCACAGCCCACAAGAGCATACGCGTGGCCAAGGTCAGGAGCTACGAGTTCGCCGCCGTCACGGACAACCTGCGGCTGCTGAAGTCGCTCTGCGACGACTACGACATAGAGGGCATGGTGAAGGAGATGAAGAGCCTGGTGCCGGAGTACAAGAGCCGCAACTCGGTGTACGAGCGGCTGGACGCTCCTGACGGTACGGCATCGGCAGGGTCTGACGTAAAATGCGAGGGATGATGGAAGACTACGGACTGGTATCTATAATCACGCCCACCTTCAACTGCGGCAGGTTCATAGCCGAGACCATACGATGCGTCTTGGCACAGACTTACGGACACTGGGAGATGATAATAGTGGACGACTGCAGCACCGACGGCACCTACGAGGTGGTGAAGCCGTTCCTCTCCGACCCGAGGATACACTACACAGAGAACACCAAGAACTGCGGAGCGGCCGTCAGCCGCAACACGGCATTGCGCATGGCGTCGGGACGCTGGATGGCTTTCCTCGACAGCGACGACCTCTGGCTGCCCGAGAAACTGGAGCGGCAACTGCGCTTCATGACGGACAACGGCTACACGTTCTCCTACCACGAGTACGACGAGATAGACGAGCAGTCCGTCCCGACGGGTGTCCGCGTGGGAGGCATAGACCGGGTGAGGGAATGGCAGATGCGCAGCTGCTGCTGGCCGGGATGCCTCTCGGTGATGTACGACGCGCAGGCCGTGGGACTGATACAGATAGCCGACGTGAAAAAAGACAACGACACTGCCATGTGGCTGAAGGTGGCGAGGAGGCACGACTGCCGGCTGCTGCACGAGCCGCTGGCGCTCTACAGACGGCGCGACGGCAGCATCACGCCCACGTCGCTGGCCGCCAAGATATGGTGGCACTACATACTCTTCCACGACGGAGAAGGCATGGGGCGAGCGGCCTCGTTCTTCTGGATGTGCGCCAACGTGCTGGGCAACGCCTACAAGAAGGCGTTCTACGTGAGAAGAATTGAAGCATAGACGAAATTGACAACATACAATACACACAAAAATATGACCGTAAAGAAAAATATACCGTTCTCCCCTCCAGACATGTCGGAAGAAGAAGTGCAACTGGCAGCCGACGCCATACGTTCGGGATGGATAACGACGGGACCCAAGACAAAAGAGTTCGAACGCAAGATAGCGGAGTTCTGCGGCACGTCCAAGGCCGTCGCCCTCAACAGCGCCACGGCTTCCATGGAGATGACGCTCAGGGTGCTGGGCGTAGGTCCAGGCGACGAGGTGATAGTGCCGGCGTACACCTACACGTCCACAGCCAGCGCAGTGGTGCACACCGGGGCGCGGCCTGTGATGGTGGACAGCCAGCCGGGATGTATAGAGATGGACTACGACCTCGTGGCCGAGGCCATAACGGAACGCACCAAGGTTGTGGTACCCGTCGACGTGGCCGGAGTAGTGTGCGACTACGACAAGGTGTTCGCCGTGGTGGAGAGCAAGAAACATCTCTTCAGCCCGTCCAACGACCTGCAGCGTTCGTTCGGCAGACCTGTGGTGATGTGCGATGCCGCCCACAGCTTCGGCTCCATGTGGCACGGCAAGCGCACGGGTAGTCTGGCGGACTTCACCTGCTTCTCGTTCCACGCCGTCAAGAACTTCACCACCGCCGAAGGCGGAGCCGCCACATGGGTGGACCGTCCGTTCATCGACAACGAGGCTCTCTACAAGCAGTACATGCTCTACTCGCTGCACGGACAGAGCAAGGACGCACTGGCCAAGACCATGCTGGGGCAGTGGGAATACGACATAGTGGGACCGTGGTACAAGTGCAACATGACAGACATCACCGCAGCCATAGGACTGGCGCAGTTCCGCCGCTACGAAGGCATGCTGCAGCGACGCCACCAGATAATAGAGATGTATAACGACCGCCTGAAGGACTTCGACGTCACCCTGCTGAAGCATACCGGCGAACACCACCACAGCAACGGACACCTCTACATAGTGCGCCTCAACGGCAAGGACAGGAAGACGCGCGACGAGGTGATAGTGAAGCTGGCCGAGCGCGGCATAGCCACCAACGTGCACTTCAAGCCACTGCCCATGATGACAGGCTACAAGGCTCTCGGATACGACATAGCAGACTACCCGCGCGCCTACTCGCTGTTCTGCAACTCGCTCACGCTTCCGCTCTACTCCAGGCTTTCCGACGAGGACGCCGAGTACGTGATATCTAACTTCACCGACATCATCAAGGACATTTAATGAAGCGACTGTTCGACATACTCGCCAGCGGCTTCGGGCTTCTCCTCCTCAGTCCGCTACTGCTTGCGGTGGCGGTCTGGGTCAAGGCGGACAGCCGGGGACCCGTGTTCTTCCGCCAGGTGAGAGTGGGACGGCGCAACAAGGACTTCCGCATATTCAAGTTCCGCACCATGCGGGTAGGCTCCGACAAGGGAAGCCCCATCACCATAGGCGGACGAGATCCGCGCGTCACCTGCTCGGGCTACCTCCTGCGCAAGACGAAGATAGACGAGTTGCCGCAGCTCATCAACGTCTTCCTGGGGGACATGAGCCTGGTGGGACCGCGACCCGAGGTGCGGCACTACGTGGACTACTGGACTCCCGAACAGATGCACGTGCTGGACGTGCGGCCTGGCATCACCGACCCGGCCAGCATACGCTACCGCAACGAGAGCGAGCTGCTGGCCAACGCCGACGACCCCGAGTCGTTCTACATCAACGTCATCATGCAGGACAAGATAAAGCTTTATCTCGAATACGTGGAGCACCAGGGTTTCTGGACCGACATAAGGCTGATACTTTCCACCCTCCTTGCCATCTTCAGCGACTAGGAACACATTTGCGACCGCTCGCTGACGAAGAAAACACTTGCCAGAACAAGAATTGCGCCCAATAGGAGGCGCATTTGCGTCCGCTCGGCGACGAAGGAGACGCTTGCCAGAGCAAGAAACGCGCCCTCGCAAGGAGAGAGATTAGCTTTGCCTACTGTGGGTCGCGCTTGCCGCAAATGCCCCTTCAACCTTTCCCCTTGGGGTCGCGTTTGACGCAAATGCTCCTTCAACCTTTCCTCTTGGGGTCGCGTTTGACGCAAACGCTCCTACTAGGAGGCGCATTTGCGTCCGCTCGGCGACGAAGGTAACGCTTGCCAAGGCAAGAATTGCGCCCCAAGAAAGTAGGAGGCGCATTTGCGCCAAATGCGCCCCTCAGAAGGAAATGATAAAGAAGGTGTCTTCCACAGTATTCAGCTTCAAAAATTTCTGCATGTAGCCTTCGACGTGTGATTCTTGCTTCATGCGGAGCTGCATGAAGCCAAGAAACGCCGTTTCTGGTGTCCCGGAGAACAAAATGGAGCTTTTGACGCACGTTTCTTGCTTCACGGAAACAAAAATGGAGCAGGAAACGGCGTTTCCTGCCTCTCAGAAAACGAGATGAAGCCTTCGCGCTGCGTTTCTACCTTCACGGAGAGCTAAATGGAGCCGGAAACGGCGTTTCTTGCCCAAAAAAGGGTCAAAAAATGCCTTCGACGCGCGTTTCTTGCTCCACGGAGAGCAAAAAAAGGCTAGAAACGCCGTTTCTAGCCCCCAAAAAAGCAAAATGAAGCCTTCGACGCGCGTTTCTTGCTTCACGGAGAACCGGATGAAGCTAGAAACGGCGTTTCTAGCATTC
>CAVHNA010000031.1:0-18215 GCA_963637205.1 Bacteroidaceae bacterium
GGAGAACAAAATGGAGCTTTCGACGCGCGTTTCCTGCTTCACGGAAACAAAAATGGGGCTAGAAACGCCGTTTCTTGCCTCTCGGAAAACGGAATGGAGCCTTCGCGCCGCGTTTCTACCTTCACGGAGAGCTAAATGGAGCCGGAAACGGCGTTTCTTGCCCAAAAAAGGGTCAAAAAATGCCTTTGACGCGCGTTTCTTGCTTCTCGGAGAGCAAAAAAAGGCTGAAAACGCCGTTTCTAGCCCCCAAAAAAGCAAAAAGAAGCCTTTGACGCGCGTTTCTTGCTTCTCGGAGAACCAGATGAAGCTAGAAACGGCGTTTCCTGAATTCTCCAAGAATCAGGAGGAGGTTTGGCGTGTAAAATATTGCTTACCCGAGAGCCGGACGAACCTTTCGCGTGTGAAATATTGCTTCCCCGAAAGCCGGACGAACCTTTCGCATGCGCAATCTCGCAAGGACGGAATAGGAGGCGCATTTGCGTCCGCTCGGCGACGAAGGAGACGCTTGCCAGAGCAAGAAACGCACCCTCGCAAGGAGAGAGCTGCCTTGCCTACTGTGGGTCGCGTTTGGCGCAAACGCTCCTCCTACATTTCCTCTTGCTCATGCTCAGAGAGGCGCTCCTACCATCCGCTTGTGGGTCGCATTTGATGCAAACGCTCCTCCTAAGGCTTCGCATGCGCAATCTTGCAAGGACGGAATAGGAGGCGCATTTGCGTCCGCCACAGAAGTCCTCCACCAGACGCGGCAGCGTAGGAGGAGCGTTTGCATCAAACGCGACCCGCAAGCTCGGCCTTATCGGCTCTGGCAGGCGCGACGCACTCTAGCTACCCCAGAAAATCCAGAGCCGCCAGAAAACACGGGACCACCAGACCTCCTTTGCTGAGAGGCACTCCTACTAAGCCGCACCGGCTGGCGTCTCTTTTTGGCCGACGGCAAGCGAGAGGAAGCGGGTTTTCTCCTTACTTTTCCGTACCTTTGTCACGGAAATGAACAGCATCGGGACAAAACATAACCCAGACACGACGATGAACAAAGAAAACAATACAGTGGCGTACACGCCGGAGACAGCCGCCGAGGTGTACGCACGGATAGAGAGCCTGCGCCCTCTGACGGCGACGCCGCAAGCCTTCTACGAACGGCTGGCGGACATCTTCAGGCACGTACTGGACGAGAACTCCTACACGGAGCGCGTGACGCTGGTGGGCACGTTCGCCAAGACGGACTACCTGCTCAGGGAGAGGCACGCCGGAGCGACGCTCTCCGCCATGGTGAACGACATGAGGGTGCGACTGCTGCGCATAGGTCGCGGCGAGACGGACGCCGACAGCGTGGCGGACTACGCCAGGGACGACGTGCAGGCTCTGGCGCTCTTCGTGCAGACGCTCTACTCCGCACCCGTGCCGCCGTCGGTGGCCTCGCTCTTCCCACAGCAGAGGCAGAGGCGGCGCGGCAAGAAAGCGGAGACGGACTGCGTGAGGATGATAGTGAAGAGGTGGGACGACGACTGCATCTACGGCGACACGGAGGACGGAAGGGCTGTACGCGTGAAGGTGGCGAACGCTGAGGGCGGCGGCGAGGGGCGCGACCGCTCCTACCTGCGCCCGCTGCTGTCGAGGGGCGCACAGCTGCACCTGCTGCGACCGCACACGGAGGACGGCGCCCTGGTGCCCGAGTACATCATACTCTCGCCCGACTATCTGGTGGACATCTCGCAGATAGCCGCATGCATGGAGGACTACGCCGACTCGCCGCTGGTGTATATGCTGAAGCAGCTGCAACCTACCGTGCAGACCGAGGCCACCGCACTGGGCAACCTGGCCGGACAGATGCTGGACGACGAGCTGGCGCGATGGCGCAACGTGAAGGACGGCGGTAGCGACGGCAACGACGAGAAGGACGACTACCGGCACACCGTCACCGACTTCTTCCGCCGCAACGCTCTGTCGCTGCTCGCCACGCCGCTCTCCCCACACTTCCACGCCGACGCGCTGGCGCAGCAGAGGCACATACGGCAGGCCATCAGGGAAGACCTGCCGCGCCACGTGGGCTCCTTCTCCGCGGACAAGGCGATGGTGGAGCCGTCGTTCATCTCGCCTGCGCTGGGGCTGCAGGGACGCATGGACTTCCTGCAACTGGACTACAGCCTGGTGATGGAGCAGAAGTCGGGCAAGGGCGAGTTCGTGCCGGGCGACGGCGAACCAGGCGTACCCAAGCCCAAACGCACGCACTACGTGCAGCTGCTGATGTATATGGCTGTGCTGAGGTACAACCTCCGTGGACGGCACACCGACGGCGAACGCGGCCCGCAGGCTTTCCTCCTCTATTCCAAATACCCCAATCCGCTGTCGGGCGTAGGCTTCGCGCCGCAACTGCTCTTCAGCGCACTGAAGCTCCGCAACCAGCTGGTGTGGCACCAGACACGCCTGGCGGAAGGCGGCTTCAGCATACTGGAGACGATAACGCCGCAGAGGCTCAACAGTCGCGGCAGGGACGGCGCACTGTGGCGCAACTACCAGTTGCCGCAGATAGAGAGCCTGCTGGCTCCCGTGCACGAGGCATCACAGCTGGAGAGGGCGTACTGCTGGCGCATGCTAGCCTTCGTGCAGAAGGAACACGTGCTCTCCAAACTCGGCAACCAGACGAAGGAGAACTCCGGGTTCGCCAGCGTATGGCTCTCGTCGCTGCAGGAAAAGGTATTGGGCGGAAACATCTTCCACGCGCTGCGGCTGCTCTCGCCGGCGAAGGACGCGACGGGACGCGTGGAGGAAGTGACGCTGGCCTTTAGGGAAGAGGGAGCCGGCGAGACGGCCAACTTCCGCGTGGGCGACATAGTGATGCTCTACCCCTATGACGAGGGACAGACGCCCGACGCCACACGCGGCATGGTGTTCAGGTGCAGCATTCTGGACATGGATGCGCACAGCGTCAGGCTCTCGCTCAGAAAGGCGCAGGTGGACGCATGGGTGCTGCAGGCCAACGCGGACAAGATGTGGGCGGTGGAGCACGACTTCTACGAGTCCTCCTCCACCGCCCTCATACGCGGAGTCTTCTCCTTCCTCTCCGCACCGAAGCGGCGCAGGGAGCTGGTGCTGCTGCAGAGGCATCCCGACACGGACGACACGCTGACGGCGGCAGGCGAGTATGGCGCGTTCCAGGAACTGGCCGACCGCGTCAGGCAGTCGCGCGAACTGTTCCTCATCATAGGTCCTCCGGGCACGGGCAAGACTTCGTTCGGCATGTTCAACACACTACGCGAGGAACTGCTGCACGAGGGGACGAACGTGGCGGTGATGTCATACACCAACCGCGCCGTGGACGAGATATGCGGCAAGCTGGCGGGGACGGTGGACTTCATACGCATAGGCAACGTGCTGGCGTGCCCCGAGGCATACCTGCCACATATGTTCGACAACCGCGTGAAGACGTGCGCCGGCATGGCGGAGGTGGAGGCGATGGTGGCGAGGACAAGGGTGTTCGTGGGCACCACCACGGCCTTCAACTCCGCACAGCCGCTCTTCAGCAAGAAGAAGTTCTCGCTCGCCATCATAGACGAGGCGTCGCAGATACTGGAGCCGCACCTGCTGGGCATTCTCAGCGTCATGCACGGCGGAGAGCCCGCCATAGAGCGGTTCGTCCTGATAGGCGACCACAAACAGCTGCCGGCGGTGGTGCAGCAAAGGGCGGACGAGTCTGCCGTAACGGACAAGACTCTGCTGGACGCGGGTCTGGCGGACTGCCGCCTCTCCTTCTTCGAGAGGATGCTCTCGCACTACTCCGCCGACCCCTCCGTCACCTTCATGCTCACAAGCCAGGGCAGGATGCACGCCGACATAGAGGACTTCCCCAACCGCATGTTCTACGGCGGACGGCTGCACCCCGTGCCGCTGCGGCATCAGACCGCACCGCTGCCCGACGTACCCGACGAGGCGGACGACCTCACAAGGCTCATACTCACGCACAGGACGCTGTTCCTGCCGAGCGAACCGCCGACGGACTCGCCATCGGACAAGGTGAACACGGTGGAGGCGGACATGATAGCCGAAGCGGTGATGAGGATATACTATATAGAAAAGGAGAACTTCGACGTGGCGGACACCATAGGCGTGATAGTACCCTACCGCAACCAGATATCGGCCATCCGCAACGCCATAGACTGCCACGGGGTGAGCGAGTTGCACGGCATCACCATAGACACCGTGGAACGCTACCAGGGCAGCCAACGCAAGTACATAATATATGGATTTACGGTGCAGCGGCACTACCAGCTGCGCTTCCTCTCCAGCAACACTTTCGTGGAAGACGGCAAACTGGTGGACCGCAAGCTGAACGTGGCCATGACGCGAGCCAAGGAACATCTGATAATGGTGGGCAACGCCGAGCTGCTGTCGTCCAACCCTCTGTTCAGGGAACTGGTGGAGCGGACGAGCGTCAGCTTACCACGTTGACGGGACGACCCGCGAGGAAGGCCGCTATGTTGTCGGCCACAGTGCGCAGGAGTCGCTTCTTGGCCGCCACGGACGCCCACGCTATGTGGGGAGTGATGTGGCAGTGGCGGGCGTGGATGAGCGGACTGCCATGGCGAGGCGCTTCTTCCTCCAGCACGTCTATGCCGGCAGCCATAATCCGGCCTTCGTTGAGAGCGTCGGCAAGTGCCTGCTCGTCTATCAGAGGTCCGCGCCCGGTGTTGATGACTATAGCGGTCTTCTTCATCAGCGACAGTCGGCGAGCGTTTACCAGATGGTGCGTCTCGGGTGTCAAGGGGCAATGTAGGCTCAGCACGTCGCAGACGGCGAACAGCTCGTCGCAGTCCTTGGCCTTGGCTATGCCCATGGACGCCAGCGTGTCCTCCGACTTGCCGCTCACGGCCATCACCTTCATGCCCATGCTCTGAGCCATGCGCGCCGTGGCGGTGCCCGTGTTGCCGACCCCCACGATGCCGAACACAAGGCCGTCGAGTTCCGTTATCGGCTGCTTCAGATAACAGAAGTGCGGACAACCCTCCCACTCTCCTGCCCTCACCGACTGTGCGTGCAGAGCCACAGCGTTGGTGATGTTCAGCAGGTGCGCCATGGCCATCTGTGCCACGGACATGGTGCTGTACGCCGGTATGTTGGTGACTGTGACACCGCGCTTGGAAGCCGCCTGCACGTCCACCACGTTGTATCCCGTGGCCACAACGCCTATGTACTTCAACCGCGGCGACTGCGCCATCACTTCCTCCGACATCACCACCTTGTTCGTCAGCACTATCTCGGCGTCGCGCACACGCTCCGCCGTGTCACTGGCATCCGTCAGGTCGTAGTACTCCACTTCGCTGCCCTGTGGAAGGAAATCCCAACGGAGCACCTTCAAGTCGGCCGTATAGCCGTCCAATATCACTATCTTCATTGTTCGTACGTGTTATGGCGAGAGCTATGCCCTCCCCTTTGAAAACTTCCGGCAAAGGTATCACATTTTCTCCGCCCCGTCTTCCGATATGCCCACAGATAACGACAGCGTGGTGCTTTTCGTGTCTTTTTCGCTCTTTTCCGCAGGAAAACTTGCACAGTCTGAAAATATGTTTTACCTTTGCAAGCACAAAAAAGATGGTGCCATAGCTCAGTTGGTAGAGCAAAGGACTGAAAATCCTTGTGTCCCCGGTTCGATTCCTGGTGGTACCACACAAAAAGAGTTACTTCGCAAGGGTGACTCTTTTTTTGCACCATAACTCAGCCGATAGAGCAAAGGACTGACAGTGTCTATAAATGGCCTTGTGTCCCCGGTTCGATTCCTGGTGGTACCACACACGAAGAGCCGCTCCTGTGAGCGGCTCTTCGTTTATGTCTACATACACCGTGTATTACAGGTTGTCCTTCTCGATGTCCTTGAAGTATTTGTACGTTCCGTGCTTCAGTTCGTCCGTAGCCTCCTCGTCGCAGACGATGATGGCGTGGGGATGGAGCTGGAGTGCGCTGATGGTCCACTGCTGCGATACGCCTTCCTCTATGGCGTGGCGGAGAGCGCGTGCCTTGCCGTGGCCGTTACATACAATGAGCACTTCCTTGGCGTCCATCACGGTGCCGACACCTACGGTAAGGGCGGTCTTGGGAACTTGGTTGACGTCGCCCCCGAAGAAACGACTGTTGGCGATGATGGTGTCGGTGGTAAGGCTCTTGACACGTGTGCGGCTGGCAAGTGACGAGAAGGGCTCGTTGAACGCGATGTGTCCGTCGGGACCGATGCCTCCCATGAAGAGGTCTATACCTCCGGCCAGCGCAATGGCCTCTTCGTACGCCGCACACTCTGCCTGCAAGTCAGCCGCATTGCCGTTGAGAATATGCACGTTCTCTTTCTTTATGTCTATGTGGCTGAAGAAATTCGTCCACATGAAGCTGTGGTAGCTCTCGGGATGCTCCTCGGGAAGTCCTACGTATTCGTCCATGTTGAACGTGACGACGTTCTTGAAGCTTACCTTACCTGCCTTGTAAAGCTCTATCAGGTGTTTGTACATGCCAAGCGGTGACGAGCCAGTGGGGCATCCGAGCTTGAAGGGATGTTCCTCCGTGGGATTTGACGCGTTGATTTTCGCTGCTACGTACTCTGCCGCCCATTGGCTGAGCTTCCCGTAATCGGGTTCGATGATTACTCTCATGACTTTGTTTTTATTGTTTGTATTTTGCGTTTTCGCCTTCTGTTCCGTAGATACATTCACGGATGGCAGAGGTGGATATGGATATTTGGTTGCGTGTCAACTCAGGTACGTTGTAGCTCTTGAGCAGGAGTTTGTTCATCTCGGGGTCTTCCTGCGGGATGACAAAAGCCTTGTGGGCCTTGCCGTCCTTGTCGAAATAAGCGAGGTACGTACGGGTGTAGTTGCCGTCCATACGGCGACTGCTGAACGCTATCCACCTGCCGTTGCCGCTCCAGCTGTGATAGCTCTCCACGTCGCCGCTGTTGGCCGCGGCGAGAGCGTAGCACGTGTCGGCTACGAGGTCTTTGACCCAGAGGTCGCTCGACTTGTGCCATATATGGAACTGTCCGTATCTGCCCATACCGTAGAGCACGTACCTGCCGTCGGGACTGACACGCGGCAGTGTTATGCTTCTTCCCATAGCGGCTGCGTCAACTTCCGTCTGCGGCGTGCCGAACCGCCTTGTCTTCATGTCGAACGGGATGGACATCAGGTTGTACCTTATGCTGTCGTACTTGTATGACAGCTGCATGCCGCGCGTGCTGTCTGCAAAGGCGTGGTCAAGAAGTCCAGATACGTCGGCGTTGCAATAATAGAGTCTGTCTCCCTTCGGCGACCAACTGGGGAACGTCTCCAAATCGTAGCTGGACCTGAGTATGTGCGAAACCTCGTTCTTCGCCACGTCGTAGAGCAGGAGGTCGCTCTTCTCGTCTATCACTTCCACTTTCTCCTGGTGGTAGAGATGGAACACCTGCCCGGTCTTGTTGGTGGAGAAAGCCACCAGATTGCCGTCGGGATGCCATGAGGGGTACACGCCTGCCGTGACGATGGTGCTGTCCTTTATCTGTACCTTGTGCGCCTGTCCGTCCTTCACTATCACGGTGCCGCCGTGGTTGGAACGCACATGGAAGAGGAATTCCGAAGCGTCGTTGCTGTGGAAGTTGTGGCAGTTGATGCAGTGGTTTTCGTTATCGTCGTATTCGCGGTTGTTCTCGTAGACGGTACGCACGTCCCAGTTGGTGAGGTTGCGCTGGTAGATGCCAAGTTGCCTGTAAAGCTCGTAGCCTGGCTCTATGAGACGGTAAGTGAGGAATGCGTCCACGTTCTCCTCCGCTACGGTTATCTTGTACGGCCTGTACCGCAACCACTTGCCGGCGCGCTTGGCGAAGATGGACACGTCAATGTCATGTCCCTTGTTGCTCGTGAGGAGACGGCGCCACTGGCAGGAGTCCAAGTAGAATGTTCCCCGTGCGTCCGCTCCGGCAAGCAGTTCCACGTCTCCGCCTTTCATCTGCACCACGATGTCGGATGACATGGAGTCTACCAACATGAAATTGAGCGGTGCGATGTTTGGGGGTATCACTATGTCCTTGTAGTCAGGGTAAGTCTTTGCGGAGAAGTCGTAAGGCTCAAACTGTGTCGGCAGCTGCACGGTACGTTTCTGGCACGAGACGGTTGCTGTCAGCGCAAACAGCGCCAGAATTATACATTTGAATGTCTTTGTCATTTACTTGTCGAGATGTTTTGTCATTATGAGGATGCGTCAGTTGACTCCCGAGCTGGAAGTGTTGGCGTTGGTATATCCCTTCTTGGTAGCCTTGAGGTTGCCGAAGAAATAATAATACGGATAATAGCCCTTGTATTTGGAGAAAAGCTCGTACGCATGTCCGGCACGGTCTTTCATGAAAGGCTGTATGCTTTCCATAAAACCTTGGAGCTTTGAAGACCGGTATTGTAGCCCGGGGAAGCTGGACTCCAGTCCCGGACGCTTGGCTGACGCCAGCAAGATGCCGTCGGCTATGATGTCCGGAGGCGTTGTGCCCGCCAGAGGTTGCAACCTCTCCACAAACTGCGGCATCAGCTTCGTATATAGGCATACGCACAGGCTGTTCTGAAGGGCTTCCATGCTGCGTCCTTCTACGAGAGCGAGGTTGTACCCCATGAACGCCGGCTGCTGGTAATAGTTCTCGAAGGAGTCGTGTATGGGTTCCGTCATCCTTATGCGTGCCATCTCGGGGTCTTTGTCCACCAGTGCGAAATTGTCGTTCATGGCCCTATACTTGCTGCAGAAGTCTTTCTCAAAGGGTACATCCTCAAGGATGCGGAGGTATTTGTCCGCCAGTTCCGTCTCATTACGCATTATCGCACACTTGACGAGTAACTTCAGGAGTCGCACCGTGGGACCTGTCATTACCATAATCTCCATGCACTGATGCATACATGTCTCTATGAGGCCTGCGTGGTACGACCCCTCCGGAACGTACAGTGCAGTGGCATTGTTGTGATACCCGTCCATGCCCTTGAGGTACAAAGAGTCGTAGTCGAGTCTGATGTCGTACATCCTCTGCGTTATCTCGCCTGTATGCACCAGCGAGATGGCGTACATACATGCCATGGGGCGGTTGCTCTGCGTGGCGTTGGCTCTTGCCACTTCCTGTATCCCCCTCCAGTCCTGCCTGTCGCACAGGAGGGCAAGACGTGTGATGGTGCGTGAGTACGGACGCTGACTCTCATTGAAGCCGACAATGGCTGCGAACATGACGAGACAGAACGCGAACTCCCTGACGGTGACGCTCGTCTTCTCATCCTTGGCCGGCATAATGGTGGAAAGGAACTCGCGGTGTGTGGTAATCTTCACCAAGACAGTGCCTATCGCCATGGCTGCGAGGTAGACAAGCGGACTGGCAAGGATGAAGCCCGCCTCTCCTTCGAAAAACGCATTGATGCCTTGGTACGTGAGCAGACCTATATACACAAAGGCCGGGAGGAAACGAAGAGACCTCCATTTACCTTCCAACTTAAGGCAGTAGCCCGTAAGCCAACTTCCAAGCGTGAGCATGAGGGACAATAACAGTCCACCCAACCATGGGTATTTGTACAGCTGTAACAAGGCTCTGCCCACCCAGCGCAGGTTGGGGAAAGAACACGACAGCATGAACTGCATCTGTCTGCTGTCCGGCACCCAGAAGGAGTTGTCCCTCCCCACTTGCAATACGCTGCCATAATACAGCCACGCCCACATCCATACAACAACGAAGAATACCGGGATAACCGGTATCCTCCAGTTGCGCTGTTTCTTCGGAAAGTCCGCCACAGGCGTTTTCGCTGTAGCGGACTTTTTCATAGAGTTTCTTTTATCTTGTCTTGACATTACGATTTGTGATATTTCATTTCACCACCACCTTGCGTCCTCCTATCACGTACACACCTGGCGTGGAAACCTTGTTGACACGTCTGCCGGAGAGGTCGTAAACCTCCTTCTTGGTGTTGTCGGTATCAAGTACGTTGTTTATACCCGTTGCGATGGAGCCTTCCCCCTCAAACAGATAGACGAAAGGAGATATGTTGTCTTTTGCCACCACGGACTTGCCGTCGCTGTCCAAAACATAACCTGTCTCAGTGGTTTGGTAACTGCCTGCCTCAACTTCCACGTCCGAGCGTGAGAACTGGACGTTACCCTGCACTACGACAGGACTTCCCGCCTGTATGGTCTCCACTTCCGTTACGAGCTCACCGTCCTGTATGGTTCCTTCATACCCTTCCCATACATTGAACGGCAACTTGAGTGCCTGCCAGCCTTCGCCGTCCTTGGTGAACGTGATGTTGTTGGCTGTAAACGCTGACGGGATATACATCGGCTTGTTGCCGTCTATCACCATATTCTCCGCCACGCTGTCAGCGCCGACCACGTTGTCCTGCTTGAGGAGCTCTTCCGTAGGCTGCATCTTCTCCTTCTGCCCTACCTTAACGTATGCTATGGAGTTGGCTGGAAGAGGATTGATGACGCTCTTGCCTGCATCGCCAGTACCGTAGTAATACAGGGTATGCGGCTTCTCGCTACCTCCGTAATAGGCGGTAAGAGTGCCTCTGTAAGCGGCGGGACCGTAAGGTACGAGCACCTCATATCCGTTGCCTTCCACTGCCACAATGCTAAAGCCGTCTTCCATCTTGGCCTGTATGTCTGCTGGAATGGTGAAAGCCTTCTTGTTGGATATGAATATCATATTCCCGTCCTTGTCATAAACCTTGAATCCTACAGCACCAGTTCCTCTAACTGTATATCTGGTCAGACCTTGGCTCTTTACGGTGGTGTAGTAGTAGCCGTCCGTCATGTATTCGTCCACGAAGTCGCTATACTGTCCCACATCGCCGTTGCTTCCTATCAGGTTCATGGTCTCGTCGCTGAAGGCTGAGCGTGTGCTGCTGGTGGACTTGCCTTCAAGTGGCGGGTTCTCCATTACCGGCGATGTCTTTATACGGTCTTCCACAAACATGATGCTCGGTGCCTTGGGATAGCGGTGCATATAAGCCTTTGCCGCATCTATGTCCTCTTGCGTGGTGAACATCCAGTAGTTGCTGTAGTCACCTATCCAGAGATTGGATACCGGAACGAACATGCCGTACGCCTCGAAGAGCTCGCTGAGGTCTTGTCCTGCCACGTCGCACATCTTCTTAGCCAACTTCAGGTAGTCGTTTGCGCCGGATGTCCTGTATCCGCCTTCTATGTCCATCTTGCCGTCACCGTCAGAGTCCGCCCTAAGACTGCTGTCCCATGTGCCCTTGCTCAGAGGGTCTTTCCTCAGTTCGGAGAAGAGACGCGGATAGAAGTCGGGCATGTATCCCTGCACATGGTAGTAGAGGTAGAGCTGGTAGTAGAACTGAGCCATTGTCCATATACCGCGTTCGTTCCATGGTGTACCCTCGGCAAAGGCTGCGAAGACGCTTGCCCTGTCTGTGCCGCGGCTGGTGCTTACTCCATGCAGATAAACATTCACGTTGGCAAAAAAGTTGTTGCTCGCCTCCATGCTTCCTACCACGCAGATGGAGTTTTGGTGGTTGTGTCCCATCTCATGGCTCGGTCCCCACGTCACGCCGCCTCCTGTGGTGGTCATACTGTTGTAGTTAAGCACAGACGCCAAGGTGCTGTTTTCGTAGTATGTGCCGTATGTGGTGGCGTACATATATGCGTGGTTGATGGAGAAGACGTTCCATATATTGTTGAAGCGTCCTTTCAGCTCGTCTTGGAATCCCATAAGGTCTTCTTCGTTCTGAAGGATGGTGTTCCATACTCTCATGATGCCTTCCATCTCCTTGCCTACGGCATTCTGCACGTGCTGGTTGCTCATCACGAACACAAGGCGGTCTGTCTTCATGTTGATGACCTCGCTCTTGTCCAGCAATTTCTCGCGAAGCAGTGCCCAGTCGTCATTGGTCATGCCGCGGGTAGCGTCCCAGTAGCCCTGCACGTCACCACCTTCTATGTGTATGTTCATGTCGGGATATTCGGCGAGGTACTTCTCGGGGTTGTTGAGTTGATAGAATATATACAATGTAGACGCATTGCCCAGCATTATTGTGTTAAGACCCTTGTGAAGGTCGGTAGTCGCGCCTGTCTGATGGTCGCCGGGACTTTCAGAGTCACCCACCACCTCTACCTGAAGTGTACAGTCTGCGCTGGGGTCTTCCCCTACATATATATATATAATGTCGCCGGCTTTGCCTGTTATACCCGTAGGTCCAGACAGCTTACCGTAGCTGTTGCTCATGCCCGTGTATTCGTTCCACGACATCTTCTGGTAATGGCTGTACACCTTGTAGTCGTTGCGCACACGGAAGAACTTCTCGAAGTCACGGCTGTAGCCGTTGCTGCTCGTATATGTCTCCCACGTGTTGTTCTTCACCTTCAGCACCATAGCCTGCATGTCAGCGTTAAGGGACTTGAAGTCCTCGTTGGCGGCCAGCTCCTCGTCGGTGAGAGAAGCCACGCTCTGCTTCAGCGTAGTACATGCCTTGTCCTCGAAGAGGTTGTCCAGAGAAATCTGGTATGCGGCGATGTTGTTCTTCAGGTCTGTGTATGAACTGAGGAGATTACGTCCGCTCTCTATGAATTCGTCTGTGAGTGTCACCTCCTCAAAGCCCCATGTGCTGGCAGGGATACCGGTGCAGTCCCATCCTACTATCCTGCTACCGCTGTCGCAGTGGAGTCCTACCGCACCTTGGTCTATTATGTAGTAGACAAGTCGCGTGCCGTCTTCCGAACGTTCTGGTGTAAAGCCCGACGCAGGGGTGCTGGCCTGGGTTTTGTACTGACTGCTGCGGTTGCCACCCTGGCGTGTCATGTATCTTTCGGTGCAGAGGTTCTTGATGTAGAACGCCCCCTCTGTATTCGCTGCCACGAGAGTCCAATACTGCGAGAGCTTGTCGTCGTTCTTGCTTTCGCAGTTCACGCTGTACGAGCTGAAGTCTTCGTTCATGTAAGTGTCGTACCCGATGTTGCGTATGCGGTAGTACTTGCCTGCCGTCGGCGTTGAGAAACCGCTCTTGGCAAGCAGACCCTCCTCCACCTCTTCCTGCGTGAAATTGTCTACAACGGAGATTGTCCAGTCGCTGCCATGGTCGCCAGCGCAGCTCCACTTGTAGAGCGTGACGCCGTCACCGTTAAGGTTCAGGCAGTTGTTTCCGTCAAAATCGCTCTTCTCGGATATGTTGATATAACTCTCGTCTCCGCTGTTGTTGGGGCTCATCTGTATATACTGCACTTTGGCAGACTGCGAAGGGGTACGGTAGTCGTCGTCGCTCGAGAGGTAAAGACCTGTAGAACCGTTGAGTAAGTTGTACCCGTCACCGTTCTTGGATAAGAGCCATACCTGCTGGAGGTCGTCCGCGTCAGCCGTTGCCCCGAATGTGCTGTTGCCGTCGGACGAGAGGTTCTTGCCGCTCAGCCTTCTGTTGGTAAGTCTAACCAGTCCGCCTTTGTTCAAGACATACTTGACGTATGCACTGCCCGTAAGGTCTGATATGCTCTTCAGCTCCACCTCACGAAACGTCCAGTCCCTGTCGCTGTTGGCAGAGCCCTTGGACGCGGAACCTACGAGCGACCCGTCTTTGCTCGTAAGGTAGTACAGTCCGTTGCTACGCAATGTCCAGTGTCCCGCGGTGCCCAACGATTCTATGGTGTATATGCTGGTGGAACGGGTCGTATCCTCTGTGCCGTTGTTTTTCTTTGTGGTGACGTTGCGGTAATAGTTGCCGAGTCCGGATTTTATGTAATACTTGCCGTCCTCTCCTGCGCTCTCCAACGTAACCAGATACCCTGCGTTCTCGGCGGCATCAAGTCCTGACGGATTGGCGGTACTGGCACTCAGCGTATTGCCGTCTCCTTCCTTCGTATATGACAACGTGTATGCGTTGTAGAGCAGGTACCACTTGCCTGCCTCAAGTGTGGTGGCACTGACACCCACCGCCAATGTTTTCCCTTCAAAGCCCGACTCCGCATACGCTCCACTGTTCAATGTGAACAGCGATATCAGTGCGACGAGCAATCCTGTCAAATTCGTTTTCATATCTATATAGTGTTGTTTGAATTCACATTCCGTGACAAAGGTACGAAAAAAAGTCCATCCCCAACTAAGGAGATGGACTTTTTTTCATTCATTCACAAATGCCATTCTTTGTTTTTCACTTGCGTCACTTCACGGCAGTTTTCTTGCCGCCAATGATGTAGATACCCTTCTGAGCCTTTACTACACGCTGTCCAGAGAGATTGTAGATGACATCGGAAAGACTTGCCGTGCCAGTCTCCACACCAGCTATAGAAGTGTAGCCTGAAATTGTGAGCACGAGGTCATACTCACCACTCTCAATAACGTTTTCATTGGCGATAATATAACCAGTGTTAGCGGTGATGTCCCTTGTGCAGTCGGTATTGTCTTCACCTTCAGCCTCCACGAGGGTATTGCCGAACCTGGCGAAGTCTCCGCCACCTACTACAATAGTGCCTTCATCAGCCCAGTTGTACACGTATGTGCCGTGCATGCCATTGTCTGTGAGAGCCTCGGGTGCGAAGCTTGCGGACTTCAGCGTCAGGTACTCTTCCACATCCTCTGCGTCCTTGTTGAACTGCTCAATGTCTCCGTTGACATAGAGAACTGGCTGACCGGGCTGTGCCTCGCTTATCTCGTCAAACGCGAAGTGAGCTCCTTCAGAGTCTTCATAGGCACCCTTGTACTGATAGAGCTTGCCGTCCTGTACGGAGAATCCTGAAGGATAGCACCATATACGCATACTGTTGGGCGTTACGTTGCGGATGATGCTCTCGGCTACGTCCGTAGTCTCTAGATTATCGTCTTCAATAGGCTCAACGAAGAGCGCACTGTTGCCGCCCACCTCAGCGTTAGTCCATGTCACCAGACTGTGGCCTGCATTTTGGGCGTGCAGGTACACTGGGTTGTCGCCATAATTAGCACCCATCAATGTCTGCGCACGCATCAGCAGCTTCCCAAGTCCGACTGCCTTGACATCGTACAGCGCAGGAGTAGCACTCAGTGTAATGCCGTTGCCTGCACTTGCGCCAGCCACGAACAGACCGCTCTTGTGCTGTATGACATATGCGGAGTCGCCCTGTGCCAAGAAGCGGAATGCCCTGAGGTCTGTGCTGCTGATTTCATCCTCAGAAACGAAACGGAGGGTAACGCCTTCCTTCACGTCGCCGAGAGACTCGGGTGCAGACATCACGTTGTCCTCTACGGTAGCTGGTGTCACGTACGTGTCGTACAGGTCGCCGAGAGTGGTGTTCACCGCATTGCTCTTGGTCCAACCGTATGTGTCATACATCTCTTCACTTGCGAAACGTATAGAGTACCACTTGCCTTCGGCCACCTTGTTGGCAGATTCCATTATGGTGGCGGCAGTAGTGGTGATTTCTTCAGCGTACTTGTCAACAGTCTCCTGAGTGAACACGCCTGTCTTCAAGTAAGCCTTGGCTTCGCTGATAAGCGTGGACAGTGAAGATGCTTCAGTACCCTCCGGCCATTGACCGGGATTGTCGCCTATTACCACGAGGTCGCCTGCTGCCTTGTTGTCTTCAATGGCTGTACCCAGAGCTGTCGGGTCAACTACTGCAGCTACGAAAGCGTCAACAATGGGTTTGAGTGCGTTGTAGTCGTCGATGGTAAGCTCGTCGGTGTCTATTGAATCGGCAAGTGCCAAAGCGGCCTCAAGGTTGGTGCGCACCTCGCCCATCTGCGAATATTGGGTGTTGCCGTCAATGGTAACGGGATAAAGTTGGAATTCCGCCATGTGGGCATAACCGCGTGTAGAGCTTATGCCACTGCCTGCTGTGTCGTCAATGTAGAAACGCAGGTAGCTGTATGCGCCGTTTGATGTCAGTATGTTGCTTGTCACTTCCGTCTGACCGTTTGTCCACGGAGTGTTTATGTTGCCGATAAGTGTCCAGCTGCCATCGGTTTCGTCTTCAAGAGCCGCCGAGTCGTCTGAGCCATATACGCTCATCACAGTTATATGGTCGTTAGCGGCTGAAGTCCTGCGGTAGATGTAAGCCACCAGATTGGTTGCGTCGGCGATAGGCTCGTTCAGCGATACCTGGAACCAGTGGGTATGGCCTGCCACGCTGCCACCGCTCCATGTACTGTGCCAATATGTGTCGGTCTTGCCGTCAACCACAAAGTCAAATGTGTAGCCGTTACCGCCCTCCTCATCTGAACTGCAGGAGAACGGACTTGACATCTGACTGCCGCTGGTGATAAGTCCGGCGCCCTTAGTGGTAATGTATTGGTCGTCCTTTGCAATAGCAAGAGCGGAGTCAGCCTTTGCGATAAGTCCTTGATAGTTGGACACCAGAAGCTCGTGGTTCTTGACAGGAGCGAAGGACTCTACCAACTCGGCTGTCTCCTCGTCCGAAACAGGGTACAGAATCCACTGCGAAGCATTAGCGTACGAATACCATCCTACTATGCTGCCGTTCTCGCCGGCACCACCGTTGTGACCTCCTGCATGCAGATAAGAGGCTGTACTCCCACCATTAGGCTGAAAAGCGATAACGACTTCTCCGCTGTCGTTACGTGCCACGAATTCGAAAGACATCTTATCTACCTCGCCGCTCTTGAGGATACCGTCGGTGGCAGTGTTCTGAACTTGTATAAGACCAGTCTCCGCGTCGTTGGTAAGAGTCCAGAGGTAGCGGCAGTCTGTGCTGTCCAGCGTAGCCCAAAGGAGCTGTCCTTCCATCGTGGCGTACATAGCCTTTGTGGGGTGTATCGTAGTCTCGTCGTAGATGGGATCTCCGTTCTCGTCCACCTCACCCGTTTCGGTGCGTATGGTCTTGGTCCACTCCATTGCACTGACGATGCGGTAATGTCCGTCCGCTATTGTCAGTGGGACTATGGAGTCCATGATGGTTTCATAGTTCGCCTCAATGGCGGCTATCAGTGCCCTTATCTCTTCTACCGAGGGAGCTTCCTCCTCCGAAAGGCTGATTCTGATAGCTCTGTTCATGTCGCTGATGAATGCGTCATAGACTTCCTGACTTACATTGTACTGACCTACTTCCGTGCCGACTACCAGTTCTACATAGTCTCCACTGTAGCCGGATATGTATTTACCATATTTGTCCACCACGGTAGTCAGCTCGCCAAGCGCGGCTTCCTCTTCATTTACGATTGTCGTTTCAGCCTCGTAGATAATCAGACGACGTGAACCTGACACGCCTCCACTCCAAGAGGATGGGCTCGTGCCGTCCCATGCGATGTCGATGTACTGTCCGCTTGTGTTTTTGAATGCGCAGTAGCTCATCTCCTCATCATATTCAATGGTGACAGAAGACTCGTCTGCCTTAAGGGTTACGGCTCCACCGTCGGATGTTCCGTCAATGCTGATGTAGTTGCCTGTCGTGGCGCTCTGGACATAATAAACGCCATCTTCCGTTTTGTCCTTGGTTATCGTCCACAGCAACTTGGCTCCGTTGAGCCCTTCCACATACTCAGCGGAACTGATTTTGGATCCGCCGTCACTCATCCAACGCACAGACCCGTCCTGCGGATGCGTCAGAATCAAATAATACTTACCTGTCTCAAATTCTGTTACAGGTTCCGCTCCGTAGTCAACAAGACTGAGACGATTGTCTGCCATTGCCACATTTGCCACCGTCAGCAAAAGGAGCGAGAGAATAGAGGTAATCCTTTTTCCCATAATTCACGAATTAAATTAATAATGGTTTAGTTAAGTCTCCGCTGCAAATGTATGATTTTTCATTTGTTTGCGTTCACATACGCACCTATATTTAATGTTTTTTAACGGAAAAACCTGGTGTTGAACCGCTACCCCACAGGACATTAAGTCTACCGACAACCGCATGTGGTGGGATTTGGCAGACAGAAGTCCTTACAGTTTCTTGTAATTCATAGCATGCTACTTTGCGCTTGTCGCTGGGCTGTTGTAGTTTTGCCTGTCCATTTAGGCCCTTCAATAAGCACAGCGCCAAAAGCGTCAAGCCTCTCTTTTAGTGTGATGTCCGCTATTCTCTGTAGATAATCCATATTGTCGTGGTTTTATGCAGCATAATTACGACACTTTCTTCAAATCGCCAAGGCATTCGGTGTTTTTGTGATTGAGAAGTATTCTCCTTGGCGAAAGTCCATCTTCAATTCGTGTCTCAGACTATAAGGCTTCACACAGGGAAAAGTAATCTTCCGGAGCAGTAGTACTGCTCGGCGATATCAGTAGTACTGCTTTTCAATATCGGTAGTA
>CAVHNA010000032.1:0-17869 GCA_963637205.1 Bacteroidaceae bacterium
ATTTGGAAAGTAATCAATGTTCACAAACATTAGTTCCATGCCGTTTGGAAAGTAACTAATGTTTGCAAACAATAGTTCCATGCCGTTTGGAAAGTAACTAATGTTCGCAAACATTAGTTCCATGCCGTTTGGAAAGTAATCAATGTTCACAAACATTAGTTCCATGCCGTTTGGAAAGTAACTAATGTTTGCAAACAATAGTTCCATGCCGTTTGGAAAGTAACTAATGTTCGCAAACATTAATCCCGTGCCATTTGGAAAGTGAGCATTGTTCGCAAACATTGATATGAAAACAATTTCCGGTATTGTGGTGCTGGTAGGAGGCGCATTTGCGTCAAATGCGCCCTTGTGTGTGCGTTAGTAGGTGCGCATCACCGGGGTGCGCCCCTTGTTTCGGCACATGCGCGAATTTTTGTCGGCGATTTCCTTCTTGTGGTCGCATTTGTCGCAAACGCTCCTCCTATGTCCGCTCTTAGGGTCTCGCCTTGGAGGGGGGGGGCTTCTACCTTTCCTCTTGTGGTTGCGTTTCTTGCTCTGGCAAGCGTCTCCTTTGTCGCCGAGCGGACGCAAACGCTCCTACTATCCTTTCTTGGACTTTTGCTTGTGGAAATTCGCTGTTTTCTGCTTGCGCCTCGTGCCGTTTCTGGGGTTCTTGGCTCGTTTTTCACGCTTAAGGACACGTTTTCATTGGCGTAAGGGGGTATGGCGACTTGAAAATGCTTACCTTTGCGGCGGTGCGGACGACAAGACGCATACATTATATATATATATATATTAACGGCAAACAACTACTAAAACGATTAATGAGATGGAAAAGAAACAGTATGTGACGCCTCGGGCGGAAATGGTGGAGACAGGTCTCGCAGGTGCGATGATAGCAGCCAGCGCACGAGAGGTGCAGAGCCAGCAAGTGGAGACGGCTGTATGGGAAGACCTGGACGAAAACTGAAACCATATAACGAGAAAGTATGAGAGACATCAGACATACACTGCGTGCGTCTGCAGCTTTCGCCGTTGCGACGCTGGCCGCGGCTTGCGCAAGCGATGACGAAGCGGTGGTGAAGCCCGCTGGAGGTGGACAGACGGTGACGCTGACGGCCTACCAGCCCGGCAGCGATGCGGAGACGCGTGTGGGGTTCGGAAAGGACGGTGCGGCCTATTGGCAAGAGGACGACGTCATCGGTATTATGGAAATTGACGTGACGAATAATTGGACTTGTTATTTCGCACCGTTCTCCATCACCGGGGGCATAGGAGAGTCAACCGCTACCTTCAGGGGCAACTTGCTTGACACAACGACGACATCTTATACTTATGCCGTCTATCCCTACAATGACAAACACAAATTTGATTCTTCAGGAGACATTGAGTCTATTTTGACTTACTGGCTGCCCGACAGCTATACCTACACGTCTGTGGACCAGACCTACTTCCCTGCGGACAAGAGGGGCAACAGCTACCGCATGCCGATGTACGGACTCGTCTCGGAGGGCAAGGTCAAGTTCACTCACCTCGGTGCCGTGTTCTGTCTGAAGGTGGACCAGATGCCTGCCGCAAGCGGAACGGTGACGGTGACGGAAGTGGATGACTTCCCCCTCTGTCATGGGTTTAAAGTCTCTGTATCGAACATTGACGGTACCGCAATACCGGAGATGAAGATCACGGGCAGCCCTGTCTACGATGATATTCCGGATGCCTCGGCCTGTACCGTGACGTTCAGCTATTCCAATGCCGTGAAGGGTAAGCCTGGAGTGTTCTATCTCCCGGTAGCCACAGGCGGCTACCGTCTGCAGGTGACTGTGGCGGGCGGCGACTTGTCGGTAACCAAGGTATTATATATGGAAATAACGCGCGGAAAGCTGAAGGTGGTGAACATAGACACAGGCTTTAACATAGAAACGGAGGAAGAAACTGAGAAAGACAACTTCGTCGTCATAGACGGTCACAACTTCGTGGACTTGGGTTTGACGAGCGGAACGCTCTGGGCGGAGACGAACATAGGAGCCGCCACGGCGTATGACGACGGCAACTACTACTCGTGGGGAGAGACCCAGACCAAGAGCGACTATTCGCAGGAGGCATACACATACGAATACTCAACCGTTTCTGACGAATACTCTGAATACAACACCACGGACAAGAAGACGACCCTTGAGCTTGACGACGACGCGGCGTACAAGAACTGGGGAACCTCGTGCCGCACGCCTACCAAAGAGCAGTTCGAAGAACTCTGCAACAGTTGTACATGGACGTGGAAAACGGACTACACCAACTCCGACGGCAAGAAGAGAGAAGGCTTCGAGGTGACGAGCAAGACGAACGGCCGCAGCATCTTCCTTCCGGCTTCGGGTTTCTACGATGGAAGTGAAACCATAAACCGCAACTATGCCGGCTACTACATGACCAACACGTGCAGCGGCACCAAAGACGCATACCTTGGTTTCATTACGTACATAGCCACTTACAGAGTGGATTCATCTAATCGTTACGATGGTCTTTCTGTACGCCCTGTAGCGCACCAGTAGCCTACACGCAGCACCGGCAGGCAGACATCCGCCGGGCGGCGACGGTCCCATAATAACAAGCGGTGTCCGGCAAAAGCGAATCTTCGCTCTGCCGGACACCGCCGTTCTTTGCACTGCGTCCTCTTCCCGGACTGGTCAGAACAGCCGCAGCTTGTTCTTCTTCGCCTCCTCGAAGGTCACGAAGTCCTCCGTTCGGCTGTCCGTACGCCGCAGACGCTCCTGTTCCTCCCAGAGTTGCGCCGCTGCCTCGTCTTTGGAGTCGCTACCGGTGAAGCGTGCCGCAAGTGGCGCGTTCTGGCTGGCGTCCTTCACCCAGATGACGGAGCCGTCGTATTCCGGTGCAATCTTCAGTGCCGTATGCACCGCGCTCGTGGTGGCTCCGCCTATCATCACCGGCACGGAGACACCGGACTCGTGCAAGAGGCGCACCACCTTCACCATCTCCTCCAGGCTCGGAGTGATGAGTCCGCTCAGCCCTATTATGTCGGGCTTCAGCTCGAGTGTCTTGGCTACTATCTCCTCAGCCGGCACCATCACGCCCAGGTCTATGATGTCGTAGCCGTTGCACGCCATCACCACGCCCACGATGTTTTTGCCTATGTCGTGCACGTCACCCTTGACGGTGGCGAGCAGCACCTTGCCCGCCGAAGCCGTGCGCTCGGACTTCTGCGCCTCTATGTGCGGCTGCAGGTACGACACCGCCTGCTTCATCACCCTTGCCGCCTTCACCACCTGCGGCAGGAACATCTTGCCCTCGCCGAAGAGCGTGCCCACACGGTTCATGCCCTTCATCAGCGGTCCTTCTATGATGTCCACCGCCCGTGGGAATAGTGTGAGTGCCTCGGCCAGGTCGGCCTCTATGTTGTCCGTCACGCCCCGCTGCAACGCAGCGGCAAGGCGTTCCTCCACGGGGACGGCGGTTTTCTTGTCCTCAGCGGTGGAGGTATCCGTCTTGGAGTCGGCATCCGCTGTCGCAGCCATGCTTTCGGCCAAGGCGATGAGACGGTCCACGTTCTTCTGCTCAGGCCGTATCAACGCGTCCTCTATGACGGAGAGCCTGTCCGCAGGTATGTCGGCGTACATCACCTTGGAGGCTGGATTCACTATGCCGAAGTCCATGCCGGCCTTGCGTGCGTGGTAGAGGAAGACGGCGTGTATGGCCTCGCGGAGCCAGTTGTTGCCGCGGAAGGCGAAGCTGAGGTTGCTCACTCCTCCGCTCACGTGGGCTCCAGGAAGGTTCTCCTTTATCCATGCCGTGGCGCGTATGAAGTCCAGAGCGTACGCGTTGTGCTCCGTCATGCCGGTGGCTATGGTGAGGACGTTGGGGTCGAAGATGATGTCCTGCGGACGAAACCCCACCTTCTCGGTGAGCAGCCGGTACGCCCTGCCGCATACCTCCGTCTTGCGCTCGTAGGTGTCGGCCTGTCCCTTCTCGTCGAAGGCCATCACCACGGCGGCTGCCCCCATCAGCTTTATCTCGCGGGCGTGCGACAGGAAGACCTCCTCGCCCTCCTTCAGCGAGATGCTGTTCACTATGCACTTGCCCTGCAGGCATTTCAGAGCCTCGCACACCACGTCCCACTGGCTGCTGTCTATCATCACCGGCACGCGGCAGATGTCCGGCTCGCTGGCCACGAGGTGCAGGAAGTGCATCATCTCCTTGCGCGTGTCCAGCAGTCCGTCGTCCATGTTCACGTCCAGCACCATGGCTCCGTCCTCCACCTGCCGGTGCGCTATGGAGAGAGCCTCGTCGTACGCTCCCTCCTTTATCAGGCGCAGGAACTTGCGCGAGCCTGCCACGTTGCACCTCTCGCCTACGTTGACGAAGACTCCGTCGGCGCTATCAGCGGAGGAAGCGACCTCCGTGAGCTCCAAACCGGAAATCCACATGTTGTCCGAAGCCTTCACGGGCTGGTGTATGCCTTCCCTGCCACAGCGCAGCGAGCAGAGCGCGGCTATGTGCTCGGGCGTGGTGCCGCAGCATCCGCCCACTATGTTTACCAGCCTGTCCGCCGTGAACTGCCGCATCTCTTCCACCATCATCTCCGGAGTCTGGTCGTACCCTCCGAGCGTGTTGGGCAGTCCGGCGTTGGGGTGAGCCGAGATGAAGTAGGGAGCCTTCTCCGCCAGGGTGCGCAGGCATGGCAGCATGTCGTGCGCGCCGAACGAACAGTTGAGCCCGACGCTGAGGATGGGCGCATGCTGTACGCTGGCCAGGAAAGCCTCCAGAGTCTGACCGCTGAGCAGACGGCCCGCCTTGTCGCTCACCGTGGCGCTTAGCATCAGCGGAATGTCTTTGCCGCTCCGCTTCCGGGCTGTCTGGTAGGCGTGTATGGCTGCCTTGCAGTTGAGCGTGTCGAAGATGGTCTCCAGCAGTATGGCGTCCACGCCGGCATCCATGAGGACTTCCATCTGCTCGAGGAAAGCGTCCTTCATCTCGTCGTACGAGACGGCGCGCAACGCTGGGTTGTTGACATCTGGACTCATGGACAAGGTCTTGTTGGTAGGCCCTACGGTAGCTATCACGTACCGTGGCTGTGATGCGGTGGAGTATCTGTCCGCCGCTTCACGGGCTATGCGCACCGCCTCGGCGTTTATCTCCCTGACGAGCGACTCGCAACGGTAGTCGGCAAGCGATATGCGCTGACTGCTGAAGGTGTTGGTGGTGATGATGTCCGCCCCGGCCTCCAGGTATCTGCGGTGTATGTCGCTTATCACGTCGGGGCGCGTCAGGGACAGTATGTCGTTGTTGCCCGACATCTGCCAGTCTATGCCGCGGAACCTCTCGCCGCGGAAGTCGGCCTCCGTGAGTCCGTAGGTCTGTATCATGGTACCCATGGCGCCGTCCAGTATCAGCAGCCGTTCACGTAATCTTTCACTAAGGGAGGGCTTTGCGGCCCTCCCTTTATTATCCTTCGCTTGTGTTTCGGACATTGTGGTTATAGTATGGTTTATATCTGTATGTGTACTTAGTACCCGAAGGCTTCGCGTGCGGGAACGACGGTGACTTTGCCCAGACGGCTCATGTCTTTGGCGTCGAGTCCGGCGGGGTCGCCTATGACGACGGTACGGTACTTCAGACCGTCCACGTTCTCCTTCTTGAAGCGTGCCACGTCGTCAAGGGTGATGTTCTGCAACTGCTCGAAGCAAAGGCTGTCGGGATCGAAGTTGATGCCCAAGTACTCAGCCTGGAAATACTTGCTGAAGAAGTCGCCGCGTGTTGTCCTCTGCGTGCGCATCTGTGTGATGACTCCCTGCTTGGCCACCTGGAACGAGGTGTTGCTGAGCGGCATGTCGATGAGTATCTCGCCGAACGCGTCGATGCAGTCGTTCATCTTGTCGTTCTGGCTCTGAATGTACGTGAGGAAGGAGCACTTGTCCTCCATTCTGTGCGGACGTATGTACAGTGCGGTGGCTCCATAGCAGAGGCTCCTCTTCTCGCGCAGTTCCTGGAAGACGATGGAGTTCATGCCCGACCCGAAGTACTCGTTGAACATCCTGGTGGCACCCAGCAGCGAGGTGTCTACGGGTTTGCCGTTGGCGGCGAACTGTACCATGACGAAGCTCTTGGTGCCGTTGTACGGGATGAGGTAGCATGTGTCCTCGTCGGACTGTATAAGCTCGGGAGCCTGCGTTTCGCCAACTGCAACCAGTTCTTCGGGCACGTTATGCTCGCTGTTGATGAGATTCGTCAACTCCTGGCTTTCCATAGGTCCGTAGTATGTGATGCGGTGCGCATAGTGCGGCAACTCGTGTATGAGGTTTGTCAGCATCTCATAGTCGGCGTTCTTCAGCTCCTCGTCGGAGAGCGTCATGTGCGCACCCTTCTCGCCATATCTGAGGAAGGGGGTACTCAGCCCGAAGTAGGTGTCGAAGGACTCCAGGTTGTTCTCGCGTTCCTTGAGCATCGCCGTCACCAGGTTCTGCAGCGCAGTGGAGTCGGGCTTGGCGCAGTCTATGAAGTGCTCCATCAGACGCAGAGCCTCCGGCATGTTCTCCTGCAGTCCGGAGAGGTAAAGCACCGTGTTGCGCATGTCGGTGTTCATTGTCATGGTGCAACCCAGCAAGTACATCTTCTGCTGTATCTCTTGTGCCGTGAGGCTGTCTGTGCCCAGATAGTCGAAGTAGCTGGCGGCCAGAGGCAGGTAGCGGAACGAGTTGTCGGGGCTGACGGTGGTGGTGCCCATCTCGAAGCGGAAGGTCAGGGTGAAGATATCGTTAAGACTGTTGTGCCTGTAGAGTACGGGAATCTCGCTCTTCGCCTGCAGCTTGGTGATGTCCTTGTCCAGATTTACGAAGACTGGAGTTATGGGCGTAACCTCGGCATCGAGCACTTCCTTGGCGAACGTGCTCACCGTGTCGCGGTTCATCTTGATAGGTGTGATCTCGGGCTTTGCCACGGGCTTGTCGTTGGGGTCCATGCCGGTGCGCTTGTAGACGCATACGAAGTTGTCAGCGCGCAGGTGCTTGTTGGCGAAGTCTATGATGTCCTTCTTGGTAAGTTTGGAGATGCGGTCCATCCGACCTACCACGTCTTGCCAGTCTTTGTCGTTGATGAACGCGTCAACGAACATGTCGGCGCGCGAGCTGTTCTCCTCCAGTGAGTGTTGGAGCTCCAGCTTCTTCTCCGTTATCACGCTCTGGACCAGTTGCTCGTCGAACTCGCCTTTGCGCAGCTTGTCGTTTTCCGCAAGTATCATGTCCTTGAGCTGCTCCAGTGTCTGTCCGGGCAGCGGTGTGGCGTAGATGTGGAAGAACGTGTAGTCGCAGTATGCCGTGGCGAACGCCTGGCTGCCTACCACCTTCTGCGGAAGGTTGAGGTCAAGGTCGAGCAGACCTGCCTTGCCGTTGTGCAGTATCTGCGTCATCACGTCCAGAGTGTCGTTCTGGTGGCTGGCGGCACCGTCGAAACGCCATGAAAACACGAGGCACTCGGGGTTCTGTGTCATCACTTCCTTCTCCACTGGCTGTGTCAGCTCAGGCTGCGCCTCTATGGTGGGAGCGGTCAGGTCTTTGTTAGGCTCCATGTCACCGAAGTACTTGGTGATGATGTCTATCATGTTGTCCGGGTCAAAGTCGCCGCTCAGGCAGATGGCCATGTTGTTAGGCACGTAGTATTTGCGGAAGAACTCCTCTATGTTCTTTATGCTCGGGTTCTTCAGATGGTCGGCATAGCCAATCACGGAGTGGTTGTAAGGATGGGTGGGAGTGAGAGTGGTAGTGATGGCCGTGCTGAGCTTGTCCCAGTCGCTGTTGAGGTACTTGTTGTACTCCTCGTAGACGGTCTCCAGTTCTGTATGGAATCCGCGCAGCACCATGTTCTTGAAGCGGTCGGACTCCACCTTGGCCCAGTTCTCTATCTCGTTGCTCGGGATGTCCTCCACGTACACGGTCTGGTCGTTGCTGGTGTAGGCGTTGCTCCCGTCGCTTCCTATGTGCGCCATCAGCTTGTCATACTCGTTGGGGATGAAGTATTCGCTGGCCAGATAGCTCACGCTGTCTATCTGGTGGTATATGGCCTTGCGCTCGCCTTCGTCCGTGGTCTTGCGGTACACCTCGTACAGGTCGCTTATCTTGTCAAGCAGCGGCTTCTCGGCCTCGTAGTTGGTGGTGCCGAAGTGTGAACTGCCCTTGAACATCATGTGTTCCAGGTAGTGCGCCAGACCCGTGGTCTCGGCGGGCTCGTGCTTGCTGCCGGCGTGTACGGCTATGTACGTCTGTATGCGCGGTTGCTCTTTGTTTACTGTCATATACACCTTCAGTCCGTTGGGCAGGGTGTACATCTTGGTCTGCAGGGGGTCTCCCTCTACTGTCTCGTAGTCATACTTGTCGTGTTGACAAGCTGTGGCGACTAACGCCGCAACTGCGAGTGCGGCCAGTTGTTTGAAAACGCTTTTCATCTTGATATTGTTATATACCTCTTTATATTGTATACGTGTGTGCTGTGCGCTTGGCGCATATCGTCAGTCTCTGTCCTATGTTTCTCTCCTGTCTTATTTCCCTTTCAGAAAGTTCCTGTATGTTTCTGGCAGATTGTCTTCGTTGTATATCGAGCCCCACTTGCACGCCATGCCGAACCTCTGTCTGTCCTCCCTTAGTATGAAGGAGCACAGGGCGTAGTCGAGTATCTTTTTGGCGTACGGCCCGCCGTTGTAGTATCTGAACAGACGTAGCATCTCGAAGGGTAGGGGATAGCCCCCCACGAAATTGTCGGCTCTGAGCGGTATCTGGCGCGTGAAGGTCTTCTTGGCCTTCGCCATCTCCTTGCGCTTCTCGGCTATGTAGTTGTCGTGGCACGAGGTCTTCTCCAATATACGCAGGTACTTGTCCGCCATCTCCCATTCGCCTTCCTTGATGCTGTATTCGGTCATCTGCCTTATGGAAGAGAAGCAGCATCCGTTGAACTGCAGAAGCCCGAACTCCTGCGCCTGATGGAACGCCTCGTCGTAGATGCCGAGGTGCAGGTAGAAGAGGCGGTTGAACTGTGTGGTGACGTATTCCCTGATGTGCGGAAAGAGGAAATGCTCTTCTTGCGTTATGGGATAGTTGAAGATGTTGTTGGGTAGCGTCCCCAGCTCACTCTCGGCCAACAGAGCGAAACGCAGAGCGAGGCCGTCCCCCTTCTGCGCTGCGTTCTGGCATCCGCTACTGTACAGCAGCTCGTTCCATTTTCCTTCGTTGGCGAGCATGATGTACGACCTGTATTTCTCGGCGTTCTGTATGGCGGAACTGTTGATGGGACGGAAGTAAGAGCCGAAACTGGTGTATCTCCTCTCGAAGGGAACGAACGCCACCTGCTCGCTGTACACCACGGGCATGGCGTACAACACGGCGAAGCCAGCCAACTGTACTCTCCAGTTGTGCGAACCGAAGAGCTTCCATTCCGTCAGCATCATGCCGACCAGCATCATGGCGAGCATGGGCATTGGGGCGAGCATGTAACCGAGAGGGAGCGAGACGAAGGAATACAGCAGTCGCGCCTTTCCGTTGCGGACGTACGAATGCGCCAGCAGCAGGATGAATGCGAACGTCGCCTCCACGACTGTATGTACCTCGAATGTGCAGAAATATCCTATGAAGATCGACGGCAGCAGGGCGGACCATCCAAACGCCTTGCGTGTTGGGAATAGACGTGTCAACCAAATGTCGGCCAAGACGGCTGGGCAGGCCAACAGTATGGCATGCAACGTAGCCGCCACGGAGGGCTTGCCGAACCATTGCAGCATGAAGTCTGTGAGCCACAGTGTAAGGGATGGGGGATAGGAGAGCTTCAGTTGCCAGAAGTCGCGAGTGGAGAGCCACAGTCCGTCCGCCTCCATGCTCATGTACGTGTATGGGTAGTTGATGGCGGCGTATATGGCGAAACATACCGCCAGCGCCACCGTAATGGCGATGAAACGTACTTCGTGTCTTATTACGCCTCGCCGCGGACTCTTGGCAGTCTGGCGATCGGCTTCTGGGAGCACCGTCGCCGTGGTGGTCTTATGCTTTGCCGTGTTTACTCGTTGTCTTGCCATACTGTAAATAGAAGTGGTGATGCAGCCTGTATCGTCTTACTCGAAGAGCCGTGCCATCTCGTTCTTGGACATGATGAACGGACTCTTTATGAACTCGGGTATGTTGTAGGCCATCATCAGCGTGTAGTTGTCCCACGGATTCTCCTGCGGCAACAGGAACGGCTTGTGGAAACGCTTGCCGTCCCAGTAGGCCATCATCAGACGAGTGTAGCGTCCGTCAAACCGCTTGGAGGCGTACAGTATCCATTTGCCGTTGCTGCTCCATGCGTGGTAGCTCTCCATGCGAGGGCTGTTTATGACGCGTGTGTCTATCATGTCGCCAGTCTGCAAGTCCATCATCTGCAGGTCGCTTTCGTTGTGGTATAGGTTGAAGGCACCGCAGTCCGCTCTTGAGAACAGCATGTATCTGCCGTCCGGTGAGATGCGTGGCATCAGGGCAGTACCTCCCTTCTCATGTGCGCTGTACACCGTGTCCGCCTCTCCAAGGCTTCCGTCCGTTTCGTTGAATGGCACGCGTATTATGCTGTAGTGCAGGAGGTCTGTTTCCATAGGCATGTGCACGGGGTGGGCAGTGCTGAAGTACAGCCATTTGCCGTCGGGTGAGAAGGTGGGGAATATCTCCAGGTTGAGGGAGTCGGTAAACCTGTCGTCCACCAGCACCTTGCTGTTGTCAATGTCATAGACTATCAGGTCCGACCATAAGTCGTAGACCTCTATCTTGTCACGGCTTTCGCCATAGAAGCTCTGGTGCGTGTCGTTGCTGGAGAACGCTATATATTTGGTGGACGGGTGCCAGATGTTGTATGAGCCGTGTCGTCCGTTGCCCATGCTCTTGATGTCCACCTTCTTCATCTTGCCGTCTCTTATCACCACCGTGCCGCCGTTCTCGCCTCGGGCGTGGAAGGTGAAGTTCCTGGGGTCATAGTTGGCGAACGAATGGCAGTTGACGCATCCGCCGTTGTTTTGCGAGTTTTCTATAATGGGCTCCACGTCAAAGCCGGAGAGGCTGCGCTGGTATATGCCCATCTTGTTCCACCCTTCATATCCGGGCGGTATCAGACGGTACGCTATCCATGGGTCTATGCTGTCTGGCGTCACAAAGAAAGAGAAGTCCGCATACGTGATTCCTTCGGGATGCTTTCTGGACCACTCGGATACGGAAACGTTCACCTTTCCACCGTTCGCTATCAGCTTATGCCATTTCTTCAAGGGTATCTTCAGGCAGTCGGAGCCGTCCACCTCCAGTGTCTCGCCACTTTCGTTGGAGAGGATGGCGCGGATGTGGTCAGCCCCGTCTATACCGAAGTTGAGCGGAGCGATGTTTTCCGGCACGGTCACATCCGTGTAGTCAGGAAACATATCTGGCTTGGCGTCGGTCTTTTCCTTGGCTGTCCATTTGGTGCACCCTGCAACCAGAACGGTAAGCGTAAGTAGGTAGAGCGGTCTTCTCATATATAATCTTCTGTTTCAGGATCAGAATCCTTTCTTGAACATGCGTGCCATTTCCTTGCGGTCTTCTTTCTCCTTCAGCGTTTCGCGCTTGTCGTATTCTTTCTTGCCGCGTGCCACGTATATGTCTAGTTTGGCCCTTCCGTTCTCGTCTATGAATAGCAGCGTGGGTATGATGCTGAAGCCCGGGGCTTTCACGGCGTTCTGTATTTTGTTTATCTCCTTGCGGTTGAGCAACAGCTTCCGGTCGCGCCTTTCCACATGGTTGTTGTAAGACCCTTGCTCGTACTGCGCCACGTACATGTTCTTCACCCACATCTCGCCGTTGTTGATGTAGCAGAACGTGTCCACCAGGCTCGCTTTCCCGGCACGGATGCTTTTTATCTCAGTCCCCGTGAGCACTATCCCCGCAGTGTACTTGTCCAACAGCAGGAAGTCGAACGAGGCTTTCTTGTTCTTTACGTTTACGTTTACTTTTGGCATTTGTTCTTCGCTAGATTATTCGCCGGTGTGGAAACCAGGCGGATTCCGTCAGGCCGGTGATTTACGTGTTTCAAGCTTTCTTCACTTTCGCGAAAGCGTCCATGTTCTCGTCAATGTATCGCGCTACGGTGGCGGTGACATCCTCCTCCATTTCTACGAATTTGTCGTCAAGGTCGTCAAACTGGGGATACTGCTCAAACAGAGCCATGAATTCTTCGTCGGAGCAGTCGTGCGTCAGCTTGTCGCCGTACTTCTCGAAAAGCTTTCTCCCGTCATACACCAGGTTGCAGAAGTCCTTCGCTCCCCATAGACGCATGGCCTTGGCGAAGGGGTTGAGGAAGATGAAAGGGCCGTATCCGTTGTGTATCAGTTGCACGAAACCGCCGTCCATCACTTCCTCGCGGAATGTCATGTACGCTACCAGTGTAATCTGGTCGGGGGTGAGGAGTCCCATGTTTTTCTCGTCCAAAGAGCCGCCTATGGCATCCATGATATGACGGTGGAAGACTTCCACGAATGCGTCCATCCCCTCTGCTGCCGCTTTTGTTATCTCGCTTTCCTGTATTTCTATCTCCATAAAAACATGCTCCTTTTGTAATGCAAAGGTACAAAAATTATCCTAAATAGGTATATGGAAGCAAAAAACATAGTATAATAATTGGCCAACTGCCTACTTTTAGTTACTTTTGCACAGTTTTTCTGAAATAATATACCTAAATTTATTAATTAAAGGAAGTAACATGGTTTATTCACACGAAGTACAGAACATGTGTTGTGTGGCTAAGGGCCCCAACCATGGACCTGCTCCCATTCCTGAGGAAGGCAAGTGGGTACAGGCAAAGGAAATCAAGGACATCAGCGGTCTTACCCACGGTATCGGCTGGTGTGCTCCTCAGCAGGGCGCATGCAAGCTCACCCTCAACGTAAAGAACGGTATTATAGAGGAGGCTCTCGTGGAGACTATCGGTTGCTCCGGCATGACTCACTCTGCGGCTATGGCATCCGAGATTCTGCCAGGTAAGACCATCCTTGAGGCACTGAATACCGACCTCGTATGCGACGCTATAAATACCGCCATGCGCGAGTTGTTCCTGCAGATTGTCTACGGACGTACACAGAGCGCGTTCTCAGAGGGCGGCCTGATGATTGGCGCAGGTCTGGAGGACCTCGGCAAGGGACTTATCTCCCAGACGGGTACTCTCTATGGCACCAAGGTTAAGGGCACACGTTACCTGCAGCTTACTGAGGGCTACATCACCAAGATGTACCTTGACAAGGACGATCAGGTATGCGGATACGAATTCGTACACATGGGCAAGTTCATGGATGCCGTTAAGAAGGGCGTTCCCGCAGACGAGGCCTTGAAGAGTGTGACAGGTACTTACGGCCGTACCAAGGAAGAAGACGGAGCCGTGAAGTTTATTGACCCACGTAAAGACTGAGAAGGAGGAAAGATATGATAAGAGAAGTGAAATTCGAGTCACAGGACCGTCGTATCAAGCAGATTCTTGCTTGTCTTAACGCACACGGTATCGCTTCTATAGAGGAGGCTAATGAAATATGTGAGGCTGCCGGCCTCGATCCATACAAGACATGTGAGGAAACTCAGATGATCTGCTTTGAGAATGCCAAGTGGGCTTACGTGGTAGGTACCGCCATCGCTCTCAAGGAGAAAGCCAAGGACGCTGTGGAAGCCGCTAACTATATCGGCGAGGGTCTGCAGAGCTTCTGTATCCCTGGCTCTGTAGCCGACGACCGTAAGGTTGGTATAGGCCATGGCGAGTTGGCAGCCCGTCTGCTTACTCCCGAGACAAAGTGCTTCGCGTTCCTCGCTGGCCACGAGTCTTTCGCGGCCGCAGAAGGCGCTATCAAGATTGCACAGATGGCTAACAAGTCAAGACCATCCGACAAGCCCCTGCGTTGTATCCTCAATGGTCTGGGCAAGGACGCTGCCATGATTATCAGCCGTATCAACGGTTTCACATACGTGCAGACACAGTTCGACTACTTCACAGGTGAGCTGAAGGAGGTTAAGCGCATCGCTTACTCTAACGGGCCGCGTGCGGCTGTCAACTGCTATGGCGCTGACGATGTGCGTGAGGGCGTGGCTATTCTCTGGAAGGAGGATGTGGATGTCTCCATCACTGGCAACTCTACCAACCCAACACGTTTCCAGCATCCTGTGGCAGGAACATACAAGAAAGAGCGTATCCGTGCTGGCAAGCCCTACTTCAGTGTAGCTTCAGGTGGCGGTACGGGTCGTACACTGCATCCCGACAACATGGCTGCAGGTCCCGCTTCTTACGGTATGACTGATACTCTGGGTCGTATGCACTCCGACGCTCAGTTCGCAGGTTCTTCTTCTGTACCTGCACACGTAGAGATGATGGGCTTCCTCGGTATAGGTAACAATCCTATGGTAGGTTGCTCTGTAGCGTGTGCCGTTAACGTAGACCTCGCTCTGAACAAGAAATAATCGCTGTTTTATAGCCTGAATACAGACATTACGAAATCTCCACGGCTCTTCTGTAGCTGTGGAGATTTTGTTTATGTGTGCTCGGCATAAGATGCCTGAGGGCAATATGTTATGTGGAGAAACCCTTTAGATAAGGTGGACATCCGTAATTACCTGACTGCCCACGTATTCGTTCAGTCTGCGCGCAAGCTCATGGTGCATCATCATCAGGTTCTGCTTTAGTGCAGGACTCTTTATCTTGGCGTGCAGGACTCCTCCGCGTACGTGCACATCCGAGGTGTAACGGCTGATGGCCTCACCAACTACAGGAGTCCAGGCCTGTACTATACGGTATTCCAACAGAGGCGTTTCCAAACCTTCGTCACGTAGATATTTCAGCAATAAGTCGCCGAGAGGTTGTGCTTTCTTTCTCATGCCTGTAATGGAGTTATACATCCTCCCTGCACGTGGAATGTTCGGTAGTCTCCTGCGCTTGCTGCCAGAATCCGGTCGAGATGTTCCCGGTTTGTGTCCGTAATGAATATCTGCCCGAAGTTGTCGCCGCTTACCAGTTTTACTATCTGTTGCACGCGGGAAGAGTCAAGTTTGTCAAAGATGTCGTCAAGAAGTAGCAGAGGTGTGGTGTGCGACCCTGTCCGTTTCAGGAAGTCAAACTGGGCGAGTTTCATGGCTGTGAGGAAGGTCTTGTTCTGTCCCTGTGAGCCTTCTCTTTTCACCGGGAATGTGTCAAGGGTCATCTCCAGGTTGTCTTTGTGTATGCCGTGCAACGAGTAGCCTATTATACGTTCTTTGGCGCGCGACTCTATCAGTTGCCCCAGCAGAGGTCCCCTGTGCATGTGCGAGACGTACTCCAGTCCCACAGTCTCTTTGCAGTCCGATATGTACGAGTGGTACTCTTGGAAGACGGGGATGAACTCGTTCACGAACTTCTGCCGCATCTCATATATGTATGTGGCCTCCGTGTCCATCTGCTCCTCCCACATCAGCAACAGGTCGTGGTCCGGCTCTTCTTCTGCCTTCAGCAGCGAGTTGCGTTGCATCAATGCTTTGCTGTACCTCGCCAGACTTTCTATGTACCTAAGGTCGTATTGCGAAATGACAATGTCCAGAAACTTTCTTCTCTCCTCGCTACCGCCGGATATCAGTTCCTGGTCACCGGGTGAGACTATCACCAGTGGAATCACTCCTATATGTTCGGAAAGTCTCTTGTATGGCTTTTTGCCTCGGCGGATGATTTTCTTCTGGCCCCGTTTCATGCCTATTTGTATGTCTTCTGTGCTCTCGTCCTCGCGAATGTACAGAGCTTGTAAGGCCATCATGTCTTCGCCGTGACGTATTGCCATAGAGTCTTGCCCCACATTGCTGCTGCGGCACAGGCTGAGGAAGTAAATGGCATCCAGAAGGTTGGTCTTTCCTTCGCCGTTCATGCCTATCAGACAGTTCAACTTGTCGGAGAATTCCAGTTCGGCTTCCGCAATGTTCTTGTAATTGAGTATGGATATACGTCTTAGCCTCATTATGTTGCAAAATTAGTGATTTTAATTCTATTTGCTGCCTTATTCCAAAAATAATATGCCAAAGTTTTCACCTTGTGGATAAAAATACGTAAATTTGCGGCTAATTATGTGAAAACAAATAAAACATTATAGCGAAATGAACAAGAAGAATGCAAAGAACACAAAGGCATCGGCCAACGAGTTTGACGAGACATTGGCTGCGTCGGTGACTTTTTACGAGAAACACAAGGCTCCCCTCCTTTATGGAAGTGGTGCGGTATTGGCTGTGCTGATAATAGCCTTGTTGGTACATCAGTTTTATATCACTCCTCGCAACCGTCGTGCAGACGAGAGCATAGCCATGGCGCAGCAGCTTTTCAGCGACGGGGAGTACGACAAGGCTCTCAACGGACAGGGGGACACTCTGGGTTTCCTTGCTGTAGCAGACAAGTTCGGAAGCACGGATGCTGGCAATTTGGCGCATCTCTATGCCGCCAAGTGTTATGCGGAATCTGAGAAATATAAGGAAGCTCTTGACGAGCTGAAGAAGTTCAGCACTTGCGGAGACGCTATGGTAAGTCCTGCCACCATAGGTATGGAAGGCAATCTGTACGCTGAGCTTGGCGAAAACGATAAAGCTGTGGCTCTCCTCATGAAGGCTGCCGACAAAGCGGACAACAACACTCTCAGTCCTGTGTTCCTGATGCAGGCAGGCCAGATTTACGAGTCTCTCGGGCAGAACGACAAAGCCCTTGACTGCTACAAGCAGATAAAGGCGAAGTATCAGAACAGCATGCAGTACAGCGAGGTTGACAAGTATATAGAGCGTCTTGGTGATAAGTAACTACGGAGTATGGCTTCACGATTGCACAATTTGTCAGACTACGATTTCAAGTCCGTCCCTTCCGCAAAGGGGATGAGGTTCGGCATCGTCGTAAGCGAATGGAACAGTAAGGTCACTGGTGCTCTTCTACAGGGTGCTTTCGACACTTTGGTCAAGCACGGCGCACAGGAGGAAAACATTCTTGTACGTACGGTGCCCGGGAGTTTCGAGTTGATTTTCGGTTCTTCGCAGATGGCGAGCAGTGGTCTGGTGGACGCTGTCATAGCCATAGGATGTGTGATACGCGGGGATACGCCGCACTTCGACTATATCTGTCAGGGGACTACGCAGGGACTCGCTGAGTTGAACCTCAAGGGAGATGTGCCTGTGATATATGGTCTGCTTACATGCAACACCATGGAACAGGCGGAGGACAGATGTGGGGGCATGCTTGGCAACAAGGGTGACGAATGTGCTGTGACCGCAATCAAGATGATAAGATATAAAAGGGAGATAACCCAATAATGCTAATAATACTATACATAAGTTGTTAAGGGTTGGCTTTCGTTGTGAGACGGAAGCCAATTCGCTTTTTATGTGTTGCCCCGTCTCCTTCACATTGTAAGGCAACTGTCGGAGTAGACAAGAAATATCACTAATTTTAAGGCGGCGTGTGGGCTAATCTGCCAATAAATGCTTATCTTTGTACCATAATATATAATAATGTATATAATGGTGAAGGATACTATACAGCTGGGAAAGTGGAATGTCATGGAAGTGACGAAACGGGTGGAGTTTGGCTATTATCTTGACGGAGGAGAGATGCATGGTGAGATACTGTTGCCAAACGGAGAGATTACGGAAGGAGCTGACCTCAATCCTGGAGACATGCTCTCGTGTTTCGTATATCTCGACAGCGAGGAACGTCTGGTAGCCACCATGCGTCATCCCCTCGCACAGGTAGGAGACTTCGCTTTCCTGGAGGTCGCGTGGGTGAACAATTTCGGAGCGTTCCTTAACTGGGGACTGATGAAAGACCTCTTCGTCCCGTTCCGCGAGCAGAAAAAGAAAATGCAGAAGGGACAGAGCTATATAGTCTA
>CAVHNA010000033.1:0-2524 GCA_963637205.1 Bacteroidaceae bacterium
CATATAGCGTTGGTTGTTCATTCGCGTAAATGTATGTTTTGGTTTATGTTTGCAAAATTAACGGTTTTATTTGATATTTACAAAGCAAGAATGGAATATTGACGTGTCAGAGCCAAAATACACCTGTTTTGCAGGGTGCGCCGGATGGCTTGTGGATGTCATTTCTTGTCTTTCCTCTGTCTGCGGAACAGTTCTTTCCAGTGGTCGAAGTCTTTTTGGAACTTGAGGCCTATGCCTTGGGTGGTGAGCGACGACTGTATGAAGTAGCGGTCGTTGGTTTGGTTGTATGCTTTCAGCGAGAGTGTCTTGGTCTTGTTCAGGACGTACTGGATGTCGAAATCGCCGATGAAGTTATTGTTGTTGTAGTAACTCTCGCGGTATCCGAAGTTGCCGTTGAGCAGCAATCTTCCGCTCAGCAGTTTCCCACTCAGTATTCCCTCTACGTCCAGCTGGTCCCATCCCGTCTCGCCGGTGCGCAGGTTCGTGCCGAACGACCAGTTGTTGTTGCCCATGGCACTTGATATGAGTTGGTTGAACTGACTTGACAGTGTGCTGCTGATGAGCGAGTTCATGGCCATCTCGCTTTGGTTGTTGCCTTTTGACATATGCTGTGTGCCGAAGCTGTAGAAGCGCCCTATGCCCAGAAGGTATATCACTTGCATGTTGCGTTCTTCCTCCGTGTTTATCATAGACCTTACCATCCGCTTTTCGTCCTCGTTGGCGTTGGGGAGGTCGAAGTCGAAGGATACTATCGGCTGCTTGGGCCTTCCGCTTATGTTCATCACGCAGTCCACACGGGTGTTGGAGAGGCCGAGGCTGGAGTAGGAGAGGTCGTCAAGCGAAACGTTGGGCACGGTGTATATAGCTTGCAGGGAGAGAGCCGCTTCGTAAGGGTCTCCTCCAAACACTATGGTGCCGTCTTGTCTGAACATGAAATTCTTGTGTATCACGTCCTGCATAGACAGCTTGTACAGGCCGTGCTCCACCCTGTACGTGCCCATCATCTGGAATTTTCCCTTGTTGTAATACTTGGCGAGTATGTGCCCGTTCCCGTAGAGGTCGATGTAATCGCCGGAACGCGGGTTCATTATCAGTTTCATCTCCGCTTCTGGCGTAATGGAAAGGTTCATGTTGAGGTGTATGTCAGACGAGACGTCGTCGTTGCGTTCCGCAGTGCCCAGTTCTGTAGAGTCTTTGTGCTGCACGTACGTGATGAATCCTGCGTCCGTGATGGTCTCCGGCGATGCCACGTTGTAGACCATGGCGGTGCCGCTGTTGGGTGTCGCCTGTATGTCTATAGACGTGTACCCTGGCCGTCCGTTTATGTGCATGTCGCCTGTGGCGTACGCTGTGCCGTAGAAGTTCTCTCCGCTCTTTATGTCCGTGTTGTAGCACAGAAGGTTGGTGGAGTGGATGTCCACGTTGTACCTGAGCTTGGAGAGGTGCTCGTGCGTGAGGCGCATGTCTATGGTGGCGGAGTGCTCGCCGGACACTTTCGACCCCATTTGGTCGTAGATGGTGACATGGCGCATTCTGATGTCGTCGGGGCGCAGGATTACGCTGTCCCCGTTCATGTAGTAGCGCGTACCAGTGGCGTTTACCGTCAGTTCGGCGTTGTCCACCACGAGGTCTCCCTCCATGTTTATTCTCTTGAACGGGCCGAACACTCTTGCCCATCCTGTGGCCCTGCCCTGTAGATTGGTGAATACCTTACCCGTAAACTTGTTGAGAAAGAACAGGTTGATGCGGCGCATATCTATCCTTAGCTCCAGTCCGCCGTAGGGTCCGCGCCCCGGCGTGACGCTTCCCCTGACCGTCGTGTGGCTGTCTTGCGACGTGTCGTTAATGTCGGCGTCCAATGTGATGGCATCCTCGTTCTTGCCGAAGTTGCCGTAGATGTCCATGTCTCCAAGCAGCCCGTTGTTGAATGTCATGTCGTTGACGTGCAGAAACGCATCCACGTTGGGCGTGTCGAAGAGCGTGTTGGCGTAGACCAGTCCTGTGGCTTTGCCGTCAAACTCCACGGCGTGGAAGTCTACGATATTGAATATGTAGGCCAGTGACATATCTTTCAGCTTCAAGGACAGCGTGTCGGACTGGTTGGCGGACATCCTCCCGCTTAAGGCCACGTACCTGTCGTCGTTGTAGACCTTTATGTTGGACACATCTATTGTCTTGTCGTGGTATGAAATCCATCCTGGGGATATTCTCCACGTGGTGTCGTTGATTATTATTTCCGACGCTTCCACTTGCGACTCCATGGTCTGCTTGCCGTTGTACCCAGGACGGAAAAAGCTGCTGATGTTGACAGTACCCTTCTGTGTGGGTGAAGCGTTGTTGTTCCATGAAAGCGATGCCCTTACGTTGTCGTATGTGGCGTATGCGTTGAGCGTCATGTCCACGTGTCCTTTTTTCATGACGCGTTCGGCCTTCAGGCTTGACTGCATGATTTCCGGGTTGCACTCTGCGCTCAGTTGTACGTATTTCAGCGTGTTGCCGCCGTATGTCATCTCGGGTATTGAAG
>CAVHNA010000033.1:2534-17610 GCA_963637205.1 Bacteroidaceae bacterium
CTTTCGCTGTCCATCTCTCCCTCCAGTGTCGCTTCCTCAGGTATGTTTATACGAATGTTTGTCAGTCGGTGTATGAGTGTGGTGTCTTGCACTTTGCATACGAACGACAAGTTGCATTCTTGACTTCCGTCTATGCCCGATGGTTTTGGTATTACGCTTGGCAGTCTGTCGTGTGTACAACGCAGCAGAGTTTGGTACAGTTGATTCCATCTGAAGTCTCCGTCAACTTCCATTTTCAGAGGTGCGCTGTCTACGGAAATATGTTGGCCTTCTGGTTTGTTGTCGCATTGCACGGTCAGGCTGTCCATGGTGTACGTGCCGTTTTTTTCCGAACTTATGGAAAAGTCGTTGAGGCGCAGTGTCCCGCAGATGTCGTTGAGGTCAGAAAAGTCCACGTCAGCTAGTATTAGCCCTCCAAACATTTCGTCGGGATATTTGGCGGTGATGTTCATGTCGTGTGGGCGGAAATCCTTTATGTCGGCTTCCGCTTCAATGTGTCGTCCTTGTTCTGATGGGCTTATCGTGACGTGTGCCGCCAAGTTACCGAGGTCGTTGTGCATGTCCAGATTGGCGGAGACCTGTCTCCCGTTCAGTGTCACGGAGTATGGCATATTTCTGTGTGTGTAGCCGTTGTACTCAAGCGATGTCACAGTGCCTTCAACTTTCAACTTGGCTGTTTTCCCGAGCCCTTTCAGATGCCCGTCTATCTTCCCGTCTAGCGAGACTTCCCCAAAAGCGTTGGACTTGCCAGTCAAGAGTCCTGCGTCGCATTGGCTTACCGTGACGTAGGCCTGCAGCGCATCCAAGTCTTTTAAAGAGCCTTTCAACTTAGCCTTGCCTGCGTCCGTTTCTATGTTGAGGTCTGCGTGTATGTTTCCTTTGCCGAAGTCCACCGTTCCACAGGTCTGGGTAGCTCCCAGCTTGTCCAGTGCTGGTATCCGCTTGTCCGTGTTGCCGTATGTGTTGTTCCATATTACGTCTTGGGAATTGTCCGACGAACGCAGCTCCTCTATGTGAACAGTGCCTCCGATGTCAGTGAAAATGCTGTGGAGAGCTGCGCTGGTTGTCAGGGAGAATTCGTCATTTCCCGTGCTTATGTTGGTGTCGTGCAGTATGGAAACGCCGTTGTCAAGGAAAAACGTGGTTTCTGCGTGTATCCTTTCAGTTGCGTGGGGCAATGCTGCGGTGAAGTATCTTGCGTCGGCGAGCGATATGTCCATAGATACGCTGCCGGTTCCTTTCAGTTGGTTCGCCCATTCCTTCCCGAACTTTTTCTCCGTGAGTGTGGGGAGCACCAACTCCACTTTGGGAATATTGACATTTGAATTCATGGCCTCTAAGGCGAAGTCGGAAAGAGAGGCTTCGTTTTGTCCAGCTTTTAAGGTAAATGTGAGTCTGTGTAACGTGAAACCGGATTTCTCGTTGAAACTGAGCTTCTTCAGGTACACGTCTATGGAGTCGTGTGTTATTCTGTTCAGCTTGGCGGTTAGGCTTATGTCTTTGGCATCAATGTGATTTGGGCATATACGTCCAGACGTTTCCGGTTCTTGGTGTCTGTCCCACTTCACCGAACTTCTGCGGAGTAACAGATTTTCTATTGAAAGGTCGAGACTCGATTGCTTGGTGGTGTCTTTGCTGGAAAGAGCGTCTATCAGAAACTGACAGTTTAGTTCTCCCTGTTCCTCTTGCTGGTAGAGTTTCGCCTTGGCTCCTATCAGTTGTGCGTTGTACAGTTGCACCCTGCCGTGCGCCAATGACTGAAGGTTCATTTTGGCGGCCACACGCGAGACATCCAGCATCAGAGTGTCGTTTCTGTCGTAGACCTGCATGTCGTCCATGACGAGTCTGCCCATCATCCCCACTCTTATGCCGCCTACGTGTACCCTGGTCATCAGTAAGTCTTCCAACAACGAGGAAACATAGCTGCCAGCCGTCCGTTGCAGTGCTGGAACAGACGACACACCCATTGTAGCCACGTAAAGCAATAGTGCGAGTCCTACGATGAGTCTTGTTATGAATTTGACGTACTTGATGCGTGTGATTCTTTATTTGTTGGTGTGCGTCCCATTGGTGTGCGTCCCAGTTCCGTTTTTGCTTTCGGAGACCAAAAGTACAAAAAAGTTTTCATTCCATCACACTTTAATCCTAATTTTTGTGTAATTTTGCACGGCTTAACAGTAATTATAATTGAAAAATCAGTAACTGTAATCAATAAATCCATAAATGGCAAAAGTAATCAAATTACGTAAAGGCCTGGATATCAACCTCAAGGGCAAGGCTTCCGAGACTGTTGCCAACATAGATTGTCAGGGCGAGTTTGCGCTTGTCCCTGATGATTTCTGCGGTCTTAAGCCTAAGGTAGCCGTCAAGGAGGGCGATGCTGTCAAGGTCGGTGATGTCTTGTTTTGCGACAAGTTGCATCCGGAAGTGAAATTTGTAAGTCCTGTCAGTGGTACTGTATCTCTGGTGGAGCGGGGCGACCGCCGCAAGCTGCTCAGTGTCAGAGTGAAGTCGGACGGCAAAAAAGAAGCACGCCGATTTGACACGGGCGGTGACGTGAAGTCATTGCTTCTGGAGAGTGGTCTCTTCGGTTTTTTCCGTCAGCGTCCTTACGACGTGGTGGCCAATCCGGACGACAAACCAAAGGCTATCTTTGTGAGTGCGTTCAACAGTATGCCTCTTGCTCAGAATTTTGAGTATGTCCTCAAGGGTCAGGAAGATGAGTTTCAGACCGGTCTCTCTGCATTGGCCAAGATAGCCAAGGTGCATCTCGGTGTAAGTTCCAAGCAAACAACTAGTGCGTTGACAGCCGCTTGCGACTGTGAGGTAACTGTGTTTGACGGTCCTGCTCCAGCTGGCAATGTAGGAGTGCAGATTAACCATGTGTCTCCGGTCAACAAGGGAGAAGTGGTTTGGACGCTTGGTGCCGAAGAAGTTGTTTTCGTAGGGCGTCTGATGAAGAACGGCTTTGTGGACTTCACGCGTACCATTGCTCTTGCCGGCAGTGAGGTGAAAGCACCGCAGTATTACAAGGTTCTCGTAGGTCAGCAGCTGTCCTCCATCGTAGACGGCAGAATATCTTCAGAAGACGTACGCATCATCAACGGAAATGTCATGACCGGTATTAAGGCCACGACGGAAGATTTCCTTGGCGCTCATGCCACAGAGGTCAATGTTATCCCCGAAGGAGACCACGCTGACGAGATGCTTGGATGGATAATGCCCCGTTTCGGCATGTTCAGTACCAGTCGCAGCTACTTCTCTTGGCTTTTTGGCAAGAAGAAGGAATATGTATTGGACGCTCGTGTCAAGGGCGGTGAACGCCACATGATTATGAGTGGCGAGTATGACCGTGTATTCCCAATGGATATCTACGCCGGTTATTTGGTGAAGGCCATTATTACAGGCGATATAGACCGTCAGGAAGCCCTTGGCATCTACGAGGTTGCTCCAGAGGATTTCGCCATCGCTGAGTTTGTGGACAGTTCCAAGCTTGAGTTGCAGAGAATCGTTCGTGAAGGGCTCGACATCTTGAGAAAGGAAAATGCATAACACATTATTTGTATGATATGAAAGCGTTAAAGAAACTATTTGACAATATCCATCCCTATGTGGAAGAGGGAGGCAAGTTTCACGCCTTCCGTTCTTTGGTGGATGGCTTCGAGACGTTTGCGTTCGTGCCCAACACCACGTCACGTAAGGGAAGTGTAAATATCCACGACGCCATAGACAGCAAGCGTATTATGAGTTTCGTGGTCATAGCTTTGCTGCCGGCTCTTTTCTTCGGTATGTACAATGTAGGCTATCAGAACGCCCTCGCTGCAGGCCAGTTGGAGAACGCTACCTTCTGGGGTATGTTACTCTATGGTCTGTTGGCAGTACTTCCGAAAATTGTGGTCAGCTATGTGGTGGGTCTGGGTATAGAATTCGCTGTCGCACAATGTAAAGGCGAGGAAATACAGGAAGGTTTCTTGGTGTCTGGTATCATCATTCCTATGATAGTGCCTGTCACATGTCCTCTGTGGATTCTGGCTATAGCAGTGGCTTTCAGTGTAATACTGGCCAAGGAAATCTTCGGCGGTACTGGTATGAATATCTTCAACCCTGCGCTCATTACTCGTGCATTCCTGTTCTTCAGCTATCCCAGCGCCATGTCTGGTGACGCTACTGTATGGGTGGCGCAGGACACCATTCTTGGCATGGGCTACAAGACCGCAGAGGCTGTCACTACTGCGACACCTCTCGGGGCGGCTTCTATGGAAGGTTTTTCTGGTTTTGATGCAGACACCATCTGCAGTGCCATTACGGGTCTTATACCTGGATGTATAGGCGAGACTAGTGTCATCGCCATTGCTTTGGGTGCTATTATACTGCTGTGGACAGGCGTTGCCAGTTGGAGAACCATGGTAAGCGTCTTTGTGGGGGCGGCTGCTACAGGCTATCTCATGCAGGTATGCGGACTCACGCACATCCTGTGGTACGAGCATTTGGTATTGGGTGGTTTTGCGTTCGGTGCCGTGTTTATGGCCACAGACCCTGTTACAAGTTGTCGTACCGAGTGCGGTAAGTACATCTACGGATTCCTCATCGGCTTTATCGCTGTGATGGTGCGTGTGCTCAACCCGGGTTATCCCGAAGGCATGATGCTTGCCATCCTCCTGCTCAACCTTTTCTCCAGTCTTATCGACTATTTCTTCGTGCAGGCTAATATAAACATGCGTGCAAAACGTGTAAAATAAGAATCAGATATGGCAAGAAAATTTATATGCAACACATGCGGAAAGACTTTTGAGGCGGACTCCATGCCCGACAAGTGTCCTTTCTGCCAAGCGGAATCCTCTAATATTGAAGAGGAGACGAACAACGCAAGCGTCAATGAAACGCCACGGAAAAAGGGAATTGACACTAACAGCAATAGCTACACCATAGTATACGCCGCTGTCATGGTGATAGTGGTTGCTTTCATGCTGGCCTTTGTGAGCAGTGCCCTTAAACCGACGCAGGACGCTAACGTGTTACGCGACACAAAGAACCAAATGCTCACCTCTCTCAACATAGAGGGACTCAGTGGCGAGTCTATAGACGCCAAGTATGCTGAAGTGATAACGGATACCCTGCAGTTGGACGACAAAGTCTACTACAAGGCTAATGTTGCCGGCGAGGTTAAGTATGTGTTCCCCCTTGCTGGACGTGGTTTGTGGGGCGGACTGAGTGGCTATATTTCTCTTAACGAGGACTGCCGCTGCGTTTACGGAGCGTATTTCAACCATGAGTCTGAGACTGCAGGCTTGGGAGCACGTATTAAGGAGAGAAAGTTTCAGCTGCAATTCAACGGCAAGCCCGTCTTTGACGAGAGTGGCAATGTAGCTCTTACAGTCACCAAGGCAGGAAAAGCCAAAGCTGATACTGAGGTCAATGGTGTCACCGGGGCAACGCTCACTTGCAACGGCGTTGCTGCCATGGTGAATGGTGGACTCAATAGCTACAAGGAAGTTTTCGCTTCTAATCCAGCTGCTGCGGGAGAACAAGTCGAAGAAGCTCCTGCGGAGGCTGCCACCACAGTAGTAGAACAAAATTGAACGAGGAGGAATAGAATATGAGTAAACTGTTTTCTGACGAGAACAAAGCCGCACTGACAGGCCCTATAAATCTGGACAATCCTGTCGCCGTGCAGGTGTTGGGTATCTGCTCTGCACTGGCGGTTACGAGCCAGTTGGCTCCGGCAGTGGTGATGGGACTTTCTGTCACCGTCATCACGGCATTCAGCAATGTTATCATCTCCCTGATACGTAAGACCATTCCCAATCGCATACGTATTATCGTACAGCTGGTAGTAGTGGCAGCGTTGGTTACCATAGTAAGCCAGTTCCTTAAGGCTTATGTCTACGATGTCAGCGTACAGCTGTCAGTGTACGTAGGTCTTATCATCACCAACTGTATCCTCATGGGTCGCCTGGAAGCGTTCGCTATGCAGAACAGCCCTTGGCCGTCATTCCTTGACGGTATAGGTAACGGACTTGGCTACGCCTTGGTGCTTGTCATCGTGGGTTTCGTACGCGAGCTCACCGGTTTCGGCACACTGTTCGGCTACACCATAATCCCCGAGAGCTGGTATGTGTCCAACGGAGGTTGGTACATGAATAATGGTATGATGGTGATGCCCGCTATGAGTCTTATTATCGTAGGTTGTGTAATCTGGGCTCATCGCTCTATAAACAAGGAGACCAAGTAATATGGAACACATAATATCTCTTTTTGTCCGCTCAATATTTGTGGACAACATGATTTTCGCATTCTTCTTGGGCATGTGCTCTTTTCTGGCAGTGTCCAAGAATGTAAAGACAGCTTTGGGTCTTGGTGTGGCGGTCACATTCGTGCTTGTTGTCACAGTGCCTGTAGACTATCTGCTTCAGACCAAGGTGCTGGGTCCCGACTGTATCGTAAAGGGCGTTGACCTCAGCTTCCTGTCCTTCATCCTGTTCATTGCTGTCATCGCCGGCATCACGCAGTTGGTGGAGATGGTGGTGGAGCGTTTCAGTCCTTCGCTGTACGCTTCTTTGGGTATCTTCCTTCCCTTGATAGCTGTCAACTGTGCCATCATGGGTGCGTCGTTGTTTATGCAGCAGCGTATAGGCATGGATTCGCAAAACGCCCAGTACATAGGTGGCGTAGCCGATGCCGTGGCTTATGCCCTTGGTAGTGGTATAGGTTGGTTGCTTGCCATAGTGGGTCTCGCCGCCATACGCGAGAAAATGGCTTACACAGATGTGCCCAAGCCTTTGCAAGGTCTTGGCATCACGTTTATCACTGTAGGTCTCATGGCTTTGGCGTTCATGTGTTTCTCAGGTCTTAACATATAATAAGTAGGAGGAAAAAAGACAATGGATATAAATTTGATTTTTGCAAGCATTGGAGTTTTCCTGGTTGTTATCATTGCGCTGGTAATAATCCTGCTTGTAGCTAAGACTTACTTGTCACCAAGTGGCAACGTAACAGTGACTATCAACGGCAAGGAAACCGTTTCCGTAGGGCAAGGCGGCTCTTTGCTCAGCACACTCTCTCAGGAGGGCATCTTCCTTCCGAGCGCTTGCGGTGGTAAGGGTTCTTGCGGCCAGTGCAAGCTGCAGGTTGTAGCTGGCGGCGGCGAGATACTTGACTCCGAGAAGGGACATTTCACTCGTAAGCAAGTCAAGGAACATTGGCGTCTTGGATGCCAGTGCAAGGTAAAAGGCGACCTCAGCATAAAAGTCGCCGACTCTGTAATGGGTGTCAAGGAGTGGGAGTGCACCGTCATAAGCAACAAGAATGTGGCAACCTTCATCAAGGAGTATAAGGTGGCTTTGCCCAAGGGCGAGCACATGGACTTTGAGCCAGGCTCATACGCTCAGATAAGGATTCCTGCATTCGATTGTCTTGACTACGACAAGGACATCGACAAGAGCTTTATCGGCGATACCTATATGCCAGCATGGGAGAAGTTCGGACTCTTCGGCCTGAAGTGTACCAACCCTTCTGAGACCATTCGTGCATATTCTATGGCCAACTATCCCGACGAGGGAGACATCATCACGCTTAACGTACGTATAGCCACGCCTCCGTTCAAGCCTAAGGATCAGGGACCTGGCTTCATGGATGTCAATCCGGGTATCGCCAGCTCATACATCTTCAGTCTCAAGCCTGGTGACAAGGTGATTATGAGTGGCCCCTACGGAGAGTTCCGTCCAGTCTACGGCTCGGGCCGCGAGATGATATGGGTCGGAGGAGGTGCCGGTATGGCTCCGTTGCGTGCGCAGATTATGCACATGCTCAAGGGTCATGGCATCAGTGCAGAAGACCGCAATCGTACCATGCACTACTTCTACGGTGCGCGCGCTATGGAGGAGATACCTTTCCTCGACGACTTCCTGCAGCTTGAGAAAGACTTCCCCAACTTCCATTTCCACTTGGCGTTGGACCGTCCCGACCCCAAGGCCGATGCGGCAGGGCTCAGCTACACTCCGGGCTTCGTGGCACCTGTCATGGGCGACACGTACCTCAAGCAGCATGAGAATCCCGAGGACTGTGAGTACTATCTCTGCGGACCTCCAATGATGGCCAAGACAGTGCTTGACCTCCTGCACAGTCTCGGAGTGGAAGACGACATGATACGTTTCGACAATTTCGGCGGCTAATCCTTGAGGTTGCAGTAACACAAAGGTTAAGGCGCATTCTCCCCATTGTTTGTGGAGAATGCGCCTTGTTTAAAAAGTTGCCTGACATGAATCCCGAATCACTTATACACAAATACTACGCTTCACAGCCAGAGTTGGAACAACTGTTGCTACGCCATAGCCATGACGTGGCGGACAGAGCTATGCGAATAGCGGGTATGCATTCCAAGTGGCATGTGGACACGACGTTCCTTTATGAGGCCGCCATGCTTCACGACATAGGCATACTGTACGTGAACGCACCTTCCATCCATTGCCACGGAGACAAACCTTATATCCTGCACGGCATTCTCGGTGCGGAGCTGCTCAGACGAGAAGGACTGCCGCAGCATGCACGTGTGGCGGAGAGGCACACAGGCACGGGGCTTACGAGAGAAGACATAGAGGCACAGTCGCTGCCATTGCCCCCGGGCGACTACCGTCCGGAAACATTGGAGGAGCAGATAGTCTGCTATGCGGACAAGTTCTACTCCAAGTCCAGACCGGAAGAAGAAAAGGACTTCGCACAGGCTCTGCGCAGCTTGGAGAAATTCGGGCCGAAGGGGCTTGAAGTGTTTAAACGTTGGAAGGAACAATTTGAGTGAAAAAACGATAAATATCCCCTTGCGTCCGCAGGACTCCCGTTATATTTTTGTACCTTTGCACACCAGTAGAGACTGACCCGCTTTGGAAAAAAAAATATGCACATTTCTCTTGGCCTTGTTTGTCCTTGCCTCTTTTGCGGCAAGGCCTGCGGCGCGTCATACCTCCACTGTCGGTAATGCGGTCGACTCCACAAGCGCGGATCCCGTGCAGGGCGACTCTTTGCCATCTGACTCTGTCCCTCTTGCTCCGTATGTCATACTGCCTGACACGACGGCGACAGATACCGTACAGACGGATACGGCACGTAAGAGCAAGAATGCGTTGGACGAGCCTGTGTCTTATGAGGCCAAGGACTCTATCACCTTCGACTACGGACGTTCGCGCGCCCATCTCTACGGCGACAGTAAGGTAAGTTACCAGAACTTCGAGCTTACCGCCGACGACATCAGTATCAGCATAGACAGCAGTCTGGTACACGCCACCGGCACCGCCGACAGTACAGGGCAGGTGAAGGGAAAGCCGTTGTTCAAACAGGGTAGCGACGAGTATGAGCCCGACCGTATCAGTTATAATTTCAAGACGCGCAAGGCCTTTATCTCCAATGTCTATACACAGGAAGGCGAAGGTTTCATGCAGAGTGTCGACGGCAAGAGGGATTCTTCTGGCGTGATGTATATACGCAACGGCAAGTACACCACTTGCGATGCCGAACATCCACATTTCTACCTTTCACTTACCCGCGCCAAGATGCATCCGGGCAAGAACGTCGTGTTCGGTCCTGCTTATCTTGTCCTTGAGGATGTGCCTTTGCCTCTGGCAGTGCCGTACGGATTCTTCCCATTCAGCAGCAGCTACAGCAGCGGTTTTATCATGCCTACATACGGTGACGAGACAAGTCGCGGCTTCTACCTTCGTGACGGAGGATACTATTTCGCCATCAACGACCGTGTGGATGTGAAGGCTCTTGGCGAAATCTATACCAAGGGGTCGTGGGGTCTCTCCGCACAGAGCACCTACAGGCGGCGTTACCGTTTCAGCGGCAACTTATACGTCAGCTACCAGAATACCAAGGAAGGAGAGAAGAACATGCCCGACTACAGCGTGAGCAAGAGTTTCAAGGTGACGTGGAGTCATCGTCAGGACTCCAAGGCTAACCCCACGCAGAGCTTCTCCGCCAGCGTTAACTTCGCTACCAGCAGCTATGAACGAAACAACCTCACCAGCATGTACAATCCCGAGAGCTATACTCAGAGCACTCGCACCAGCAGTATCTCGTACAGCAAGACGTTCAAGGATATAGGCCTTACTCTCAGTGGGTCGTTCAACCTTTCGCAAAACATGAGGGACAGCAGCATCTCCGTCACGTTGCCTACGCTCAACATCTCCCTTAGCCGCTTCAATCCTTTCAAGCGTAAGAAGATGGTAGGCAAGGAACGTTGGTATGAGAAGATAGCCCTCAGTTACACGGGCACGCTCACCAACAGCATCAATACCAAGGAAAACCTTTTGTTCAAGAGCAATCTTGTCAAGGACTGGCGCAACGGCATGCGCCACCAGATACCTGTCAGTGCGTCATTCAGCGTTCTCAATTACATCAACGTCACGCCAAGCTTCACCTTTACAGACCGTATGTACTCGCACAAGGTGATGCAGTCGTGGGACGAGGAGAACCAGAAGGTAGCGCGTGACACCGTGTACGGCTTCTACAATGTCTACAACTACACCATGAGCCTCTCGGCCAATACCAAACTCTACGGTATGTACACGCCGCTCCCTTGGTTCGGTGGCAAGAAGATACAGGCCATACGTCATGTCTTTTCGCCCACGCTCAGTCTCAACTACGCTCCCGATTTCAGCAAGCCGCGCTATGGTTTCTACGATTCGTATGTGCGTACTGACGCCGACGGCAACGTCTCCACCGTTTCCTATTCACCCTTCTCCGGAAGCACTTACGGCACTGTCGGTACCAGCATGACGGGAAGTGTCTCGCTGGACGTGTCCAACAACATAGAGATGAAGGTGCGGTCCGACAAGGACTCCACTGGCTACCGTAAGATAAGCTTGATTGATGAGTTGGGAGGATCGCTCAGCTACAACATGGCCGCCAAGTCTAAACCGTGGAGCGACTTGAACATGCGTCTGCGCCTCAAGCTTACCAAGAGCTACACATTCTCCATGAACGCCACTTTCGCCACATACGCATACGAGAAGGACTCTAATGGCAACGTCTATGTCAGCGACCATACGGAGTGGTCGAAAGGCCGCTTCGGACGTTTCCAGGGTATGAGCCAGAATCTCTCTTATACGTTCAACAACCAAACTTTCAGCAAGCTTTTCGGCGGCAAAGGGAGGAAGTCGTCCAAGTCTGTCGACGATGACGACGAAGAAGAGGATGAGGATGAGACCGACCCCACTATGCAGAACGTAGACCCGGACAGGGAGAAAGCGAAGAAAGGAAACCAGGAAGGAAGCTCGCGCGAGGTGGACGACGACGGATACCTCAAGTTCTCTCTGCCGTGGAACTTGACCGTCAGCTACGGCATCACCATGCGTGAGAACACCTCGGCGGCCATAAACGAGAAGCGCATGAGATACCCTTACCAGTTCACCCAGACGCTCAACTTCTCCGGCAACGTACGCATAGCCGAAGGGTGGAGTATCAACTTCTCTTCCGGTTACGATTTCAACTATCACAAGTTGAGTATGACCACCGCTTCACTCTCGCGCGACCTCCATTGCTTTTCCATGCAGTGCAGCGTTGTGCTCAGTCCGTACACCAGCTACAACTTCACCTTCGCCTGCAAGGCGGGTACCCTTGCCGATGCGCTTAAATGGAAGAAGCAAAGCTCGTACGGCAGCAACCTCGAGTGGTATTGATATGGCGCATGGGTGCACGTGCAGAGTGGCAGATTGCCGACATGAATATAAACAGGAGCAAGTAACTACATAAAAATATACAGAAATGGCAAGATTCAACAGGATTCTTCTCAAGCTCTCGGGCGAAAGTCTGGCTGGAGAACAAGGGCACGGCATAGACGTGAAGCGTCTTAACGAGTACGCCGCACAGATAAGCGAGATAGCTTCCATGGGCGTGCAGGTAGGCATAGTGATAGGCGGTGGCAACATATTCCGTGGCTTGAGCGGCGCAGGCAAAGGCTTCGACAGGGTAAAGGGCGACCAGATGGGCATGTGCGCCACGGTCATCAACTCGCTGGCGTTGAGCAGTGCCCTTGATGCCGCAGGACAGAAGAACAGAGTACTGACCGCCGTGCGTATGGAGCCCATAGGCGAGTTCTACAGCAAACGCAGGGCGGTGGAGTGCCTGGAGAACGGTGAGGTGGTTATCATGAGTGCCGGCACAGGTTGTCCCTATTTCACCACGGACACGGGTTCCTCGTTGCGTGGACTGGAGATAGAAGCCGACGTGATGCTCAAGGGCACACGCGTTGACGGCGTGTACACAGCCGACCCGGAGAAAGACCCCACGGCCACCAAGTTCAGCGACATCAGTTACGGCGAAGTCATCGCCAAGGGCCTGAAGGTGATGGACGTCACCGCCACCGCCATGTGTATGGAGAACGGACTCCCCATCTATGTCTTCAACATGGACGTGCCGGGCAACCTGCGCCGCGTGATTGACGGCGAGAACATAGGTACGCTGGTGCACGGATGATTCCCGGAGAATGAACAATAAACCTTTGCAGGCTCATCTCAGCATGTTTGGCGCTGAGGCCATGTGGGGTCTAATGTCGCCGGTGTGCAAGGATGCCATGAACAGCGGCGTCGACGGCATCTCTATGGTAGGCTTCCGTGTGGCTGGCGCCGCTTTGTTGTTTTGGACAGCCTCGCTGTTCGGCAAGTTCGAGCATGTGCCTCTACGCGATGTGGCGCTCTTCGCGTTTGCCGCCATGTTGGGTGTGGCCTTCAACCAGTGTCTGTTTACCATAGGCCTGAGCGTTACCTCGCCTGTCAATGCCAGCATCGTCACCACCTCCATGCCTATCTTTGCCATGGTACTCTCATTCCTTATCCTTGGCGAGCCCATCACGCTGAAGAAGGCTGGCGGTGTGGCCATCGGTTGTACCGGAGCGGTGGTGCTCATCCTCACTAGCGCCACGGCTGCCAGTGCCCGTGTGGGTGACATCCGCGGCGACCTGATGTGTATCTGTGCGCAGTTGTCATTCGCCCTTTACCTGTCGTTGTTCAACAAGCTCATCAAGAGGTACAACGCCATTACCGTAAACAAGTGGATGTTTACATGGGCCACGGTGCTCGTGGCACCCGTGTCGTGGAGTCATCTCGACAGCCTGCAGTGGACGGCCATCGCTCCAGGAGTATGGGCCGAGGTGGGCTACGTGGTGTTCTTCGGTACGTTTGTCAGCTACCTGCTCTCCATCGAGAGCCAGCGCGTGCTACGTCCCACGGTGGTCAGCGTGTACAACTACGTGCAGCCCATCGTGGCCGTGTCGGTGAGTGTACTGACGGGTTTGGGCGTCTTCACGTGGCAGCAGGGCGTGGCCGTGGTACTGGTGTTCACTGGCGTATGGCTCGTGGTGAAGAGCAAGTCGAAGCGTGACGCGCAGGCAGCGTGAAAGTATGCAGTGCGCTACCTGTCACATCCGCACATTTGTTTTGTCAAGAAATCCAAGACGGCAACGAATCCTCAAAATATGAAACAAACAGCAATTACATTCTGTTCACTCTGGGCTGTCGCGCTCGGATGTTTGGGAACTACACCGTATATTTCGACCGTCCCAGCCGTCCCCTTACGATGGGAACGCCGTTTCCGCGCGTCAACATTTGGGACGACAGTGTCAATGGCCACTACAGTGACACTCCCGGTTTCAACCGCCTTGCCATCGTGGCGCCCAATACGGTAAAGTTTGCGGGCACATTACCCAAAAGCCTGCTCGGAGCCGCTGTCGGCGCACCGCACACATTCCACTTCCGCCCAGCCATATTCGTGCAAGAAAGCCGCAACACAACGCTCAATGACGTTACTGTCAACGCCAACTGCGGAATGGGAATTGTGGGTTTCCACACCAACACCGTAACGATGAACCACCTGCGCATAGTGCCTGCGGAGGGGATGCGCTGGAGCACAAATACAGACGCCACGCACTTTGCGGCTTGCGAGGGGACTCTGTCGTTTGACGGCTGCACATTCTGCGGGCAGGGGGACGACGCCACTAATATACACGGCTACTACCACGACATAACCGCTGTTGACGGCAACAATGCGACGCTCGAACTCAAAGCCCCCAACTTTACCCATGCCCAGCTGAGTGATGTGCCGCGCGTCGGTGACGAAATGACGCTGGTGCGCATCAAGAATCTGGAGCCTGTGGCCACGCTGAGCGTAAAGGCTGTAAGGCACGAGGCCAAGTCCGTACCTTACGGCGTGACTTTCGACCGCGCGTTGCCGGCAGATTTCACGGACTACTACCTTATCAACTCCACTCTCATGCCGAAAGTCAGGTTCGAGAACTGTCTCGATTGGGGGCACATGGCACGTGGCGTGCTTATCAAGACCACAGCCGGCACTGTGATACGTGACAACACGTTTGTGGGAATGAACTTGGCGGCAATAGCACTCAGCAGCGAGGCCAACTGGAAAGAGGGATGGCATAGCCGCAATGTGGAAATCAGCGGCAACAAGATTTACAACTGCGGCACTTCAGGTGCCTACCATGGCGCAGGTATTGCACTTGAGATTGTGGCGGAAGACGCCGGCAGCACCAGGTTGCACGAAAACATCGTGATAGAAAACAACGAGATTATATCCACCACTGGCAGTGAGTGTGGCATCCAAGTACATAACGCCAAAAAGGTGAAGATTAAAGGCAACACCATACGAGGCTGCAAGAAAGAAGTAATCTCGGAAAACGCCGACATACAAAGCTCGGACGTAAAGTAATCTCCCTCGGCTAATACGGTTACGCTCGGCGACGAAGGAGACGCTTGCCGGAGCAAGAAACGCGCTCCAAGAGGGAAAGGTAGTAGGAGCGTTTGCGTCAAACGCGACCCCAAAAAGAGGAATGGCAGTAGGAGAACCTCTCCGATTTGCAACCCTTGCCCCTGTTCGCATGCAAGACTTTTTCCAAATTTTCATTTTTATTGTTGTATGCAAGCATTGTCATAAATCCATTTGGCAAGTAACCATTGTTCGCAAACATTAGTCCCATGCAATTTGGCAAGTAACCATTGTTCGCGAACATCAGTCCCATGCCGTTTGGAAAGTGACCATTGTTCGCGAACATCAGTCCCATGCCGTTTGGAAA
>CAVHNA010000034.1:0-3583 GCA_963637205.1 Bacteroidaceae bacterium
GTTAGTACTACTGACTTTGCCATGTCAGTACTACTGCCCTGAAAAGTCACTTTAGTCAACTACAGCAGACCATATCGTACGACTATGGAATCTCATAATAACAGCCGTTAACTAAGGGCAATCCGTACCTAAGCACAAGCTCCTACATGGGTCGCGTTTGTCGCAAACGCTCCTCCTATTCTAAGCGCTCAGTTCTAAATTCTCCAGTCTCCAAAGGGTCGCGTTTGTTGCAAACGCTCCTCCTATTCTAAGCGCTTCGTTCCAAATTCTCTATAGCGCAAAAAGAAAGAGGGTGTACCAAAACCTTGAGGTTTTGATACACCCTCATATAAATGATGTACTGTAGCCGCGGATTAGAAGAAGAGGTATCTGTAGTCCTCTACGTTTGCTTTGTCGTACAGGTCAGCCATGAAGCTGTTGAGCGTGCGCATGAGCATCTGGGCGGCAGTCTTTTCTTCTTTCTTCTGGTCGAACTCACCGGCTGTCTTGGTCTGGTCCAGCACCTGGAACGCATACACTGCGGAGTTACCCTTGACACCGGCCTTGAAGTCGCCCTTCTTGGCTGTGCTTACCGCACCGCTGAGTGCAGGCTCGCTGGCACCTACCTTGGCTATGAATGCGTTGTTGGCGAATGTGACGTGCTTGACGGTATCTGATACGGCACCTTCCATCTTCGTGACATCGTCGATGCTCTTGGCGCCCTTGATTTTCTCCTGAAGCATGGCGGCCTTCTTGTCCCTCTGAACTTCAGAAGTAAGGAATGTTTTCACCTGCTCGTCGTCCATAGAGGCATATCCTTTCTTGTTGATACCAGTGAGGACTATAACCAAGAGGTGGTCGTTGTCTCCGCACTCGTAGAGAGGTGATATCTCGTTAATCTTGGTTTCCTTGTTGAAAATCCATCTCATAGCGTCGCGTGTGCTGCTTATGTTAGCAACCTTGTACTCGGCGCTGCTGACAGCCTTGCGTGTCTGTACGGAGTAGCCTTCCTTGGTAGCCTCTTCCTCCAGCTTCTCAGCAGTCTTGCCTGCGAGGAAGCTGCTGAACTTGCCGTAAGCCTTGTCGTAGGTTTCCTTGCTGAAGTTGATAGAACGCTTGATGACAGCTACGTCGTACTTCGTGATGATGTTTCGGCGGTCTGTAACCTGTGAAATGATGACACCCTGTCCGTCAAGAACCGTCTTGTTGTAGTTGCCTACTGGCGCTGTGGTGATGGTCTCCAAGAATTTGCGGTTGTTCTCGTCTATGGTCATGCCTTCATACTGTGCGCTTGTCATCCATACCTTGGTGGCAGGCTGGTTGTACTTCTTGGCGATGGTGTCGAAGTTGGCTCCTGCGTTGAGGGCTGTTATGATGCTGTCCGCAGTCTTCTCAGCCGCTGTCATGTCCGCACCTACGGCTGCTATCTGGCGTACCTCAACTGAGTCGGGGCGGCTTACCTTGTCAATGAGACGTATTATGTTGACAGTGTTGTCGTGAGCGTGTGTGAAGGGGCCTTTCTGGTCTCCCACGTTCATGCTGTCCAACTCGTCGGCGATGTCATGCGGCAGAGTCTTCTTGCTTATGGGCAGTGGGCTGTAGCTTACCAGGCTTCCGGACTCGCGTACTATCTTGGCGATGTTGCCGCCCTCGGCGAGAGACTTGGCGTATTCGTTCATCTCTTCGTCAAGAGCATTCTTGTCGCTCTCGCTTGCCGTTACCTGAATGTCGATGTACTTGATGTCGCGGCTCTCCTCGTTGGTGCGGAAGATTTGCTTCATCTCGTTGTACTTGTCCTTCAGCTCCTTGTCGTCTACGGTGATGTCAGCGTCCTTAACGGAAGTGTAGGGGAGTGCTGCCATCAGTATTTCACTCTCGTTGGTTCTGGCCTCGAAAGCATCCTTTGCCGCTGTGGGGTTGCTGATGAGTACGCTGCCGAGGAGGGTCTGGTACTTCTGTGCGAGAGTCTGCTGACGGATGCTTTTCTCCACGAACTTCCAGTAGTTGTACATCTGCGTGTACTGTTCCCTCACGTCGCTGCTTATCTCGCTGTTGTTTCTCAACTCATCGTACTGGTTGAGGAAGTTCTTCAGAGCGTTGACGTCAAAAGTGCCCTGGCTGGTGCGGAAAGGAGTCTGCGCCAACATGGGGTTACGTCCTGTAGCCAGTATGTTCTGCATCTCGGCGTCGGTGACTGTAAGTCCCAGTTCCTCGCACTCGTGTTCGATGATTTTCTGGTTGACGTACGTCTGCCAAACCTGGTCGCGCACAGAAGCAGTCTGCTCGTCCGTAAGGGATGAGAGTCCGTTGGTGAACTTGATGACACTTGTGTACTCGTCAACCAGTGCGTTGAAGTCCTGGTAATTGAGCTTCTCGCCATACACTTTGCCTATTCTCTGGTGGCTCTCGTTCCTGGTGTAGGAATAAGCCCTCACGAGTTCTTCGGCAATGAAAGCAAACAAGGCAAGACCCAGCGTTCCGATGAGTAGTTTGCCTTTGCTGCGGATTTTTTGTAATGCTGCCATTTGTCTTTTTGTTTATTTTTTTGTTGTTTTATTTTTCACTTTTATACATTTAGCGTACAAAGATAATAAAAAATATGCAGAGCGTGCGCATTGCATTGAGAAAAATGTGCGGTTAATCCAGAACTTTCAGTTTCACGAGTTCTATCTTGGTGGTGGTGTTCTGCATAATCTTGAATTCCCAGTGGCCGAACCTCACCACCTCGTTGAGCTTGGGGAAACTCTGGTATTCGTGCAGTATCAGTCCGCCTACCGTGAGGTATTCATCGCTTTCGGGGAGGTCGAGTCCCAGAGCCTCGTTGGCTTTCTCTATCTCCAGTCTGGCGGAGAGCAGGTATTCTTCGTTGCCGAGGTCTTTGATGACGTAGTTGGTGTTGTCGTGTTCGTCCTCTATTTCTCCGAATATCTCTTCCACGAGGTCTTCCAGTGAAACTATACCGCTGGTGCCGCCGAACTCGTCCACTATCACTGCCAGAGAGCGTTTTTGGCTGATGAAGGTGCCTAGCAGTTTCTGTGCGTTCATGGTTTCGGGAACTATGGGCACCTCTTTGACGTATTTGGTCCAGTCGTCTTCTTCGGAAATCCTGAACATTTCCGAGCTGTGTATGAATCCGGTGATATTGTCTATGTCGCCCTTGTAGACAATTATCTTGGAGTATCCGCTTTCCACGAACAGGGCTTTCAGTACGCTGAGTGGCGTGCTCTCGTCCACCGCCGTGATTTCCGTACGCGGCACTATGCAGTCCCTCACCTTAACGGAACTGAAGTCCAGCGCATTCTGGAATATCTTCACCTCGTCCTCCAGTTCCTCCTCGTTTTTCACGTTCTCGATATTGCTTTGAATCAGGTAGTCCAGGTCTATCTTGGAGAAAGTCTTTGAGTTTTCCTCCTTCACGGTCTTCATGCCCGCCATCTTCAGCAATGCCTTGCCGAGCAGGCTGGTGAATTTGCTGACAGGCCACAGCAATATGTAAATAATGTATGCAGGCAGAGCGAAGATGCTGAGCGTCTTGTTGGGGTTTAGCTTGAAAAGCGTCTTGGGCAGGAACTCGCCTGTCACCAGCACTATCATGGTGCTGAGT
>CAVHNA010000034.1:3593-8630 GCA_963637205.1 Bacteroidaceae bacterium
GCTGAGTACCGACTGTATGAGCAGGCAGATGATTTCGTTGGGGCAGTCGCCCGTCTCGTGATGTATGCCAAGTGGAACGAGTATAAGCCCGTTGACAAGCTTAGCCATGAGGATGCCGTAGACGACCAACGCAATGTTGTTGCCGACCAAAAGCGTGGAGATGAAGTCGCTGGTGTGCTTGTAGAAAGTGTCTATCAGCTTTGCCGAGAACGACATACCCTCTCTCTCCATCTCGAACTTCATCTTGTTGCTTGACACGAAAGCTATTTCCATTCCCGAGAAGAAGGCCGAGAAGAGCAGTATTATGATTGTCTCTACGAATATCAAATAGTCTATGTTCATCAGTATTTGTTTCTTTTTTCAGGTGCAGGCTCAAACTTGGGCGCTTTGTCCCTCTTTGCCGTGGCTGGCGTGACAGGCGGTTTGGTGTCGGCACTGTCTGTGGCGGTGGAGATGGAGTCGTCGGCCATGCCATCTTCGGCTGAGGTCTCAGTATCGGAAACGGGGAACGCACCCACGGAGTTGTTGACGTAATAGCGAGTCATCTGCTCGTTGCTCCTGAACTCGGTGCCTTGCAGTTCCCTCTCCGGCGTGGTGATATGCATGTAGGTGTGGTTCCACATCTCGTGCCGGGCCATGTCCCAGAAAAGCTCCTCAGTGCGGAACACGTCGTTGTTGAGGTTGCGTACCACCACTCTGCCTCTCAGTTCCCATATCTGTTGTCGGTGCAGGTATGCCGTGTCCGACTGTACGTAGAGGTCTACGTGGAAGTCCTTGTCGAACCTCTGCATGAGCATTCCCTTCATGAACTTCCATGTGGACAGCTCGTTCTCCTTGTTGTATATGTCCCACTCTTCGGCTACGAGGTGGTATCTGATTACGCCGGAGTCGGAGATGAGTGTGCTTATGCCTTTGGCGTGCATGAAGGGTAACGAGTCCGCATCGCTGACGGCACTGGCCGTGTGCTCCGATTCGCCGCTGCACGATGCTGCCACGTTCACCGCCACCGCCAGAACCAGCGTTACCGCTATGCTGTGGTGTGGCTTCAGGGTCCGGTGGGTGTTGTGAGGCACAGTTACTTAATCTTGAATTTCATGAACCACGCGTCGTTGTATGTGAGTCCGATGTTGAACATCAGGTAGTCCTCCGTTATCATGGTAGATGTGCTTGGCGAGCGTCTCAGCCATTGTATTCCCACGTTCACCACAGAGCGGTTCGTGTAGTTGTTGGTGATGGGGAGTCCCACTCCAGCCGTGATGCCGTACTCCTTGGGACCGTCAGCTCCGTTTATCTTGAGGTAAGGTGTGGAGTAGTGCGCGCCCATACGGTACTGGATGCGGCTCCTGTATTTCTTGTCGAGTGGATCTATGGTGTACTGCGCTCCCGCCGCCACCTTCATCCTGTCCATGTAGCTGCCTTTGGTGGGCGTGTATTCTCCGGTGCTGCTGTCGTATGCCGGCATGCGGCAGTTTCCCCAAAGCTCATGTTTGAAGTCCGCTCCCACCTGCAACGTGTTCTTGTGCTGCCACCCCAGTCCCACGCCGTAGCAGTAAGGGAGGTTGAAGGGGTTCTTGGCGGTGATGGGGGTAGGGTTGGAGTCGGAATTGGTGTACCGCTCCATGGTGGCCTCTCCCTTTATCTTGTGTCCTATGCCTGCCGTGGCACCCACCGTAAGGTGGTCTATGTTCGTCAGCCTTGTGGTGTACTGTGCGCCAAGGTCTATCTTGTAAGTCTTGATGTCGGCCTCGTGCGTAGACGTCAGTCCGCTGTAGTTGCTGCTCTCGCTGCCGCCCTCGGAGAACGTCTCGGTGGTGGTGTGGCTGTAGCTGCCCCATATCAGTCCTACGTTGAAACCCAACGACAGTCCTTTCAGCACATTGGCGCCCAATCCCAGATACGCCTGGTGCAGACCGCCACTGCCGCTGTACGCGTCCGTCTTGGTGATAAGCTGTGTGGACACAGACTCCTTGCCCACGATGGACGACGTGGAGAAGGTGTATCCTACGGAGGTGTACGGGACGAAGCCGAAGGAGAGACCCATTCCCTTGCGGAGTCTCAGTCCGGCGTTCACGTAGTCTATGTTACAGTTGTTCACGTTGACCCTCATGCCCTGGCTGTGCATGGTACCAAGGCTGGCGTTCATGCCAGCGTCGAAGATAAAGCTCAGCGAGTCAATGGTGGCGTATGACGCCGGGTTGGCCATGTTGACGCGGCTGCCCGACCTCAGTCCTATGCCCACTCCGGCCATGCTCTTGTTGAAGCCCTGCGACTGGTCGTTGAGAGTACCCAGTCCGAACCTGGAGTATGAGGAGTTGCTTCCGTTGGACTGAGCGAACGTCGTCGCGCATGCGGCGGCGGCAAGGAGAGTTGCCAGCGTTCTTCTATAGTATCTTGTCATAGTTGTAGTCCAGTATCTTGTTCAGTCCGCGCGGAACGATGAGCTTGTCTGCGTAGATGAGGTTTTTGATATTGTTGTCGAAATTTATCTTGTCTCCGCCGGTAAGGAAAACCACCAGGTGCGGGTATTTCGCCTTCATAGACTTGATGTAGCCCTCTATCTCGTACTTCATGCCCCGCAGCACTCCCGACCGTATGGCCGTCTCCGTGTCGTACCCTATGCCAGGCACGTCACCCTCGGCGGACACCAGCGGCAGCTTGGCCGTATGTTCGTGCAACGCGTGCAGCCGCATCTGCATGCCCGGTGCTATGTTGCCTCCCCAGTAGTTGCCGTTGGCATCTATCACCTCGTATGTGATGCACGTGCCGGCGTCTATTATCAGAAGGTCCTTGTTTGGCTTCAGTGAACTGGCTCCTATGGCGGCGGCTATCCTGTCGGCTCCCAGCGTGTGCGGAGTGCGGTATCTGTTGGAGACCGGGACGGGTGTGTCGTGGGTAAATCTCAATATGGGAAAGGGCAGCTTCTTCAGCATTTTGTCCACCTCCTCCGTGATGTCTATCACCGTGCCGAGTATGCCGCACGTGAAGTCGTATTTAGCCGCAAAGGCGGGCAACGCCGCCAGTGTCTCATTGGAAGTACGCATCTCCTCCAGCGGCTCGTCGCCGCGGAACGCTACCAGTTTGGCTACCGAATTTCCTATGTCTATCACCAATTTCACGGCGGCAAAGGTACAATATTTCATTGATATGATGAAGGGTTGTCGGCAAAAGATTTCCGCTCCAATATAAAAATGTAGGCAAACTCTTCACGCTTTCAGAGGAAAACGTTACCTTTGCATCATGAATTTGAGAAAATTATTCTCCGTCGCAGTCTTCCTCTTTTCCCTTGTCATATCGGGTTCGGCGCAGGACCTTGACAGCATAAGGGTGAGCCTTGTCACCTGTTCGCCGGGCGGCAAGGTGTATTCTCTGTACGGACATACGGCCCTGCGGTGCCAGAACTTCACACGTAACAATGACTGGGTGTTCAACTACGGAGTCTTCTCGTTCAACCAGCCCCATTTTATATGGCACTTCGTGCTTGGCCAGTGCGACTACATGGTGCTGCCACTGCCTTGGGACGACTTCCTGACGGAATACAGGGAACGCGGTTCCAGCGTGACGGCGCAGGTGCTCAACCTCACGCCCGAGGAGAGCAACGCCGTCTTCTATTCGCTTGTGGACAACTGCAGGAAGGAGAACCGCAACTACAAGTACAACTTCCTCTATAACAACTGCACCACCAAGGTGCGCGACATGATAGAGCGTTGCGTGGACGGCAGTGTGGTGTACCCCGATACCATACCGCATTACACCTACAGGCAGATATTGCACCAGTACACCGCCGGCCACCAGTGGGCGCAGGAAGGCGACGACATGCTCTTGGGTGCAGACGTGGATACGGTGCTGTCGGCAAGGGCTGCCATGTTCGCCCCGGAATATATGATGAAGTATGCGGCGAACGCCGTGATACGGCAGGAGAACAACGACACCCGGCCTCTGGTGCTGGAGACGGAGACCATACTGGAGAAACGAAGCGTGCCTACCGAAGACACCTTCCCTCTCGGTCCCTTGGCCACGTCGCTTTGCTTTCTGGGCTTCTGCGTTTTTGTGTGCGTCGTGGAGAGACTCTGCAACAGAGTCTTCTGGATATGGGATGTCCTTCTGCTGACGACGCAGGGACTGGCTGGTGCGCTACTGCTCTTCCTGTTCCTTTTCTCCGCGCATCCGGCGGTGGGAAGCAACTGGTTGGTATGGCCCTTCACGCCCTTGGCCTTTCTCGGGCTGTGCCCTGTGGTGAAGTCCGCTGTGCGTAAGAAGAAGACGCTTTGGCATGCGTTCTATTTTGTATATTTAGCGTTATTTCTTGTATTTTCCCCTTGGATACCTCAAGATTTCGGAAATATAGTCGTACCTTTGGCGACGGCTTTACTTACGCGCCCCGTAAGTTACCATGCCTATTATCGTAGGAACAAATTGTAAATGACAACGAACAGAAACAGAATACTGGTTTCACTGGTGGCTCTTATGGCCGTAGCGAGTGCTGAGGCCCAGACCACTTCCGAAGTACCGCGGCTCGTGGTGAACGTCATCATAGACCAGTTGCGCACCGACTACCTCGAGGCGTTCGCCCCATTGTATGGCGACCGCGGCTTCGCTCGTCTGATGAAGGACGGCAGAGTGTACTCCCAGGCGGAATATCCTTTCGAAGACCCAGACAGAGCTTCTTCCATAGCCTGTCTCGTCACGGGTTCCAGTCCGTATGAGAACGGCATCGTGGGCGAGAGGTGGCTCGACAGGCAGTCGCTGGTACCGGTGTACTGCGTTGATGACGACGAGTACCAAGGGCATTTCACCTCCGACAAGTCCTCCGCCAAGCACCTCGGGGTGTCTACCATAGGCGATGAGCTGAAGATAACCACCGAAGGCAAGGGCATCGTTATCTCGGTGGCTCCCAGCCGTGACGCCGCTGTGCTGTCCGCAGGCCATGCCGCAGACGGCGCATACTGGATAGACGATGCCACGGGCAGATGGGCGGGCACCAACTACTACGGAGCTTTGCCGGAGTGGGCGGCCAAGTTCGACTCGTCCAACCCGCTC
>CAVHNA010000034.1:8674-16581 GCA_963637205.1 Bacteroidaceae bacterium
ACTTTGTGGCGGGCGGTTCTCACAAGGCGTTTAGCCACAAGTTCTCCGGCGACCGCAAATACAGCGAGTTCAAAGCGAGCGCATGTGTCAACGACGAGGTGAACCTCTTCGTGCAGCAGGCGTTCCAGAACAACCCCTTGGGCGTGGACGGAGTCACGGACATGCTATACATTACTTATTATGCCGGGGCGTATGACCATCAGTCGTCGTCGCAGTACGGCATGGAGTTGCAGGACACTTACGCGCGCCTTGACAGGCAGCTCGAGGAGCTCTTCGACCTGGTGGAGCACAGAGTGGGAGAGGGGAAGGCTCTCTTCGTCATCACCAGCACCGGGCATACAGACCCAGAGGACGTGAAGGACCTCAGCAAGTACCGCGTCCCCACCGGCACGTTCTCCATCACCAAGGCGCAGCTGCTTCTCAACATGTACCTCATAGCCGTGTACGGTCCGGGGCAGTATGTCGACACTGCGCTCGACAATGAGCTATACCTCAACCTGAAGCTGATAGAAAGCCGCAGCCTGAACCTTGCGGAGATACTGGTACGTTGCAGCGACTTCCTCATACAGCTCAGCGGCGTGAAGGACGTATATACCAGCCAGCGTCTCGCACTCGGAGCCTGGACTCCTGGCATCAGCAAGCTGCGCAACGCATACAACCCCAAGTGCTCCGGCGACATACTCATACAGGTGTCGCCGGGATGGGTGCTTTCCAACGAGAACACACACGAGCAGTCGCTCAGCCGCGAGTCTTACCTCGGTTTCCCCCTTTTCATGATGGGATGCGGTGTGACACCCGAGAAGGTGTACGAACCTGTGTCGGTAGATAGGGTGGCTCCCACTCTGGCTAAGGCCATGCGCATCAGAGCTCCCAACGCTTGCTCCAGCGCACCGCTTAACTATTGAGACAAGTTCCTATCATATCAAATCGTAAAAAACAACATCAGACATGGATATATCCAAAATACTCGTAAAACTGTTCGGTGACAAGAAGTCACGCGACCTCAAGGCATACCGCCCCCTCGTGGCTGAAGTGCTGGATGTGTACCCCAAGATACAGGCTCTCAGCCACGATGAGCTGCGTGCCAAGACACAGGAGATAAAGAAGAGAACACAAAACTCCGCCGCAGACCTCAGAGAGCGGATACAGACGCTCAAGGACAGCATACCGCAGACCGACATACAAGACCGCGCACCCATCTTCGCTGAGATAGACAAGCTGGAGAAGGATGTACTCGAGCGCATGGAGAAGGCTCTCGACGAAGCGCGGCCCGAAGTGTTCGCCATAGTGAAGAGCACGGCGGAACGTTTTGCCAACAACGAGACAGTGGAGGTCACTGCCACCGATTTCGACCGTGAGCTCGCCGCACGCCACGACTTCGTGGAGATAGACGGCGACAAGGCCATCTACCACAACCACTGGGTAGCCGGCGGCAACGACATGAAGTGGGATATGGTCCACTTCGACGTTCAGCTCTTCGGAGGTACCGTGCTGCACCAGGGCAAGATAGCCGAGATGTTCACGGGTGAGGGAAAGACCCTCACGGCCACACTGCCCGTGTTCCTCAACGCCCTCACCGGCAACGGCGTGCACGTGGTGACGGTCAACGACTACCTCGCCAAGCGCGACTCTGAGTGGATGGGCCCCATCTACATGTTCCACGGACTTAGCGTGGACTGCATAGACAAGCACCAGCCCAACAGCGAGGCGCGACGCAAGGCTTACCAGGCCGACATCACGTTCGGCACCAACAATGAGTTCGGCTTCGACTACCTGCGCGACAACATGGCCCAAGACCCCAAAGACCTGGTGCAGCGCATGCACAACTACGCCATCGTGGACGAGGTGGACTCCGTGCTCATAGACGACGCGCGTACTCCGCTCATCATCTCCGGACCAGTGCCCAAGGGCGACGACCAGCAGTTTGAGCAGTACCAGCCCCTCGTGGAGAGACTGGTGGGAGTGCAGAGGCAGCTCGCCACGCAGTATCTGGCGGACGCCAAGCGCCTCATAGCCGAAGGACAGGAGACCGGCGACAAGCAGAAGACCGAAGAAGGTTTCCTCTCGCTCTTCCGCAGTCACAAGGCTCTGCCCAAGAACAAGCCGCTCATCAAGTTCCTCTCCGAGCCTGGCATCAAGGCCGGCATGCTCACCACTGAGGAGATATACATGGAGAACAACAACCGCCGCATGCCGGAGGCCACCGACCCCCTCTACTTCGTGGTGGACGAGAAGCTCAACAGCGTAGACCTCACCGACAAGGGCAACGAGTGGCTCGCCGCACAGGTGAACGACCCCACGCTCTTCGTGCTCCCCGACATAGCGTCCATCATGTCGCAGATAGAGTCGTCGTCACTCTCGCCCGAGGAGCGGATAGAGGAGAAGGACAAGGCCTTCAACGACTACGCCACCAAGAGCGAGCGCGTGCATACTATACAGCAGTTGCTCAAGGCTTACACCATGTTCAACCTCAACGACGAGTACGTGATACAGGACGGCGAGGTGAAGATCGTGGACGAGCAGACCGGACGTATCATGGAAGGACGACGCTGGAGCGACGGACTGCACCAGGCCGTGGAGGCCAAGGAGCACGTTAAGGTGCAGGCCGCCACGCAGACCTACGCCACCATCACGCTGCAGAACTACTTCCGCATGTACCACAAGCTGGCGGGCATGACGGGTACGGCGGTCACTGAGGCAGGCGAGTTCTGGGACATCTACAAACTCGACGTGGTGGAGGTTCCCACCAACCGCCCCGTCATACGCAACGACATGAACGACCGTGTCTACCGCACACAGCGCGAGAAGTACAAGGCTGTGATAGAAGAGGTGGAGAAGATGCGCAACTCCGGTCGCCCCGTCCTTGTGGGCACCACCAGCGTGGAGATATCCGAGATGCTCTCCAAGATGCTGCAGCTGCGCAAGATTCCGCACCAGGTGCTCAACGCCAAGCTCCACCAGAAGGAGGCCGACATCGTTGCGCTGGCCGGACAGAGCAGCATGGGCACGGTGATGATAGACGACAAACCCGTGGAGTGCATGCTGGGTACGGTCACCATAGCCACCAATATGGCGGGTCGAGGTACGGATATCAAGCTCTCGCCCGAGGTGAAGGAGGCCGGCGGACTCGCCATCATAGGCACCGAGCGTCACGAGAGCCGACGTGTGGACAGACAGTTGCGAGGCCGTAGCGGTCGTCAGGGCGACCCGGGCAGCAGCGTGTTCTTCGTCTCCATAGAAGACAAGCTCATGCGCCTCTTCGCCAGCGAGCGCATCGCCAAGGTGATGGACCGTCTGGGCTTCAAGGACGGCGAGATGATAGAGCACGGCATGATAACGCGGAGCATAGAGAATGCGCAGAAGAAGGTGGAGGAGAACCACTTCGGAGTGCGCAAGCGTCTGCTCGAGTTTGACGACGTGATGAACAAGCAGCGTACCGTCATCTACAGCAAGCGCCGCCACGCCCTCATGGGCGAGCGTCTGGGCATGGACATCTCCGACATGATATGGGACCGCGTGTGCCACGTCATAGAGAATAACAAATGGGACGGATGCCGCATGAGCTTCCTCGAGCTCTTCGCCATGGAAGTGCCCTTCACGGCGGCTGACATGGAGAACACTAAGCCCGACGATCTGGCTGAGGCGGCTTACCAGAAGGTTCTCGAACGCTTCAACCAGAAGACGGATATCATGGCGGCCAACGCCAACAAGGTGGTGAAGATGGTGTACGAGGGTCCGCAGGGACAGATGTACGAGAACATCATGGTGCCCGTGATAGCCGGCAACAGGCAGTACAACATACCTGCCAACCTCAAGGAGGCGTACGAGTCTGACTCGCGCAACGTGGTGACGGCGTTCCACAAGGCTCTCATCCTGCACACCATAGACGATGCGTGGAAGGAGAACCTCCGACTGCTTGACGAACTGAAGCATAGCGTGCACAACGCCAGCTACGAGCAGAAAGACCCTCTGCTCATCTTCAAGCTGGAGAGTGTGAAGCTGTTCGACCAGATGGTGAACAACATCAACGACCGCGTGGTGAGCGTCATCATGCGCGCCATGGTGCCCGAACTCCGCATAGAGGAGGCACCGCACCAGCAGGAGCCTGAGAGGAAACCGCAGCAGAGGCTGCAGGAGTCAAGGGGCGACCTTACGGACGCTGGACAACAGCAGGCGGCGGCACGCGACACGCGCGACCGACAGCCGGTACAGCCTATGCGCGCCGAGAAACTGCCAGGACGCAACGACCCCTGCCCATGCGGCTCGGGACTGAAGTTCAAGAACTGTCATGGACGCAACCTTTAATATCCAGAACAAATGAAAGCCAGTCAACAGACAATCCAGGAGGTGGAGAAGGCACTCGGTGCCGTCATCGCCTGTTATCCGGCGGATCAAGACCCGGTCATGACGGATATCAGCATCATGGTAAGTCCTGCCACGGGAGTACTCAGCGTCTACAACGACGATGAGGAGGCCATAGACAGCAGGACGGTGCAGGAGTGGAAGAACAGCCCCACCGAGGGATTTTACGACCGCGTGGCGGCCGCCATACGTGCCTGCATACGGCGTATGCGCACCGACATACAGAACATCAGCGTGCTGCAGCCCTTCTCCTTCATCCTCGTGGACGACAAGCACGAGACCGTGCAGGACTTGGAGATGATAGATGCCGAGGAGACCACGACTCTCGACGGCAACCTGCTCGAAGGATTCGAGGATGACCTCGACGACTTCCTACAGCATCTCCTCACCGACTGACAGGTTTTCCCCACACGTTTCCCCTACAAGCGATGCAGGATGACAAGCTCGTCATCCTGCATCGCCGTTAGTAGGTGAGGGTAGGAGGCGCATTTGCGTCAAACGCGACCCTAGAAAATCTAGAAAGTCTAGCTTCCCTAGACAATCTAGAGTATGACGCGCCAACCGGCGCACCTGCTAGAGTAGCTAGAGCCTCTAATTGGTAAGAGGCGCATTTGCGTCCGCTCGGCGACGAAGGAGACGCTTGCCAGAGCAAGAAATGCGCGCTTGCAAGGAGAGAGATTAGCTCTGCGCTGTGGCATCGCACTCCGGCGAGGTGTTCCTACTACGCTTCTTAGGTCGCGTTTGACGCAAACGCTCCTCCTACATTTCCTTGTGATTGCTCCTCGGCGAGGTGTTCCTGCTACGCTTCTTAGGTCGCGTTTGACGCAAACGCTCCTCCTACTTTCCTCGCACAGGTCGCACATTTTCCGCAAACGCTCCTCCTTTTGTTTGCTCCGCCTATACATTATATTATATATAGGGTGACGGGTGGGCTTCCGCCGCTCCGGAAATGCCGTGGGATGCTTGCTGTCTTGGCTGGCCGTCTCTTACGGCGGTGGGGTAGGACTTTGCTGTGGCGATGTTTCTTTTTGTTGTCAAAATGTACGCCGAAAGTTATAAAATGAAAGAGAAATGCAACTTTTTATTCAGTTTTTTATCCAATTTTCACGTTAGTTAAAGGTTTTTAATTATCTTTGCACCCGAAAACAACGTATTGTGCCGTCATTGACGGCGGACGTTAGTGGAAGTGAAAGGATATTACAACAAAAATCATTTTATATTAACAAACACAACATGGGTAAAAAAGTTTTATTGTTCCTTGCCTGCATTCTGATGAGTGCAAGCATGGCATTCGCCCAGCAGACAGTCACCGGTACTGTCCTCGACAGCGATACGGGCGAACCTCTGGTTGGTGCTTCCGTCAAGGTGTCGGGTACCTCGTTCGGTACTCTGACGGACGTAGACGGTAAGTTCACGCTCAAGAACCTCCCCCAGTCGGCAAAGACGGTGGAGGTTAGTTACATAGGCATGAACCCTCAGAAGGTCACCATCAAGCCTAAGATGTCCATCTCCCTCTCGTCCAACGCCAAGGACATGAGCGAGGTGATGGTGGTTGCCTACGGTACTCAGAAGAAGTCCGCCTTCACCGGTTCAGCCGCAGTGGTAGGATCTGAGGACATCAGCAAGGTTCAGGTAACCAACGTAGCCGACGCTCTGAAGGGTAAGGCCGCTGGTGTGCAGATCTACAGTGCTTCGGGTCAGCCCGACAACGAGTCCACCATCCGTATCCGCGGTTTCAACTCCATGGTGGCAGGTCAGCAGCCTCTGATAGTGCTCGACGGTTCTCCCTACGACGGTAGCCTCAACAGCATTTCCCCATCCGACATAGAGTCTTTGACAGTGCTGAAGGATGCTGGCTCTACCGCCCTCTACGGTGCACGCGGAGGTAACGGTGTGATTCTGATTACCACCAAGTCGGGCCAGGCACACAAGGATGCCGAGATAAACGTGGACGTGAAGTGGGGTGCCAACACCAACGCTTCTCGCCGTTACGACGTGATAGACAACGCGGCAGGCTACTACGAGACTTACTACAAGGCTCTCTACAACTACGCCAACATTCAGCAGGGCATGGATGCCAATACCGCTTGGCAGTGGGCCAACAAGAACCTGATTAACAATACTACTTACGGACTGGGATACAACGTGTACAACGTGCCCGAAGGTCAGGCCATGATAGGTACCAACGGCAAGCTGAACCCCAACGCCACTCTCGGCAACGTGGTTACAGGCCGCGACGGTAGCCAGTACTTGCTCACCACCGACGACTGGGAGGACGAGATATTCTCCACCGGTCTCCGTCAGGACTACAGTATCAGTGCATCCGGCGCATCCGACAAGGGTACATACTTCGCCAGCGTCAACTATCTGGGCAACGAGGGTATCACCACCAACTCCGACTACAAGCGTCTGTCAAGCCGTTTGAAGGCCGACTACAAGCTGAAGTCTTGGTTGAAGCTGGGTGCCAACGTTTCTTACACGCACGCCGACAACAAGTACGTGGACCGCAGCTCCAGCAACGGTGAGGGTACCGCCTCCGCTGGCAACCTGTTCGCTCTCCGCTACATCGCCCCCATCTACCCCGTCTACCTGCGCGACGCTTCCGGACGCATCCTCACGCACGAGGCATCCGGCATCAAGGCTTACGACTACGGTGACGCTACTTCAGGACTTGGTATAGCCCGTCCCTTCATGGGACAGAGCAACCCTCTCAGCGATATGCTGGTGGATACTCGCAAGAGCATCAGGAACACTCTCAACGGTGTGGGTACAGTCACATTGCTGCTCCCCTACGGATTCACGGTCACCAGCATCAACAGCGTGTTCTGGGACGAGATTCGCTACAACAACACCACCAACCCGTACTTCGGACAGTATAAGAGCAACAACGGTACGGCTGTCGTAGAGGCTGATCGCGACTACAACCAGAACTTCCAGCAGCGTATCAACTGGCACCAGACATACGGCAAGCACGACATAGAGGTGATGTTGGGACATGAGTACTACCACTCCAACTCCGTAGACCTCTGGGGTCAGAAGCACAATATGTTCTCACAGAGCAACATTGAACTTGACGGTGCCGTGAACACTGACAATACAGGTTCTTACGACCTCTCTTACAACACAGAGTCTTGGCTGGCACGTGCCATGTATAGCTACGACGACCGTTACTACGTACATCTGTCCGGCATGCGCCAGGCTTCTTCTGCCTTCCACCCCGACCACAGATGGGGTAACTTCTATAGCGCCAGCGCAGGATGGATGATCAACAAGGAGAAGTGGTTCAACGCCGACTGGGTGGACGAGTTGAAGTTCAAGGTCTCTTACGGACAGAACGGTAACGACTTCGGACTGAACGGCTACTACTACACCAACAGGTACACCATCACCAACTCCAACGGTGCCGTTTCTCTGGTTCCTTCCACCACTGGTAAGAACGAGAATTTCTCTTGGGAGACCAACTCCAAGTTCAACATCGGCTTCGACTTCGGCTTCTTCAAGGACAGACTGTACGGTAGCATTGAGTACTACAACAACCATACAGA
>CAVHNA010000034.1:16697-17543 GCA_963637205.1 Bacteroidaceae bacterium
TATCAGCTCCATCCCCTACGCTCCCTCTTACGGATACACCAACTTCTACGACAACGTCGGCAACATGCGTAACCATGGCGTCGAGCTAGACCTGCACGGAGTGGTTATCAAGAAGAAGGACTTCGAGTGGTCTATCTACGCCAATCTCACTACCAACGCCAACGAGATAACCAAGCTGGCCGACGAGCGCAAGAACCAGTACAAGGACGGCCACATGGGATACTCCAGCGGCAACTACTTCTACACCGAGGGCATGTCAAGGTACACCTACTTCACCAAGAAGTACGCAGGCGTCTACTCTGAGGACACTTACAAGTCTACCTACGCTCCAGGAACAGCAGAGGCGGATATGAAGTACGACGCTTCCAAGGCAGGTATGGCACTCTTCTACAAGGACAAGTATGAGGAGAAGAATGTGCTGGACGCCAACGGCCAGGTCCAGTATGACTCTAACGGCAAACCTGTGACAGAGATAGTCAAGAACGCCGACGGCTCGTACAACGTCGTAGGTACATATACCACCACAAGCGGCAGTGATGCCACAGACTACCTCGTTGGCGACATGCTGCCGGATGTATATGGAGGTTTCGGAACGGCGTTCGCCTTCAAGGGCTTTGACCTCGGCGTTGACTTCCAGTACCAGCTGGGCGGTAAGGTGTACGACAGCGGCTACGCCAGCTCAATGAGCGTCACCTCTGCCGGCGGTGCCCTGCACAAGGACTTGCTGAAGGCATGGACACCCGAGAACCAAAACAGCGACATCCCGCGTCTGAACGTGAACGACACGTACGCCACATACGGCGACCGCTTCATCACCAGCGCAAGGTACCTCACGCTGTCCAACGT
>CAVHNA010000035.1:0-17504 GCA_963637205.1 Bacteroidaceae bacterium
GCCCAAAGACATGCTGCAACTAATAACAGATGCAATGAAGGAACGTCGCGAGAAACCATGGGACGAAATAGACCGGCAGGGGCTAAGGAAGCGTTTGGACGAACTGCTTGACAGACCACTTGGAACGGAAGACAAGGAATTTGTCAGAATGAAGAACGGATTGGCAAGCAAGAAAGATTACCTGTTTACATTTCTAGACAACCCAGACGTGCCATACGACAACAATGCAAGCGAACGGGCAGTCAGACCCGCAAAGACGAAATTGAAGGTAGCAGGACTCTTCCGTACATTTCTTGGAGCGGAAGCGTATGCTGTCATACATTCTATTATAGATACGGCTAAGAAACAGGCCGTGTCACCATTCAAAGAGTTGCAGATGATAGCGCAACTTAAGCCTAGCATGCTAAATTTGTAGCATTGGTATCCCGATATCAAATTACTCCCGTTGTGCACAACGGGAGCGATTGGGTATGCGGGGAGGCTCGAACCTACCTGAGTAGTTACCAATGAGAGCCCTATTTCATACAATGTGCAAGAAAAAGTTTTTCTGTAGGATGAAATAGTCGTAATTTTGCGTTGTCAATAAGTCAGCAACACTATTGTCCATTACAGGTGGGCATGTGGCCAACTATAAATACGGAACATCCGACAGAGACTGAAGTACAAGGTATAACCTTAAAAACGAATAAAATAAACGATTATGAAAGGTAATGCAGAAAAATTAGTTTGCAAGGCTGTCATGCCTGTCATTGTCATGACGATGTCATTTACAAGCTGCAAGGGCAAATCCCAGGACCAGGTAAATGCAGAGGTGGCGGACTCAATGGCTGTTGAGATCGCTTCATTGAAAAGTGTCGCTAATATCATAGATTCTGATGACGAGAGCTATTGGGCATACGGTCAGGCAGACAGTTTGCTGGAGGTCTCTGCCAATGCGCAGGAGTATAATGATAAACGGGCGGCGGAGTTTGACGCATTGACACACATTTTCTATGGAATGTCTTACAGCAAAGCGGTTTGGAGCGGTGATGTGGCTAATTTGACCAAGATTTCCGAATGTCTGGCCCGCAAGACTGGCTTTGCCGAACCTATAAACAGTGAATTGAATGCCATCAATGCCTGTATTACATTTTACGAGGTAACCCAGATGCCTGCCGCAAAAGTCATGCGTAAGAAATATGATGACTTCCATGCCATGTATGAAGAGGCTGTCGATGCAGACGTTACAGAGGACATGCGGAATAAGTATTATGCAGTGAACAACAAGAAGCTATTCTATATGACGTTCGGCTGTCTTATCTCAGACTTGTCTCATACCGTAACGACAGACGACGCAGAAAGACAGAATATCCTGTCGTGGGCCAATCAACTGGATGCCATACCTTCTGATTCCATAGACGACATCAAGGGTATGAGCGATGAAGTATATCAAAAGAATCTGGCAGCAGGTGAACATGTACAGGCGGAAATGATAAGCCATTTGGCAAAACTCATCACGAAATTGAAATGACAATACATAAAATTATCGATTTTATGGACAATACAGAAAAATACGAGGAGCAGAACCGTCAGCTTGAAAATTCTCCTGAATACAAGAACGTGATAGATGACGTGATGAGGGAAGTATATACGGAGTATACAAAATGGTGTGTAGAATGGGAAGAATCCTGTCTGCAATCATTGCTTGAACGCATTGCTGAAACGCTGGACAAGTTGAAAGAGGAAAAAGTGCTGCGCAATGAAGATTGGCGGGCGCATCTTTTGTTTTCTGTAAATAGGAAAGCGGAAATGTGGATAGAGGATAAAAGGAAACTTGAAGAGAAGATCAAAAAATCCAAGACTCTCCTTAAAACAGATCCAGAAAAAGCTGCCGATATGTTTAGTATGATGGGAGCATGTCACGTTATGTGGGGCATAAAAAAGAGAATACTAAAGGAAAAATACGGTATGACATGGTATTCTCCTGCGGAGGTTTTTCCCTTTATGTGCTTTGATTGATTACCACTACTGGACAACTACACAACAACCAATGCCAACGACACCACATGTGACATAGCCTGGAACTCGGATAGAACGTAACGTGGTGTGTTGAGATTGCTTGCCAGACGGATGTGCAGCGACACAGACAGAAGGTGGGAGACACGGATGTCAGTCTATCATGAGGCTGAGTGTCTCCACCAATTCTTTTACCGATGGGTTTCTCGTTTCCAACGCTCTCAGGTGTTCGGGCTTGCTATACATGACCTTCACCTCTTGTATGTCGGCCAGTTTGACGGTGAAAGATAGTTCCGTGTTGTTGAGTTTTTCTCTCAGAAACTTTAGTATGTCGTCGTACTCATGCTGCATCTGGTGCTGCACCACCTGATTGTTGACAGTAATCTCAAAAGAGGATGTGCCTGTGATGACAGGTGTTATGCCCTTCATACGTTGTACTGACGCAGTCTGCTCCTTAGGCAGACTGGCACAGTAGGCGAGCCATGCCTTCCGCAGCGAGTCTTCTTCAAGTGGTGTCTCCACATGTACTTGAGGTTGTGAGTCAGCGGTCAGGGTTTCCTCTTTCCTGGAATCTTGGTTGTTGCCGAAATTCTTGAAGGAGACTTTCTTGAGTATCGTTTTTTTCGCCTTGTCTGCTTTGTCTGTTCCGTCTGGATGTATGGCGGCAGGTGCAGGTGATGGCGACGGAGTGGGAGAGACACTGACCGTTGCCGGTGTCTTTTCGCTGTTTACAGTACTTGTGTTATTCTGTTGCGACAGTTTGTTGAAAATCGGTTTTATAGCTACAGTAGGGCAACGCCCACCACTGCCGTCGTCATCCTCCGTGAGTTGCGCCGCCTGTATCAGGCAAATCTCCACTTGCAGACGTTTGTTGTAGCTGGTGCGGTACGTCTGGGCGCAGTCGTTGCACAGCTTCAAGGCACGGTATATGAACTTCGGTTGGCATCTCTTGGCTTGCTCTATGTAAGACGCTTTCAGGTTCTCGCTCATGTCAAGTAACGGCAGAGTCTGTTCGTCACGGCTCACCAGCAGGTTGCGAAGGTGGGTGGAGAGTCCTGCCACGAAGTTGCCGGCATCAAACCCTTTCATCAACACTTCGTTGAAGAGCAACATGCAAGGCTCTACCTCGTTCTTCAAGAAATGGTCGACAAGACTGAAATAGTACTTTGTGCTGAGAACGTTGAGGTTTTCGCACACCTTTTCGTATGTAAGGTTTCCTCCGGTGAAGCTCACCATCTGGTCGAAGATGCTAAGTGCATCCCTCATACCGCCGTCGGCTTTCTCGGCTATCAGCGAGAGTGCTTCTGCATCAGCGGAATATCCCTCTTTAGCGGCAACCTGCTTCAAGTGGTCCACGGTGTCCTGCATGGTCATCCTCTGGAAGTCGTAGACCTGACATCTGCTGAGTATGGTGGGCAGTATCTTGTGCTTTTCCGTGGTGGCCAGAATGAACACCACATACGAAGGCGGTTCTTCCAGAGTCTTCAGAAATGCGTTGAACGCCGCACTGGAAAGCATGTGCACCTCGTCTATGATGAACACCTTGTACCGTCCGGTCTGTGGAGGTATGAGCACCTGTTTGCACAGCTCGCGAATGTCCTCTACGGAGTTGTTGCTGGCAGCGTCAAGCTCGTGTATGTTCATTGACCTTTGCTCGTCGAAAGCCCTGCAACTTTCACATTCACCGCATGCGTCACCGCCCTCCCGAGGTGAGGTGCAGTTGATGGCTTTGGCGAAGATACGTGCGCATGTGGTCTTGCCAACTCCGCGCGGACCGCAGAAGAGGTAGGCGTGCGCCAGCTTGCCTGTAGTTATGGAGTTCTTCAGCGTGGTGGTAAGACCGCGTTGTCCCACCACAGAGTCAAAATTGAGAGGTCTGTATTTGCGTGCCGAAACGATGTATTCTTCCATTTCCTATACTTTGCAACGATTGTTTTGTGCAAATATATCAAAAAATGTCGGTATTTAACGAGAAGAGAGAGTATTTTTTCCTAACTTTGCTTGAAAATAAAACGACAGACAGAAATGAGTAAACTGAATTCGCTTTGGCAGTTGATAAGGCAATACAAGCACTGGGTCACTTCGTTTTGTGTGGTTCTCTTCGTGGGTGTGTTGGACGACAACAGCAACCTCAACCGGTATCTGCATCGCAAACAGCTGACGCAGTTGCGTAACGAGATAGAACAGTTCCGGCAGGAATATGAGTCCGCCGACAGGTGTGTGAAGGAACTGGAGAGCGATCCTTGCGCCGTGGAGAAGATAGCCCGCGAACGTTACTATATGAAGCGTGACAACGAGGATGTGTACATAGTGGTGGATGACACACCGGCAGAGGCACCCATGGAAGAAACGCAGACTGAATGAACATGAAGGAGCTTGGAATATGGGAGTTGCGCGCGTTTCGCATAGGGGCGTTGCTGATGTTGGTAGGGGCAGCCGCTTATATGTTTGTCAGGCCGCTGTCTTTGATTTTCTTTACGGTAGGTACCCTTGTGTTCACTTTCGTCCAGATACGGCAGGTGTATGCAGGCAATGACATCACCGTGAGACGTCTCCGCAGGCAGCAGTTGGTGTCGTGCCTTGTGTTTCTGACTGCCGCCGTGTGCATGTGGCTTCAGGAGTTTAAGGTGCATTATGCCATGCACAATGAGTGGTTGGTGGCGCTTGCCATAGGTTGTGTGCTTCAACTGTATACGGCATGGCGGTTGCCCGACGCTTTATCAAAGGCAAAAAAGTCTTAATAAGCCTTAATTTATTTCTCTGTTGTACCGATTATGCGTATTTTTGCTATTCCGAAAAGACCGAGAATGAATAAGATGAAAGAAATCCTGTATGCAGTGTCTGTACTGGGCATGGCCACGCTGATGTCCTGCTCTGAGCAGTATCTGGTATCCGGGACAAGCAATGTGGATGGACTGGACGGTAAGACGCTCCGTCTGAAAGTGTTCAGCGACGGCGACATGCGAACCATAGACTCGTCGCGCGTGGTACACGGCAAGTTCACTTTCAAGGGTGTCATAGACTCCGTGGTTATGGCCAATGTCTTTGTGGGCGACCAGAGCGTGATGCCTGTGGTGCTGGAGAACGGTGAGGTGAAGATGAAGATAGAAACGAACATGCAGACCGCCACGGGAACACCTCTCAACGACAGCCTGAGTTCGTTCATACAGAAGAAGTCCGTCATAGACGCCCAGATGGCGGAACTGCCGCACATGGAGTCGAGAATGATAATGGACGGCGTAGACCACGACGAGATCCTTGAGGTCTTAGGCAGGCAGGCCATGGAGCTGGAAGAGCAAAACGATGTGCTGGTAACGTCGTTCATACGCACCAACTACAACAATGTGCTCGGACCTGGCATCTTCATGATACTCACCAGCGCATATAGCTATCCCATACTCAACCCTCAGATAGAAGATATAATATCGCAGGCTCCGCCATACTTCCTCTCCAACCAGTATGTGAAGGAATACATAAAGGCGGCGGAGTCTAATATGAAGAAGTTGAGAGAGAAAGATTTGTAAGCGCATCAAATAACAGATTGGCGATGTTTATGAAAGCAGTCTACAGAATATACCTCCTCTTTGTGGGGGCGCCGCTTATGGCTCTCGTCACGGTGGTGGCGTGTGTATGTACGATTGTAGGCTGTGCTGTGGGCAAGGCTTCGTTTTGGGGCTATTTCCCTGCCATGATATGGAGTCGCATGATGTGTGTCCTGAGCTTGTTGCCCGTAAAAGTGGAAGGACTGGAACTCCTTGACGGCAACCAGTCCTACGTTTTCGTGGCGAACCATCAGGGAGCGTTTGACATTTTCTTGGTTTACGGTTACATAGGACGTAACTTCAAGTGGATGATGAAGAAGTCCCTTCGGCGTATGCCTCTCATAGGCAGAGCTTGCGAGAGTGGCGGCCACGTCTTTGTGGACAAGAGCGGCCCGAAGGCCATCCAAGCCACCTATGACAAGGCGCGTGTAACCCTAAGTGACGGCGTCAGTTTGGTGGTCTTCCCGGAAGGCGCACGTACTTTTACTGGTCATATGGGCAAGTTCAGGCGCGGTGCTTTCCAGTTGGCGGACGAATTGCAGCTTCCGGTGGTGCCTGTGACTATAGACGGCAGCTTTGACGTTCTGCCGCGCCAGAAGGGCTTCAACTTCCTCGTCCGGCATCCGCTCCGCCTTGTAGTGCATGCGCCTCTCTTCCCCAAAGAAAAAGGGACGGCCAACGTCAGCGACACCATGAAGCGTAGCTATGACATTATTATGGGCGACTTGCCCATGGAGTATCAAGGATTCGTGGAAAATCCCGACCAATGACCCTTTACACGCGAACATACGGTGTAGAGGAAGTTTCCCCTTACATCAACTGGCTCTATTTCTTCCATGCCTGGGGATTGCCGTCCCGTTTCGGAGGCATCGCCAAAGTGCATGCGTGCCCGGCTTGTCGCATGGCGTGGAAGAAATCGCTTCCCGCGGAAGACCAACCGCATGCGGCGGAAGCGTTGCGTCTGTATAACGATGCGCTCGTGGTTCTGAGAGAGTGGGCGGCACGAGGACTGAATGCGGTATTCAGGGTAGGGCTGACGATGGCTGTCAGCAAGGGTGAGGACATACTGTTGCCCGAAGAAGATGCCGTTCTGCCTATGTTGCGGCAGCAGCATCCGCAAGGGGGGCTGCCTTGTCTCTGCCTTGCCGACTTCATTCGTCCTGCGGGCAGTGGGGCGGAGGACACGATAGGGCTTTTCGTCAGTACCTCGCAAAAGGAGATGGTGGAAGAATGCGCCGACGACTACCTCTCTCTTCTGCACCAGACTCTGGCGGACCGTCTGGCAGAGGCGGCAGCCGAGCTCGGGCATTTGCATACCAGACGCGAATGGTGGGGCTTTTCGCCAGAAGAAGACCTCTCGGTAGACGACCTTTTCAACGAGCGTTATCAAGGCAAGCGTCCCGCTGTCGGTTATCCATCGTTGCCCGACCAAAGCCTATGCTTCCTGCTGTCATGTCTACTGGATTTCAAGTCGGTGGGCGTTTCCCTTACCGAAAACGGAGCCATGATGCCTCACGCCAGCACTTGCGGACTGATACTTTCTCATCCAGCCACTTGTCATTTCTCCGTGGGAAGGGTGGAAGACGACCAACTTGCCGACTACGCCAGGCGACGTGGGATGACGACCGGGCAACTCAGACAGTTCCTACCATGACCGTATGCCGGATTTTCGTGCAGTATTATAAAAGAAAAGAGGAGAGCCATTTGGCGTCTCCTCTCGTTTTGGAGCCTCTTGTCGGATTCGAACCAACGACCCCGAGATTACAAATCACGTGCTCTGGCCAACTGAGCTAAAGAGGCGGGTGGGAAAGCTTACTACATCGCGCCGCTACAACCTACTACCCTTGCTGCGGTCAAGCCCTGGGGGATTCGAAGGGAGCATGCCGTATAGGACTTTCCCATTTTGTAAGCGCAAAGGTAGGCCTTTTCGGACATCCTGCCAAATTTTGCGCGAACAAATTGCGACACGAAAGCTTTTCGGTCTAACCTTACATTATATATTATATTATTGTCGTATATTTGCACTGCAATAACGTATTTTTATGGATGGATTTGAAAAAGTACCGGAACAGTGGAAGTCGCCACGGCATGCAGCCCCGGTTCTCGCCATTGTGATGGGCTTGCTTTGGAGTGCGGCCTTCTTGTGCTCCATGTACGGCTTGAGTTATCCGTTGCTTGGCGTTGTAGGGCATGTGGTGGCTTTGGTGTCACTGTTCGCCTTTTATAACACGCTGATGAACTACAGACGTTTCGTGGTACGTCTCTCCGCCACACGCACCTTGTCATTGGCGTTTGGTATCAGTCTCTACGGCACGCTTATCCTCACGGTGGTGCAGTATCTCTATTTCGCATACCTTGACAGAGGACGTTTCCTCACAGCCATGTATTCGGCCTTGGAAATGCCCGAGATGCAGGAGTACATGCGCCAAGTGTTGTCTCCCGAGGTCACGGTAGACATGATGATGAAGCAAATGGAGCAGGTTTCGGTAGGCGTTATCACATTGGAGATGTTCTTCGTCAATATCATTCTCACCGGTATTGCCGCATTGCTGGCGGGGACGTTGGCAGGACTGACCAGGCAGGGTGACGTAAGACGATGAACATGAGGAACGACATTCAAGACGAATAAACAATAAATCACAACATGGACATTTCTGTAATAATACCTCTATACAACGAGGAGGAGTCGTTGCCGGAACTCTTCTCATGGATCAAGAGAGTGATGGACACCTCCAAATTCACGTACGAGGTGATATTCGTAAACGACGGAAGCGACGACTCTTCGTGGAAGGTGATAAACGCATTGCACGACGAGAACCCCGATGTGGTGAAAGGCATCTGCTTCAGACGCAACTACGGCAAGAGCCCGGCCCTCTTCTGCGGATTCGCCAAGGCGCAGGGCGATGTGGTGATAACCATGGACGCCGACCTTCAGGACTCGCCGGACGAGATACCTGGACTCTACTCCATGATTATGAACGAAGGCTACGACCTGGTGAGCGGATATAAGATGAACAGGAGTCAGGGAGACCCTCTCTCCAAGACATTGCCCACCAAACTGTTCAACGCCACGGCCAGAACGGTGAGCGGAATACACAACCTGCATGACTTCAACTGCGGACTGAAAGCGTACCGCAACGACGTGGTGAAGAATATAGAAGTCTACGGCGAGATGCACAGATACATTCCGTACCTGGCGAAGAACGCTGGCTTCACCAAGATAGGAGAGAAGAGGGTTCACCACCAGGCAAGGAAGTTCGGCAAGTCGAAGTTCATGGGGTGGAACAGGTTCGTCAACGGTTATCTCGACCTACTGACCCTCTGGTTCCTGAACAATTTCGGGAGGAAACCCATGCACGTGTTCGGCTTCGCAGGGTCGCTGATGTTCCTCATAGGTTTCTTGGCTGTGATGGCGGTGGGGGCGATGAAGCTCTACTGTCTCTCACATGGCATGAGGTGTACGCTCGTTACGGACTCCCCTTACTTCTACATCTCGCTTACCATGATGATCCTGGGCACCCAGCTGTTTGTGGCTGGTTTCTTGGGAGAATTGGTGACGAGGAACGCTCCTGAGCGCAACAACTACCTAATCTCATGTGAAATCTGATGGGAAGCGACGTTTTTGGCAAACTCTCACGGATAGCGTTGGTTAGTCTGGCCGTGATGTCGTGCGACAGCATCGACTGCACGCTCTACAACTCTGTGGACATGTTCACCAACTTCTATCAAGGCGGAAAGAAAGTTTCGCTCTCCGGCACTCTCACCGTCACGGTGGCAGGGTCGGACTCCGTGCTCATCAACGCGGAGTCTAAAGCAAGCAAGTTGGAGTTGCCGCTCAGCTACTACAAGGACGTGGACTCTATAGTGCTGAATATCGTGGGAGACGGGTATGACATGAAGGACACGGTGTTCGTGGAGAAGACCAACACCACTCACTTTGAGAGTCCCGACTGCCCCGCCACCATGTTCCACGTCATAACGTCGGTACGGAGCACCCACGAATTCATTGATTCTATAACGGTAATCTCACCCTATGTCAACTATGCAAGGACAGAGAATATACAGATACATCTACATTCTTCTGATTAGCTTCTTCTCCGTGGCGGCGGTGAATGCCGAGGACGAGAAGGGCAAGGTTGCCGCGCCGGAGATGGAGAAGATGCCGCTGCTCAGCGGCTTTGCCGTGAGTGCGGACCTGGTGGGAGTGAGCATGAAGCTGGTGGGCGCGCGTTTCGCCAATATGGAGATTGCCGGAAAGCTCAACCTGAAGGAGAAGTACTTCCCCGTCTTCGAGATAGGAATAGGAGACTGCACGCGCCGCGGCGGTGAGAACAGCAACAAGTTCAGTACATCCTCGCCGTACTACAGGATAGGCGTGGACTACAACGTCAACAAGAAGACCAACGGCAACCGGTTTCTGGTAGGGGCGAGGTACGGCTTCTCAAGCTATAAGTTCGACTATACAGCCGACGGACTGGAAGACCCTGTCTATTCCACCAGTCAGCCTCTCGACTTCCATGGGCTGAAGGCTAGACAGCAGTGGCTGGAATTCGCGTTAGGCTTTGAGGCCAAGATATGGAAACTGGTACGCCTCGGCTGGAATCTCCGTTACAAGATGCGCATCAACCAGAGCGTGCCGGAGTACGGAGAACCTTATTTCGTGCCGGGGTACGGCAAAAACGACGTTTCCACGTTTGGAGGAAGTGTTAACCTGCTGTTCGACTTCGGCAAAGGGTCGTGGAAGAACAGAAAACACGCAAAGAAACTAGAAACAATAGAAGCACATGAATGATTTGTTAGAATATTGTTTGCTTGGAGTGGCGTTAGCTATGGACTGCTTTAGCGTAAGCATAGCCGTCGGCATCGGGGCGCGCAAGGTGATTGCCGTGCCCATGGCGGCGATGGCACTCTCGTTCGGCCTGTTTCAGGGAGGTATGACGGCGATAGGCCATGGAGTCATGTCGTTTTTCGGGTCGTCGCTTCAGGGGGTAGACCATTGGATAGCCTTCGCCTTGCTTCTGATGTTGGGCTTGAACATGATACGCGAGGATATGGGCGACAAGAGCGGTGAAAAGTCCGAAGGGGTGCCTCTGCTTACATTGTCAGGCATACTTGCCATGTCCGTGGCCACTAGCATAGACGCGCTCGCCGTGGGCGTGTCACTCGCCTGCACCGACACCGGAGGCATACTGATTCCAGCTTTGGTGATAGGTTTCTTCTCCACTCTGTTCAGCGTTGCCGGACTTGGCATCGGCATCACTCTCGGCAAGATGCGCCGTTGGAAGGCTGGTACCGTGGGCGGCGTGGTGCTCGTGCTGATAGGTGTGAAGATACTCCTCGAACATGTCATGTAACAACGACGCATATATGGAAAACAGAGAAAAGACACATTTCAGGAAATGGAACATACCGGCCTTGGTGCTGCTCGCCTTGCTGACGGCGTTGGCGGTGAAAGGTCGCAATGACAAACGCGAGATACCTTTCCAGAGTGACGAGGGCGTGATATTCGGAACAGTCTACCACGTGAAATACCAGCACGGTGAGAGCCTCAGGGCCGAGATACAGGAGTGTCTGTCCAAGGTGGACAACAGCCTCTCCATGTTCAACGCCGAAAGCACACTCAGCCGCATCAACAGCGAACAGACCACCGAGACGGATTCCATGCTTCAGGTCATATTCCCGCTTGCACGGAAGGTGAGTATGGAGACAGACGGAGCGTTTGACGTTACGGTGGCACCGCTGGTCAACGCATGGGGCTTCGGGTTCAAACACGGCGAGTTCCCTGACAAGGAGATGGTGGACAGCCTGCTCGCGCTGGTGGACTGGACGAAGGTCTCCGTTTCCGACGGACACATCAGCAAACCCAAGGGAGTGGTGATAGACTTGGGTGCGGTGGCCAAGGGCTTCGGCGTGGACATGGTGGCCAACGTGATGAAAAGCCACAGCGTAGCCAACTATATGATAGAGATTGGCGGAGAGGTGGTGACCAAGGGGTGCAACCCTTCCGGTGAGACGTGGAGGATAGGCATCAACAGACCCGACGACGACAGCACCTGCACCAACTACTCCCTGCAGGAGGTGTTGGCTGTCAACGACGCCTGCCTCGCCACGAGCGGCAACTACCGCAACTTCTACGTCAAGGACGGAAAAAAGATAGCGCATACCATAGACCCCAGGACAGGTTATCCCGTGCAGCACAGCCTGCTCAGCAGCACGGTGATGGCTCCCGACTGCGCCACGGCCGACGCTTTCGCCACGTCTTTCATGGTGATGGGCATTGACTCCGCCAAGTCGTTCCTCGGCAGTCACCCCGAGCTGCAGGCGTACTTCATCTACACTTCCGACGACGGCAGCTACGCCACGTACATGACGGATGGGATGAAGCGTTACATAGAAAGCAAGTAAATGGATATCTCCGTCAAGTACAGTCTCGTCACGCGTCTGCCATTGATGCAGGGCATCAGCGGTCAGGAACTCGCCGCCATGGAAGACTACGTGTCGCTGGACATACTGACAGGCAAGGAAAACACGACGCTGGCGAGCCAAGGCGACAGCTGCGACTCTCTGATACTGCTGGTGGGCGGGACGGTGAAGCAGACCTCCTTCAATCAGCGTCTGGAGATGCAGGCGTCCGGCACGGCGGAGGCTCCGTACGCCATAGAGCCATGCAATATGTACGGACTGCTGCGCAAATACAGACATACATACGTCTGCGGAAAGGACTGCACATACATAAGGCTCTCCAAAAAAGACGTGTCAGCCCTGATGGCATGGTGCGAGATATTCCGCATCAATTTCGTCAACACCGTCTGCGCGTCGTTTCAGAAGCACGTCAGACGTATGGGCGGCACGCCCCTGACGTCGCCCGAGGCCAAGATACGTCTGCTGCTGTCGGGATGGCTCCACGAATACACTGGCGAGGTGGCGGTGAAGATGAAGATGGAGTCGCTGGCGAAACACATAGGCGAGACACGCCTCAACGCCTCCAAGGCACTGCACGGCATGGAGTCGCAAGGGTTGCTCCGGTTGGCCCGGAATACCATTTACATTAATGAAATGGAATCAATATTAGAACAATGAACATACTGCTTCAAGACACATTCGGCACGCCGCACGACACCGCGCCCTTCTCCCGCATCACTCCCCACGACTACGAGGAGGCCATGCTGGAGGGCATGCGCATGGAGGATGAGGCCATAGAGGCCATAGCGTCCGATGCCAGCGTACCTACTTTCGAGAACACCATACAGCCCACCACGGACAAGATACTTGACAGAGCCGCCACCATATTCTACGCACAACTGGAGTGCAACACCTCCGACGAGATGGATGCCGTGGCTGAGAAGATGGCTCCGCTGCTGGCCGAACATTCCAACCGCATACTGCAGAACCGTCGGCTTTTCGAACGAGTGAGCTATGTGTACGACCATGCCGACGGACTGGACGAAGAAGAAAGCAAGTTGCTCTCCGACGTGTACGACGGTTTCGTGCGCAACGGAGCGTTGCTCTCCGGCTCCGACAAGGAGCGGCTGGCCAGTCTGGACAAACGTCTGGCGCAGGCCACGGTGAAGTTCGACCAGAACCACCTCAAGGCCACCAACGCCTTCTCGCTGCACATCACAGACGAGAGCCAGTTGAGCGGACTAACGCCCACCTCCATAGACGCCGCCGCCATGGAGGCCGCGTCGCGCGGAGTGGAAGGATGGGTGTTCACGCTGCACGCCCCGAGCCTAATGCCCTTCCTCAAGTATTCCGACGACAGAGACAAACGCCGCGCCATGTGGATGGCGTACAACACACAGTGCTGCCAGGGAGGTGAGACGGACAACAGGGAGATAGTGACTTCGCTGGTGAACATGAGGCGCGAGCGGGCTGCCATCCTCGGCTTCCGCAGTCACGCCGACTACGTGCTCCAGCGCAGCATGGCGGAGACACCTGCCAACGTGAGGAAGTTGCTTGACGATCTCTACCGCGCCTATCGTCCGGTGGCCGCCGCGGAGATGGAGGAGCTGTCGGCGTTCGCCAAGTCGCTGGAGGGTGACGACTTCCAGCTGATGCCGTGGGACTACGCTTACTACTCGCAGAAGCTACTGAAGCGTAAGTTCGACTTTGACCCCGAGACACTGCGCCCCTACTTCCAGCTTGAGAACGTCAAGGAAGGTGTCTTCTCCCTCGCCACGCGCCTGTACGGAATCACCTTCCGCCGCAGTGCGGACATAGAGACGTACCATCCCGACGTGGAGGCTTACGAGGTGACGGACCAGGACGGTACGTTCCTGGCCGTACTCTACGCCGACTTCTTCCCGCGGCCCAACAAGCAGAGCGGAGCGTGGATGACAAGCTACAGCGAGCAGTACGTTGACGACGGCGGCGCCGACCACCGTCCGCACGTCACTGTCTGCATGAACTTCACCAAGCCGGCGGCCGGCAAGCCTGCGCTGCTCACACTGGGAGAGGTGGAGACCTTCCTCCACGAGTTCGGCCACGCCCTGCACGGAATGTTCTCCATGTGCAGGTTCAAGTCGCTCAGCGGCACCAGCGTGTACAGGGACTTCGTGGAGCTGCCGTCGCAGATAATGGAGAACTTCGCCGCGGAGAAAGACTTCCTGCACACCTTCGCGCGCCATTACCAGACTGGCGAGACCATACCCGACGAGCTGGTGGACAAGGTGCGCCACACACGCAACTTCCACTGCGGTTACCAGTGCCTCAGACAGCTGGGCTTCGGCATGCTGGACATGGACTACTACACGCTCTCCTGGCCCTTTGCCGAGGACGTGGAGCGGTTCGAGGACCGTGCCTTCAGTCCCACGCGGCTCCTTCCGGCGGTGGAGGGCACCTGCATGTCGGTGCAGTTCGGCCACATCATGAGCGGAGGTTATTCGTCGGGGTACTATAGCTACAAGTGGGCCGAGGTGCTCGACGCTGATGCCTTCGAGATGTTCCGTCAGCACGGCATATTCTCCCGCGAGACGGCGGAGAAGTTCCGGCGCGAGGTTCTCTCCCGGGGAGGCACGCGACACCCCATGACGCTCTACACCAACTTCCGCGGACAGAAGCCCACCGTAGACGCGCTGCTGAGAAGAAACGGCATAGTGAACGACCAAACCACAAATTGACAAGAGGCATGGACAAGAAAGACCTGGACATGAGGTATCTGCGCATGGCGAAGATATGGAGCGAGAACAGCTACTGCCAAAGGCGCAAGGTGGGCGCACTGGTGGTGAAGGACAAGATGATAATCAGCGACGGATACAACGGCACGCCCTCGGGCTTCGAGAACGTGTGCGAGGACGAGAACAACGTCACCAAGCCATACGTGCTGCACGCCGAGGCCAACGCCATTACCAAGATAGCGCGCAGCGGCAACAACAGCGACGGCAGCACGCTCTACGTCACCGACTCGCCATGCATAGAGTGCGCCAAGCTGATAATACAGGCCGGCATACGCAGGGTGGTCTACTCGCGAGGCTACCGCATACTGGACGGCGTGGAGCTGCTCCGCCGCGCCGGTGTGGAAGTGGAGATGATGCAAACCGAAGAGTGAAAGCAAAAATAGAGAGGAGTACAACAACAAGATGGAAAACAACAACAAATACCGCCTGATGCCGCTGTTTGTGGCTTTGAGCATGATAGCCGGCATAGTGATAGGCTCGTTCTACACCAACCATTTCGCATCGGGCAAACTGAGCATCATCAACACCAGTTCCAACAAGATAAACTACCTGTTGCAGCTCATAGACAACAACTACGTGGACACTGTGGACATGAACAAGCTGGTGGAGGACGCCATGCCGCAGATACTCTCCGAGCTTGACCCCCACAGCTGTTATATCCCGGCCAGCGAGGCCGAGGAGGCGGAGCAAGACCTCAAGGGCTCGTTCAGCGGCATAGGCGTGAGCTTCGTGGTGGAGAACGACACCGTGAACGTGATGTCCGTGATACCCGGCGGACCGGCGCAGAAGGTGGGCATACTGGCAGGCGACAGGATAGTGACCGCCGACACCACCTCGCTGGTGGGCATGGAGTCTAACGATGTGATGAAGCACCTGAAGGGACTCAAGGACAGCATGGTGAAGCTGGGCGTGAAGAGGCACGGCACCAAGGAGCTGGTCTACTTCAACGTGCGCCGCGGCGACATACCCGTGGTGAGCGTGGACGCCGCGTACATGATAGACGACAAGACGGGCTACATCAAGATAAAGAAGTTCGGCGGACAGACATACGCCGAGATGCTCGTGGCTCTGGCGCGCCTCAACGTGGAGGGCATGAAGGACCTGATAGTGGACCTCCGCGGCAACGTGGGCGGATACATGCACATAGCCATACAGATGGCCAACGAGTTCCTGCCGGCCGGAAGCCTGGTGGTGTATACCGAGGGGCGCAACAGTCCCAGGGAGGACTACCGCTCCGACGGGCACGGCTCGTTCCAGGACCTGCCGCTGGTGGTGCTCATGGATGAGGGCAGCGCCAGCTCCAGCGAGATATTCGCCGGCGCCATACAGGACAACGACCGCGGCACCATCATAGGCCGCCGCTCGTTCGGCAAAGGACTGGTGCAGCAGCCCATGGAGTTCCGCGACGGCAGCGAAGTGCGCCTCACCATAGCGCGCTACTACACGCCCAGCGGCAGGTGCATACAGAAACCCTACGAGAAGGGACACGGCGAGGACTACGAGAGGGAGCTGCTGGCACGCTACGAGCGCGGCGAGTTCTTCTACCAGGACAGCATACACGTGGAGGGCGAGCAGTACCACACCAGCATCGGTCGCGTGGTGTACGGCGGAGGCGGCATAGTGCCCGACATCTTCGTGCCCGAAGACACCTCGGCCGTTACGTCGTACTACAAGCAGGCCATCTTCTCCGGACTGGTGCGCCAGTTCTGCTTCGGCTACACCGACACCAACCGCGACAAGCTGACCTCGTTCGACTCCGTGGACGAGCTGGTGAAGTACCTTGACAAGCAGAACCTGCTCGACAAGTTCGCCGCCTTCGGGGAACAGCACGAGCTGCGCCGCCGCAACCTGCTCATGGAGAAGAGCCGGAGCCTCTTCAAACGGGCCATATACGGCAACATTATATATAATGCGCTCAGCATGGAGGAGTACACGCAGTTCCTCAACGAGCAAGACCCCACGGTGGAGAAAGCCTGCGAGGTGCTGCGCGAGGGCAAGTCGGTGCCCGTGCTGGAGCAGACAGAAAAGTCCGACCAAACCGACCAGTCCGAATAGACCGTGACACAGACGGCACGATACAGCAAGACACTCGACTCGCGTCTCTCCCCGTTGCTTGAGAGGCGCGAGTTCGCCGCTTTGCGCGACGTGCTGTCCTCGCTCAGCCATGCGCAGTTCCGCATGGCGGGAATTATGATAGGCGAGAGGTACGCCCTGCGTATGGACACCGCCTCCTTCTGGGCTCTGGCGCGCTGTCTGGTGGAGTGGGACTCCAAGGCTTTCCTCGTCACTATGCTCAAGGCGGCTGTGCTGAGGGCCGGTGACGAACCGTCCTTCATGCACGACGAAGGCTTCGCCGACTTCTGCACCGTCCTCAACGACGTAGACAAGTCCAAGCTCCTGGCACGCCTTCTGCCTGTGGCGCGCCACCACGACGACGTGCCGCACCTCTTCGCCCTCGTCGGCTGGACCGACAGGCGACAGTGGCTGCAGCCCCTCATGCAGGTGTCGTCCATGCCGTGCTACTACACGCTCTTCCGTGCGCTCCGCACCATAGAAGACGACAGGCCGTACCTCATACGCACCGCCGTCTACCTGATGAAAAAGGGCGACTCCCTGTCGTTCAACATGGCGTGTCTCGTCAAGGAATATTTTGCGCTCGACGAGGTGAAGGGAACCTTCTCCATGAAACTGAAGCCTTACCAGTTCTCGCGTGTCGAGACATCCTACGACGCATTCCGCTCCCTGATGAGCATCTGACACAACCCAACCCCCGAGTTGGCCTCTCCATACC
>CAVHNA010000036.1:0-7373 GCA_963637205.1 Bacteroidaceae bacterium
GTCTGGGATGCCTCGTTCCAATCCATACTTCTTTCCAACATCTTCATGATACTTGGTATGAAGGTTGGATAGGTATTCGGACTTGTCCTTGGCTGTCTCTCCCCATACCTTGGCATACGATACACGCTCAACCACTCCTTTGGTTGCCTCGGTTTTGGTGTAGTTGCTGCGTACCTCCTTGGGTAAGGATTTCCACTCTTTCATTGACAGCACCTTGTCGGGATTGTCCTTGTTGACATACTGACTGCCAATGCGTCCACGTTTCTTGACTTGCTCTACAGGAACGGTCAGGGCATGAGCATGAACGCCAGTCTCATCACAATGCACGTCGAAGCCGATGATGTTTTCCTCGCCCCACATACGGTTACAGAGCTGATAGGTATCCTTGGCCCACTCGTAGATAGCTGGCATCAGTTTGATGTGGCTATTGTCTGCGTATGGGTCAGAGGTGTCTATCTGCTGTTCGCCAAAGGCAAGTCTCTTCATCACTTCGTGGTCACCACCAAAGATTATGTTCACCAAACAGTTAGGACTATTCTGTGCTACTTGGTTGGGATGCTTAGCATCCATGTAAGGTTTGAAGCCCAGTTCATCGTGACGCTGCTGGAGGCGTTGATGAAGTGGAATAGGATTGGAACCAAGGGGCACAACCTTGCATCCCTTGGTGATTTCAAAGTTGAGATGATTGCGTGAGAAGTTGTAGTGATTGTTCTTCTCTGTTTCAGCATTCTTGGACTGGTAACGTTTCTCATCCCAGTCTCTGCGTTCAGCCTCGTTCCCCATCTGGGCAGAGAACGATTTCTTGTCTGCGCCAACATGGATTGAGGCGCGTGGTATGTTATTCTTCATTGAATACTTTTGTCTGAGGATTATACATTGTTTATAATGTCTATAGTCGGAGGGTGCCAGGTCTCGGGCGGTGCCTGAGCATAATAGAAGGACTTTTTAAGTGAACGACGATAGTCTGTGAATCTAAAAGTCCCTATTATGTTTAGGACTTTTACAAAAGTCCGTCACACCACGCGGGGCGAGGCTCCTCCATTGTTACAATTTTCGATAGCTGTTCTGACTTGTATGTTCCAGTCGGCCTTGGCGGATGTAGTCATTGATCCACTTGGCAGTAGTGCTCACGGGATAGCCCAACTTCATAGACATTGCCCGATAGGTCTCCCTGTCAAATGTGTCTGACAGAGCAGCCAACAGCTGTTCCATCTTTCCTTTCTTTGTGACAATATCACCCAGTCCATTTGTGATGACTTTGCTCTGTGGCAGGTGGGCATAACAATAGACCGTATGGTAGATGAGTACATCACTCATCGCCATGGCAATATCGAAATCATCCCTATTGCATCGCAACACAATCCGACCACCTCCCTTTGGAGTCAGAGCAGAGGGATTGGACGTTTCGTCCATGAACCTGATAGAGGTCAAAACCATCATGATGCGGAACACGGTGAAGGCCAGACGGCGCACTACACTCTGCATGTCATGCGAGATGTCATCGACAACATCCTGGTTCATCTTCCTAAAATGCTCGTTGAACTCCCTGCAGTATTCCTGAGGAATGACGATACGGTAGCTACCACCACGGAAGAATGCTTCGCGTCGTTGCTTGTATAGTTTGGCCAACTGGAAAAACTTATCTCGCAAAGTGTAGCAATCAGAATTGGTGTTAGCACTCTCGACAAGGACATCACGGAACTCTGCCTTGAATGGCATGTGATAGCAAGTGATGCGTGAGAACGTTCCATCTTCAGCCTGTGGTGTCAAAGTGTAGAGTTGTCCAGGAGTTCCAGAAAGGCAGATGGCAAGCATCGGTCTTTCGATGACACGATACTCGTCATCCTTCCTGCGGCTCAGGTCGATGGGTTCATGATGATAGCTCTTGCGGATGATGGTGCTATAGTCACCATACTCCGATTTCAGTATGGCACTCAGCGTATCACATTCTGTATCGAATATCAGGCCTATGCCGCCATTGTTGTCCAACTGCTGTATGACGGATGCAGCACTACTGTTGGTCGGGATGAAGAGTGTGCGACGGTGTGGGGCATCGCCGACGACGGAAGTTTTATCACCAGATTTGGAGTCGCCCTTGCTTTCCTTGTACTCCTTCATCAATTGTTCTGAAATCTCACGTAACTCGTTGTGGATGGGAGCCACAATGTCTCGGCAGTATTTCAGCGAACCCTTTCCCATGCCGGCATCGGCCATGACAAAGAAGTAGAGCATAGGATGCCAATCGTCGTGATTATACTCACCTACCACATTGTGGAGTGTGGCAGAGATACAAGTCAACGTGCCCATCAACATCATATCTCGGTCATCTTCGGAGATACAGTTGCCCAACACTTCCTTTAGGAATGATGGAAGCATATCGTATATAAAGGTAGGGAAATGAGGAAGTGACTCTTCATCGAGAATCCACTTGGAGTCCACTTCTACGGACTGGACTTTTGGATTTTTGGTTATTTGGTTCGCAGAGCCAGAAGTCCAAATATCCAAAGTTCCAGCTTTAGACACTTGGATTTCCTTGGGATTGGAAATGTCAATACAAGCATCTTTTGCCATCTGAAAAAATGTGGCAATAGTTACACCATCCCCATGTGCAGACAGGCATTTGTTGTATTGCTTGTCTGTATCACTTGCGTTATACTCGATATTCTGTCGACTGACCCGATGGAAGTATCCTCTTCCTGCCTCTTGGAACTCGCTTGTAAGAGCAAAACCAACTTTCAGCCAGTTTGTATAGCCACTTGTAATATCTATTCCCTTCTGTTCGATAAGAGATACGATGCGCTCGACCTTGGCTCGGGTGTCTTCGCTTGTGGTGGGATATGCCGACGGCACATTACTTGTGTTACTGTTCTCTGTATTATTCTTAGAAGGGACATTCTCCCATTCTTCTGGTGAAAAAGTTTTCATCTTTAACGTTGTTGTATTTAGGGTTAATATAAGCTTCTGGATCATGTGGAATGAAACAGGAGCGAGAAACATCACTACCAGATTTGTCTGGCAATGGGTAACCATTGGCTACGAGATAGTTGAACACTGCATCGAAGAAACGGCTATGCTCCCATCCCATGCGGAATACTCGGATTATCCATTTCAGCCCATCGCCCGAAGGAGAGCGAAAAAGGAGTTCCGTCTCAAAGCAAGGGTCATTGAGCAGTTTCTCATGCAGCGAAGGAATGTCGGCCACATGGTCGAAGTCGATACAAAGCATATCGGACTGCTGCAACAGTCCGTTCTTGCTTCGAGTATGGAAGATACCAGAAAATGTGCAGAAGTCGAAGTTCTCAGCTTTGTACTTCCGTGCCTGGTCTTTGTCCGTGATGGAGCGTAACTCTTCTGTTTGCTTTTTCGCATACGGGCCGACGATGTAGCGGTAGATATCTGGGATGCCGATACAACGCAGTGACTCCGTATTGCGGATGGGCTTTCGGAAGAAGGAGAAAGAAAGCAGTTCCCCCTCCTTGACCCCAAAAAACTCCTCATAGACGGAAAGGTAGTTATACATGATAGCGTGTCACCTCCTTTCTGCCTTTGGGATTGTTGGTCACATACGCACGCGCTTCGTCGTAAATGTCATTGACTGATTTGCGAGAAGCCTGCATGAGCCAGTTGTCGATTTCAGACTTACGGAAGAGAATGCTCTTGCCATTCTTGTGGTAGGGAATGGTACGGTTGCTCGTCCAACCATAAACGGTCTGCTGGATGGTTAGGAAGGTAATTGCAAAGATCTTGCAACGAGAACCAGGCATCAGCCTCTGCATCGTTGTTTGACTGCAGAGCATCGAACTTCTGTTCAAGTGACTCCAATTTTTCTAAAATGCTTGCCATAAGCTGCGGCATTGCATCGAATGATGGTACTGTTGTACACATATAAATGATGTTTTAAGTTGGCTGCAGCGATATGCTACAGTCACTCTCTTTGGGAAGAAAGCGACCGCAAAAATATCGTAAAAAGCAATGGTGATTTGGACATGATTCGGGGCATAAAAGGGACATGCCTATCACAACCTTATCATGTTTGCATCATACTGATAATCAGCAATAACAAAAGCAATGGGGCCGAAAAAAAATATTTCATTATGGCATCGTTATGATTGGTATCATATCCTTGTCATAATGGAAATCGGCAAGCAAAGACCAAATATGAAAAGCCACTCACACATGAATGTGAATGGCTATGGATTGAACAACGTAAAAGTTACTGTATGCTTAGACCAATGGTGGCGGAATACGAGCTATTCGTTCTTAGTGTCGTTTGGAGCTCTAATCATGTCGTCAGTGAGGGTAATTTGGATGGCATCAGCGGCAGCATCCTTCTTTGCGTCAACAATCTTGGCATAGATTTGAGTTGTTGTTACCTTCTTATGGCCGAGCATCTTGCTGACAGTATAGATGTCTGTGCCATTAGTCAACTGCAAGGTAGCATAGGTATGGCGAAAGCAGTGAAAGGTAATGTGCTTGGTGATACCAGATGCTTCTATCCATCGTTTCACGGGTCGGTTAATCCAAGATGGGTCTTGAAGCCCTTCAAATACAAGTCGGTCTGCATCTCCTCGTTCACCACATAAGGAACATGCTTGGTCGGAAATTGGCATATACTCTACACCCTTGGTTTTCTGTTGGGTAAAATGGAGTTGGTAATGTTCTTTGTCTTTCACAATATCGCGCCATTTCAGCTGTTTGATGTCACTATGGCGTAATCCTGTTAGGGCAGAAAACAAGGCTGCTCTTTTGAGGATTTCGTTATCGCATGGTGTAGCTGCCAGTTGGTTAAGTTCTTCCTGTGTAAGATACTCACGCTGGCATTCCTCGTAGTATATGTTCTTAACTTTGGCTGCAAGGTCTATGGTTAAGTAGCCATCAATGAAGGCTTGATGAAGGCCAGCCTTGAATATTGAGAAATAGGTAGAGGCGGTATTGGCAGATATGGTTCCTGTCTTACTGCCACCTTGGGGGGCGTTGATAAGGTAGTCCTTATAGTCCTCAATGAGGTTTAGGTCGATACAACCAAATAGAAGCGGCTTCCCATCTGTATATAATTTCAGAAGTGCGAGTTCCCGATTCCAATTGACTTGAATGGATTTGGAACTATTCCTGTGGCGTTTCTCCTTCAGTTCCTCAAAATACTTTATGAAGTCGCACTTTGATCTCTCGTTTTGTGCTGCTTGTTCTGCCTCCGTGTCCGTGTACAAAGCCTGATTATCGTATTCGTGCTGACGAAGGTCACGAACCTTGTCAGCAAAGATGCAGGCCTCTTGATCTTTTTGTGAGCGGCACATGATAATTCCGTTTGTGTCACGTTTTGGTCGGTAGTATGCCTTGCCATCAGTCAAAGTCCTTCCTGAACTATTTTTGTCGAAGATGGGAGTGGTAATGAAACGGCCGAGTGGTTCGTGCTTACGCAAAGGCTTATCCTTGCCTAGCTCAAAGACAGGAAAGCTTTCAATGAGCAATGACCACTGCTCTTTGTATTCGGATTTGCGGAGTATTACCTTGAATACCGTGCGCTTCATAGGAGTCTTCATAACTTGATGGATTTGTATAGTTTGTCGATTTCTGATTTCGGGGCATAGACATAGTTACCTATCTGTCGGGTTGGGATGGAGAACTTACGGATATGAGTCCAGACGGAAGTATCGTGAATCCTGTACTTCTTGGAAATCTCTCCAATGGTATAGCAATTCTCAGGTTCGAGGTTGTAAGTCTTTGGGATAGGCTTTTGTGCAGCCTTCCTCACCTTCTTTCTTCTTGGGTAACGCTGTTCAAGGTCTGCTCTATTCAACCTCAATTGCTTTGTGCCAAGATTGACAGATGGAATCTTGCCCTTGCGAATCTCGCGATACAAAGTATCACGCTCTACGCAATAAATGGCAACGGCTTCCTGAACTGAAAGAAACTCTCTAATCTCTGGAATCTCTTTTGCCATTTGCTCATACTTGGCTTCTTTAGCCTCTCGATCCTTCTTCCTTTTGTAGGCAGCATCGGAGCATTGTTTGGAACAGTACACCGAGTCGATGGTGCGTATTTGGAATACAGCGCCACAGATTGGACATTTCCTGCGAATTTCGTATTTTGCCTGAGCCATATCTATATATAATAAGGTGTATAATATTATTTGTTGAACATCACCGACCAAAGTGTCGCGTGAACGTTTTGGTGCAAAATTACGATGAAGATCCGAAATCAGGGCAAATTATACAAAGTTTAACTAAAAGCAAATCCCGCATAACTACTTGAGTTATACGGGATTTCTATTTTTATTTATTGTTTGTTTATCAAACTTATTTCACCTCCTCAAAGTCTGCATCTTGGATATCCTCTTTGCCGTTGTTGCATGAGCCGCTGCCGTTGCAGTTGCCTCCTTGGCAATTAGTGTCAGCACCAGGCTGAGGGCCTGCCTGCTGCTGCGCCTGGTACAGCTTCTGCACTGCGTTGTTGAGCTCGGTTGTGGCTGCGTCAATGGCGGCGATGTCCTGAGCCTTGTGCGCTGTCTTCAGCTTTTCTATGGCCGCTTCCACTTCAGCCTTAACGTTTGCTGGCAGCTTGTCGCCACTTTCCTTGAGCATGTTCTCCGTCTGGAAAATCATGCTGTCGGCTTGGTTGAGCTTGTCGATACGTTCGCGTTCCTTCTTGTCAGCGTCCGCATTAGCCTCTGCCTCTGCCTTCATACGCTCTATCTCTTCTTTGCTCAGACCGGAACTTGCTTCAATACGGATGGTCTGCTCCTTGCCCGTAGCCTTGTCCTTGGCACTTACCTTGAGTATGCCGTTGGCGTCTATATCAAAGCTTACCTCAATCTGGGGAACTCCACGACGTGCCGGAGCAATGCCTTCAAGGTTGAACTGTCCAACGCTCTTGTTCTGGCTTGCCATCGGACGCTCGCCTTGCAGCACGTGTATGGTAACTGCGGTCTGGTTGTCCGCTGCGGTGGAGAACACTTCGCTCTTATGGCAAGGAATGGTGGTGTTAGCGTCTATGAGCTTGGTCATTACGCCGCCCATAGTCTCGATACCCATTGACAGTGGCGTGACATCAAGCAACACGATGTCACTCTTGTCGCCTGTGAGAACGGCTCCCTGAATGCTGGCTCCAACGGCTACCACCTCATCGGGGTTCACACCCTTGCTTGGTTCTTTGCCGAAGAAATCCGCAACCAACTTCTGTACGGCAGGTATACGGCTTGAGCCGCCTACCAAAATCACTTCGTCGATGTCGCTGTTGGTAAGTCCTGCATCGCGCATAGCGTTCTGGCAAGGCACGAGGCAAGCCTGAATCAGTTCGTGAGCGAGCTGCTCAAACTGAGAGCGGGTGAGAGTCTTGACGAGGTGCTTGGGCACGCCACCCTGAGCCGTGATGTA
>CAVHNA010000036.1:7383-17452 GCA_963637205.1 Bacteroidaceae bacterium
GTATAAGGCTGTCTGCCAATTGCTCGAACTTTGCACGTGTCAGTGTCTTTACCAGATGCTTGGGCACCCCGCCAACGGCAGTGATGTAGGGGAGGTTAATCTCCGTGGAAGTGGTGCTGGAGAGCTCTATCTTGGCTTTCTCCGCAGCTTCCTTCAGACGCTGGAGAGCCATGGGGTCTTGCTTCAGGTCAAAGCCCTCTTCCGCTTTGAACTCGTTGGCCATCCAGTCTATGATGACCTGGTCAAAGTCGTCACCACCGAGGTGAGTATCACCGTTAGTGGAAAGAACCTCAAATACACCGCTTCCGAATTCCAAGATGGAAATATCGAACGTACCGCCACCGAGGTCAAAAACGGCAATCTTCATATCTTTCTGAGACTTGTCCACTCCATAGGCCAATGCGGCTGCTGTGGGCTCGTTGACGATACGCTTAACGTCCAGTCCGGCTATCTGTCCTGCCTCTTTGGTGGCCTGACGCTGAGAGTCGGAGAAGTATGCAGGCACCGTGATGACGGCTTCCGTTACTTCCTGTCCCAGATAGTCTTCCGCTGTCTTCTTCATCTTCTGCAGAATCATGGCGCTTATCTCCTGCGGCGTATACTGTCTGCCGTCGATGTCAACACGCGGAGTGTTGTTGTCGCCGCGGACTACAGTGTACGGTACGCGTGCAATCTCTTTCTGTACCTGATCGTAGGTCTCGCCCATGAATCTCTTGATAGAGAAGATGGTCTTCTTAGGGTTTGTGATGGCCTGACGTTTTGCGGGATCTCCCACTTTGCGCTCGCCGCCATCAATGAACGCCACTACACTCGGGGTAGTTCGCTTACCCTCGCTGTTTGTGATTACAACAGGCTCGTTGTTCTCAAATACGGATACGCAACTGTTGGTCGTACCCAGGTCTATACCAATAATCTTTCCCATTTTATTTGTATTCTTATTTGTTTTCTTTGTTTGTTTGATTCTCGCGGGTCGAAACCCGAACAGACAAGAACAAATGGCATACCAACATGAAAATTATTGCCCGACGTGTCACGCCGAAGATGCGAATTGTCGAAAATGCTGACACATTGACAGAAAAAACTCCCGAAAGATGACATCGCATATTTCGGGAGTACTATATATAATACAATGTGTAGTCGGGAACCGCTGGCGGAAGGAAGACTCTGCTATGTGCCAAGAGAGTCCGCCAAAGGGTGATATGGATTACCCTTCATTGTTGTCGTTCGTTTGGGGAGTTTCTCCTCCGTACATTGCGGCTGTTATCTTGGCTGTAAGTTCTTCGCAAAGTTCCGGATTGTCACGCAGGGTCTGCTTGGCGGCTTCTCTGCCTTGGGCAAGCTTGGTACCGTTGTAGCTGAACCAAGAGCCGCTCTTGTTTATGATGCCGAACGCCACGCCCAGATCCACTATCTCGCCCACTCGGCTGATACCTTCGCCGAAGAGGATGTCGAACTGTGCCTTGCGGAATGGAGGTGCCACTTTGTTCTTCACCACTTTCACCTTCACTTCGTTGCCCAGTACCTTTTCGCCGTCCTTGATGGGAGAACTCTTCCGGATGTCGAGACGGACGCTGGCATAGAATTTCAGGGCGTTTCCTCCTGTGGTGGTCTCGGGATTGCCGAACATAACTCCTATCTTCTCCCTCAGCTGGTTGATGAAGATACACGTAGTGTTGGTCTTGCTTATGGTGGCTGTGAGTTTGCGCAGAGCTTGGCTCATGAGTCGTGCCTGCAGTCCCACTTTGTTGTCGCCCATGTCCCCTTCAATCTCCGCCTTAGGAGTGAGGGCCGCTACAGAGTCTACCACCACGATGTCAACGGCTGCGCTCCTTATCAGTTGGTCCGCTATCTCCAGAGCTTGTTCTCCGTTGTCGGGTTGTGACACGAGGAGGTTGTCCACATCCACGCCCAGTTTGGCGGCGTAGAAACGGTCAAAGGCGTGTTCTGCATCTATGAATGCGGCAATCCCACCTTTTTTCTGCGCCTCGGCTATGGCGTGGAGTGCAAGGGTGGTCTTGCCGGAAGACTCGGGACCGTATATCTCCACTATCCTCCCCTTGGGGTAACCACCCACGCCAAGGGCATAGTCAAGAGCTATGGAACCTGATGGGATTACCTCCACGTTGTCTATATGCTCGTCGCCGAGCTTCATGATGGCTCCTTTGCCGAAGTCTTTTTCTATCTTGCTCATCGCTGCCATGAGGGCTTTCATCTTGGCGGCTTTTTCCTCCGGTGTTGTTTCTTCTTTCTTTACCATAGTTTTTCGTTGTTGTTGAAGTTTAAAATCAGAGTTCTAAGTCTATGTCGTGCAGTTCGTGCCAAGGCAGGCCCTGTACGTTGAGTTGTTCCATGAACGGATCCGGGTCAAACTCTTCCACATTGTGTACGCCGGGCTTTCTCCAGAGCCCCTTGAAGAACATCATGGCACCCGTCATAGCGGGGACGCCCGTGGTGTAGCTCACTCCCTGCATGCCTGTTTCCTCGTAGGCGGCACGGTGTGAGCAGTTGTTGTATACGTAGTATGTGTGTTCCTTGCCGTTCTGGAGTCCCCTTATGCGGCACCCGATGCTCGTCTCGCCGTCATAGTTATCTCCCAGGTCCTGTGGGTTGGGCAACACGGCCTTGAGGAACTGCAGCGGTACTATCTTCACCATCTCCTCGCCTGTGCCGTCGGCCTTTGGCGCTTTGTATTCCACTTCGTCGATGCGTGACATGCCTATGTTCTGTATCACGTCGAGGTAGTTGAGGTACTGCTCTCCGAACGTCATCCAGAAGCGAGCTCTCTTGATAGTGGGGTAGTTGATGACCAGACTCTCTATCTCCTCGTGGTGCAGCAGATAACTCTCCTTCGGCCCGATGTTGGGATAGTTGAGGGTTTTGTGTATCTCCATCGGCTCGGTCTCAACATACTTGCCGTTTTCCCAGTAGAGTCCTTTCTGCGTAATCTCGCGGATGTTTATCTCGGGGTTGAAGTTGGTGGCGAAAGCCTTGTGGTGGTTGCCTGCGTTGCAGTCCACGATGTCCAGATACTGTATCTCATCGAAGTGGTGCTTGGCGGCGTATGCCGTGTACACGCTGGTGACGCCCGGGTCGAAGCCGCAGCCGAGGATAGCGCATAGCCCTGCCTTCTCGAAACGTTCGCGGTAAGCCCATTGCCAGCTGTATTCGAAGTGCGCCTCGTCTTTCGGCTCGTAGTTGGCGGTGTCCAGATAGTTGCATCCTGTCTGGAGGCACGCCTCCATGATGGTGAGGTCTTGGTAGGGCAAGGCCAGGTTCATCACCAGCTCTGGCTTGAAGTCGTTGAAGAGATTTACCAGTTGCTCCACGCTGTCGGCGTCCACCTGCGCCGTTTTCACGTCAGTGCCGTATTTCTTGTTCAATGTCTCGGCCAGAGCCTTGCACTTGCTCTCGGTTCTGCTGGCTATCATCACCTCGGTGAAGACATCCTTGTTTTGGCATACCTTGTGTGCAGCCACAGTGGCCACTCCTCCGGCGCCGATGATAAGTAGTTTTCCCATTGTTGTATTTCTTTTTGTTTTTTCTTTCCGTTTGTTATTGCAGCTCTTCCGGTTTCACGCCGACCGAATGCAGTATGCTGTAGCCTATGGACATGGACTGCAACCCCTCGGTAGTCGCTGGGTCCATGGATATTTGCATCACCTTGCGGCTGACCGTTTCGCTGTCTGCGTCCTTCAGTGCTTTTGCGCAAGTGCCGTCCGGGCAGACCAGCGCCACTCTAGTCACCTCTTTGTCCGTCACGGTGGCCTTTATACATTCTTCCATAAACGGTGTGCCTTCGTTCATGCCTTCGTCTGATACGGCGAAGAGGCACATCTCCCCTAGTACGTTGTCTTTGAATGCCTGTCCGTCTATCTCTCCGGTCAGTGATGATGGGTGGAAGCTATCCGTGGAGTCTTTCCCGTGAGGGTGTACGAGCACAACCTGTATGGGTGCGTCCTCTTTCTTCATACCGCTGTCCAAGGCGACGCATACCAGCCACTCCGCCAAGTCCACTGGTGGCAACGCACGGTCTATCTTGCGGGCGACGTAGTCTGTCAGTCCCTTGGCGACGGTGTTGGCGTATTCCGAGTCTATCAGGATTACCTGCCCTTTCAGTTTGTTCTTTTCCATCTCCGTATGTTGTGTCATCTGGTGGTTATGTGGAAACACCCCTGTTTTTTCTCATACTTGATGTAGCACCTTCCGCTCTCGCGCAGGTCTCTGAGCACTTCGCTGAGTACCCACTTCAGCGTGTCGTTCTGCACTGTGCGGCGTACCGGCCCATCGGGGTGCGAGACGGTGGAGTAGCGGTTGTACGCTATGTCCACGGTAGTACCGAAGCGGTGGCAGCTCTGTTCGTTCGCGTTGGGATTGCTGCGTAACAGATGGGCCACGTCCTCGTCGGTCCGCAAGACACTGGAGACTATTATGCGGTGCAAAGGTATGCCTTTCACGAAGAGACTGTCCAGGAAGTTGCGCCCGATGGTCTGTAGCAGGTTGCTCGCTCTAGGTACCAGATAGGGGATGCTTCGTCTCATGCCCTTGTCCACACAGTAGAATGGGTTGGCTCCCACATACACCAGATCTTCTTTGCGCAGTTCCGCCTCTTCGCGGTTCTTCACAGGTTTCACGCCCCATTTGCGTGCCGCCTCTATCTGCACGTCCTGTACGTCGGGAAAGCATTTGTCGTACGAGTAGACGCTGCGCACAGGATGATATGTGGCAGGTTTCGCCGTAACGATTCCCGCTGTCACCGTGTTCTTCGTGACTGTTTTGCCGTTCCCGCCCACAGTCGTCTCGTTCTCCCTCACGTCGGTGTGCAACGTGTCAGCGGCGGCTGTTTCGGTGGAGGTTCCCACGTTGGCGTTCGCGGTCATTTCTCCGGTCACTTCGGGGCACGCCGCCCTCACTAAAGCGAGCACTGCCACGGTGCTTGCGCACAGTCCGTAAAATATATTCTTCTTCAGTCTTCTCATAACAAATCGGGAACAAAGTTACTGAAAATAGCGGATATCTCAAAAGGTTTCTTTAACTTTGCATAAAATTGACAGTTGATGATAGAAAAGCACATTGTCGTTGAGGATGTGGATCCGGTGGTGTTGTACGGAGTCAATAATGCCAACATGCAGATGATAAAGTCCATGTATCCCAAGCTGCGTATAGTGGCGCGGGGCAACGTGGTGCATGTGATGGGCGACGAATTGGAGATGTGTGCCTTTGAGGAGAAGTTCAACTGCATACGCAAGCACATACTGCGCTACAACAGGTTAGGCGAAGAGGAAACGCTCCGCATACTGAGGGGAGAGGAGGAAGGCGGCGAAGTCTCTTCGGACGCTATAGTGTACAGCGTCACTGGCAAGCCCATCGCGGCGAGGACTCCCAACCAGAAAGCCTTGGTGGAGGCCTTTTCGCGCGACGACATGGTGTTCGCCGTTGGCCCGGCCGGTTCGGGAAAGACGTACACGAGCATCGCCCTGGCCGTGCGTGCCCTCAAGAACAAGGAGATACGCAAGATTATACTCTCGCGTCCTGCCGTGGAGGCCGGCGAGAAGCTCGGTTTCCTGCCCGGCGACATGAAGGAGAAGATAGACCCTTACCTGCAGCCTCTCTACGACGCTCTGGAGGACATGATACCGGCGCACAAGCTGAAGGAGATGCTCGAGCAGAACGTCATACAGATAGCGCCGTTGGCCTTCATGAGGGGGCGCACGCTCAATGATGCGGTGGTGATACTTGACGAGGCGCAGAACGCCACATCAGCCCAGACCAAGATGTTCCTCACCCGTATGGGCATGAACGCCAAGATGGTCATCACGGGCGACATCACTCAGATTGACCTTCCGCATGGAGTCCGGAGCGGACTCAAAGAGGCCTTCGAGGTGCTGTCGGGGGTGAAGGGCGTCAGCTTCGTGCAGATGGACGAGGGCGACATAGTGCGGCATAGGCTGGTGACGCGTATCGTGAAGGCGTACGACAGGTACGACGAGGGACGCAGGCGCGACACGGAACGGCGAGCCAGGGAGAATACTTATGAGATACAGAAGACATAAACGTACGCAAATATGAAAGCTTTAACGAGAACAGACTTCAACCTGCCCGGGCAGGTGAGTGTTTACCACGGCAAAGTCCGTGACGTGTACAACATCAACGACGACATCATGGTGATGGTGGCTACAGACCGCATCTCGGCGTTCGACGTTATCCTCCCAAAGGGCATACCCTTCAAGGGACAGGTGCTCAACCAGATTGCGGCTTCCTTCCTTGACGCCACGGCGGACATCGTGCCCAACTGGAAGCTCGCCACACCCGACCCCATGGTGACAGTGGGCCTCAAGGCCGAGGGCTTCCGCGTGGAGATGATAATCCGCGGCTACCTCACCGGCTCGGCATGGAGGGAGTACAAGAACGGCTGCCGCGAGCTCTGCGGAGTGGCTCTGCCCGACGGCATGCGCGAGAACGAGCGTTTTCCGCAGCCCATCATCACACCCACCACGAAGGCTGACGAGGGACACGACGAGAACATCTCCAAGGAGGAGATTATACGTCAGGGTCTCGTCTCGCGTGAGGACTACGAGCAGATGGAGACTTACACCAGGGCTCTCTTCCAGCGCGGCACGGAGATAGCGGCGCAGAAGGGGCTGATACTGGTGGATACCAAGTACGAGTTCGGCAAGCGCGACGGCAAGGTGATACTCATCGACGAGATACACACACCCGACTCCAGCCGTTACTTCTACGCCGACGGATACCAGGAGAAGTTCCTCGCCGGAGAGCCGCAGCGGCAGCTCAGCAAGGAGTTCGTGCGCCAGTGGCTCATAGAGCACAACTTCATGAACCAGCCAGGACAGACCATGCCCGAGATTACCGACGAGTATGCGCAGAGCGTCTCCGAACGTTACATTGAGCTCTACGAGCACATCGTGGGCGAGAAGTTCGCGCCGGCCGACACCGAGGGCGACCTTGCCAAGCGCATAGAGCGCAACGTCACGGAGTGGCTCCAGAAGAAATGACACACAAAAGACGCTCCCCCGGAAATCAAGGAGGGGGAGCGTCTTTTGTATAAATTACACGGAAAAACGACGACACCTATGAAAAGACGATTACTCCTTACCGCCTTGGCAGTGACCGCAGCCATACAGGCTATGCCAGCGGACAGATTCATCAAGCGCGAGGTGAGGGGTGTGTGGATGGCCACCGTATCGTGCATTGACTGGCCCACCACCACGGGACTTACCTATACCGTACGCAAGGCTCAGCAGGCCGAGATGACCAAATACCTTGACAAGCTGCAGGCGGCCAACATCAACGCCGTCTACTTCCAGACGCGACCCATGGCCGATGCGCTATACAAGTCGAGCTACGAGCCCGTTTCCAGTTACTTCACTGGCGTGCGCGGCTCGCGTCTGCCGTGGGACCCTCTCCAGTTCATGGTGGAGGAATGCCACAAGCGCGGCATGGAGTGCCATGCGTGGGTCAACCCCTACAGATGGAAGAGGGCGAGCGACCCCGAGTGGAGTACAGCTAAGGACAAGAAACTGATGTCCGACGGCATGCTCATCTCGCACAACGGTAACGTCATCCTCAATCCAGCTCTGCCGGCTACCAGGGAGCGCATCGTCAACGTATGCCGCGAGATGATAGAGGGATACGACATCGACGGCATCATCTTCGACGACTACTTCTATCCCAGCGGCATGCCCACTACGTCGGAGGCCGACGACTACGACGACTGGCAGAACTCCGGTACCGACCTATCCTTCGGTGACTGGCGGCGCGCCAACGTCAACCAGATGGTGGCCGACGTCTACAACATGATACAGGAGCTTGACCCGGCCATCAAGTTCGGCATCTCGCCAGCCGGAGCAGCCTGCTCCGATGCCACCGTGGCCGCCAAGCACGGCGTGGATCCCATCCCCAAAGGCAGCGACTGGCAGTACAACGGCATCTTCTCCGACCCCGTGGCGTGGCTCGAGGAGGGTACCATTGACTATATCTCGCCGCAGATATACTGGAAGACCGACCACAAGACCAACCCCTTCGGTCCCATGACGCAGTGGTGGTCCAAGATAGCCAAGAAGTTCGGGCGACACCACTACGCCAGCCACTCGCTCACGTATATGCAGACCTCCAACTACACGTCTGACTGGACAGAGGCCGGACGCCAGATACAGTACTCCAGACAGTATACGCAGAACGCCGCTCCCGGAGCCATCTTCTACTCGGCATGCGACCTCGACGGCAAGAAGGCTGAGGGCTTCGACACGTGGCTTCTGAAGAACAAGTTCCGCCACCCGGCACTCACGCCGGCCATCAGCTGGAAGGAGCACGAGGAGTACGGTTGCGTCACGGGGCTCGCCTCCGACGGCTACAGCCTCACTTGGGACGACATGGGTCACGTGCGCTACACCGTCTATGCCGTGCCCGACAGTCTGCCCATATCCGGGCTTCGCGAGAGCGTCACCGGCGGACCGGTCGCCGACTACCTCCTCGGCACCTTCTACACCGACTCGCTGCGCATACCCGACGACTATGCCGAGGGCTACCGCTTCGCCGTCTGTGTGCTCGACCGCTACGGCAACGAGTTTGCACCGGCCTACACTGAGACCAGCGATGTCATCACCGACATAGCCGGCGCACCCTTCGACATCGTCATGGACGGATGGACGCTCACCACGGGAACGGAAGCCGACGTCATACAGGTCTACAACACCACCGGCATGCTGGTACGTGCCGAGGAGCACACCGCAGAGCTCGACCTCGCAGGTCTCCCCACGGGCATATACATAGTAAAGGCCGCCGCCGGCAAACGTAACGCTATAAAGAAGATTTATGTCAGGTAAAACACAGACAGCCGAACTCTACGGCATCATAGGGCGACCGCTGGGGCATAGCTTCAGCCGCCGTTTCTTCACGGACAAGTTCGCCGCCGAGGGTGCGGACGCAGAGTATGTCAACTTCGAGCTGCCGTCCATCGACCTTTTCCCTTCGGTCATAAAGGACAACCCGCGACTGCGTGGACTCAACGTGACTCTGCCTTACAAGACAGCCGTCATGCCGTACCTCCACGAGATAAGCGACGCCGCACGTGAGATAGGTGCGGTGAACGTGATACGTGTCCGCAATGGCCGACTCAAGGGCTTCAATAGCGACGTCATAGGTTTCACCGGCAGCATACAGCCGTTGCTGAAGCCTGTCCATACCCAAGCTCTCATACTGGGTACGGGTGGAGCAAGCCGCGCCGTCCGCACTGCCCTCACGCGGCTCGGCATACAGTGGACTTACGTCAGCCGCACGCCGCAGCCCGGCATGCTCACGTACCGGCAACTCACGCCCGAGGTGATGGACAGCTGCAAGGTCATCGTCAACTGTTCGCCGGTGGGCATGTTCCCGCATGTGGACGAGTGCCCCGACATACCTTACGGTCTGCTCACTCCCGACCATCTGCTCTTTGACCTTGTCTACAACCCCGACCGCACGCTTTTCATGCAGCGTGGCGAGGAGTACGGAGCCACCGTGAAGAACGGGCTGGAGATGCTTCGCCTACAGGCCATAGCCGGTTGGGAGTTCTGGAACTCTGAAGACTGAACGCCGAGTCTCCCGGCCAAGGCCATTTCCCCAAGGGTGCGCTTTTTCACAAGCGCGCCCGTTTTATTTGTAGTGGGGTTGCGTCTTTGAGGCGTGACCAGCTAGAGGCTCTCTAACACGGGCGGGGCGGAATTTCCGCGTTCCCGACAAGTGGACGCCATGGAAAAGACAAGATCGCGGAAGCCCTTGCGAGAGCGCATTTGACGCAAGTGCGTCTCCTACGTCGCCCTTGCGAAATTTCACATGCGAAGCCTTAGTAGGAGCGTTTGCGCCAAACGCGACCCTGTGGAGGAAGATGACGAGACACCTTCGCAAACGAGCCGGTAGCGAGGGCGCGTTTCTTGCTCTGGCAAGCGTCTCCTTCGTCGCCGGGCGGTCGCGAATGCGCCTCCTGTTCCGTCCTTGCAAGATTTTACATACGAAAGGCTCGTCCGGTTCTCGGAGAATACGGGAAACGCCGTTTCTAGCTTCATCCGGTTCTCCG
>CAVHNA010000037.1:0-17370 GCA_963637205.1 Bacteroidaceae bacterium
ACACTGACCAGACGCTGTCTTCGGACGTGAACAACGGCGAAAATGTCATCACATACGCTGACGGTGTGATTACCGCCGTCAATGCAGGAACAGCCAAGATAACATTCTCCCAAGCGGAGGCGGACAAGTACGGAGGTTATACCAGCTCAACATACGACATAACGGTAAGCAAGATAAGCAACCCCATAACCGTCACTCTGAACGGAGGCGGCTCCACTGCCATCAGGCTGAAGTATGGGGCGACCGCCACGCTCAGTTATACGTCAGCGAACACCGATACGGAGTGCAGCGTGAACAGGACGATTGGTAGCTACACCTCGCTGAGCGGCAATGTCATCACCGCAGGCAACGCCGCAGGTACGGATGTCTATGAGATAGCGCAGGATGAAACATACAAGTACGAAAAAGGCTATGTCCAGTTCACGGTGCGTGTGAACAACACGGATGAAGAGGAGATGTACATTGTCAACGAAGAAACAGAATACTCTGGATGGGAGTTGGTAACGTTGCATTCTTATTCTTTGGACGGTCACCCAGGTAACATCCTGTATTTTGAAGCCAAGAAATATACGACAGGGTTCAATACAGGTTTCTACGCTGAATATTCTTTGGACGGAGGACAAACGTGGCAGAAAGAATGGTATTCCATTTCCGTGGGAAATGACTGGCAGAGCTACGCCGTTCCTCTGCCTGAAGGAGTGACAGATGTCCGTTTCCAACTCTACACAGGTTCTACCATGAACAAATATATCCGCAACGTGAAGATCTCACGCAAGACTTATGTCCGCGCCATCTCAGACAAGACAAACCTTGGCACCGTCTATACTGACGGGACAGCTAAGGCGACAGTTGCGGTAAGCTACAGTACCACCAATGGAGGGAATATACAGGTCAGCAGCAATAACAGTCGCTTCGCTGTAAGTACGGGGGAGATAATGACCACAAACAACAGTGACGGCACGGTGAACCTAACCGTCACCTATACTCCCGACCCCAGCCAGTTGGGAAGCGATGAGGCTACTGTCACCATACAGGACCTTTTCTATTCTGCAGAGGTCAAGCTCACGGCTACAGCCGCCAAGCATGACAACACGTTGGCGGTGATAGGGGAACAGAACGTGAAGGTGGACGACATAATATATAATGTATATACGGAGAAGAACAGCGATGCCGAAATCATCAGTGCCATCTCTCCAGAGGGTGTCATCACATACGACGCAGAGACCAACTCCATAAAGGCTGTAGGAGCGGGTGAGGCCACGTTGACACTAACGCAGAACGCCAACGACACCCACCTCGGTACGACGAAGAGCGTGAAGGTGACGGTCAGCAAGTACGACCAGGAAATGACATGGGACAAAGAACTGAGCACTGAAGGCTTTACTCTTAGAATAGGCGATGCCTTCAGTGACAATACGGCAACGGCAAGCAGCGGACTCACCGTCACCTACTCGTCCAGCAACGCCAGTGTCATATATGTAAACCCCACCACAGGAGAGATGACAGCGCAGACGACAGGTTCCAATATAGCCGTCACAGCCACTCAAGAAGGAAACTACAAGTACAACAGTGTAAGCGTGACGCGCTACTTCACCGTCGTCAATTCCGAGCTGGTTCTCTATCCAGTGTCCTCGCCGGACATCAAATACAACGAGTACAGCAAGGTGACGCTGATGCGTACCCTAAGGAAAGGCTATAACTCCATAGCCCTCCCCTTCAACACCACCGTGGACGAGCTGGCAGGGGAAGGCAACGGCAGCTGGGTGGCACAACTCTCCACCGTCACCTACAACGCTAAGGACGGATACTCCCTATACTTCAAGAAGGTGGAAGACGGAACGATGGAAGCCAACCAGCCGTACATCCTTTATCTGGCAGAGGAAGTGGTGAACCCCATCTTCAACGATAAGGAGGTGGAGGCATTGACATCCACAGAACATGCGGCCACCAGCGGCATAAACGCCTCTGACTGGAAGATGGTCTCCAACTACACTCCTAAGATGGACATGTCGGGTAAGTATGGCGTGGTGAACGCCGACGGTTGTCTGAAGGTAGGAGGAGCCGACTCGTACCTCAACGCCTTCACCGCCTACATAGAGTTTACAGGCAGTCAGCCCCGGCAGGTAAGGACGCTGTTCGTAGGCGATGAGGCTGATGGCATAGACGGAGTGCAGCCGGAGGAAGGCGCAACCCTGATGTACGACCTGCAAGGACGACGTGTCTACGAAGGTGCATCGGGCATAGTCATCATCCGCAATGCGGACGGCAGCGTTAGAAAAGAAAAACGGTAGTCACAAATTACAGATATCACAACAACAATGAAAAAGGCGTTTCTCTCTTTGACATTGCTCCTGACATCCCTGGTGGGCATGTCGCAACAGAAGACACTGCGTCAACTGCAGCAGGAGTTCGTGGACTTGCGTTTCGGAATGTTCATACACTTCAACATCCCCGCTTATTCTCTGGAAGACTGGCCAGACCCGGACCAGCCAGCTTCCACCTTCAATCCGCAGAAGTTGGACTGCGGACAGTGGGCACGTGCCGCCAAGTCGGCACACATGACGTACGGATGCCTTACCACCAAACACCACAGCGGATTCTGTATCTGGGACACCAAGACCACGGACTACAACAGCATGAACTCTCCGGTGCGCCGTGACGTGGTGCGCGAATACGCCGACGCTTTTCGCAAGGAGGGACTGAAGGTGATGCTATACTACAGCATACTGGACACCCACAGCCGTCTGCGCCCCGGACGCATAGACACCAAGAAGCACACCGCCATGATAAAGGACCAGTTGACGGAACTGCTGACCAACTACGGTGACATCACCGCCATAATAATAGACGGATGGGACGCTCCGTGGTCGCGTATCAGCTATGACGATATACCTTTCGCCGAGATATACACACATATCAAGAGTATACAGCCCAACTGCCTTGTCATGGACCTGAACGCCGCCAAGTATCCGCGTGAGGCGTTGTTCTATACCGACATCAAGTCGTACGAACAGGGAGCAGGACAGAAGATAAGTACGACAGAGAACAGACTCCCCGCCCTTGCCTGTCTCTCCATACAGAGGACATGGTTCTGGAAAGAGTCCATGCCCACCGACCAACTGAAGGACGTGAAATGGTTAGTTGAAGACAACGTGGTGCCGTACAACAAGGCATACTGCAACTTCATCCTCAACGTAGCTCCCAACCGCGACGGACTGATGGACGACAACGCCGTGGACGCACTGAAGAAGATAGGAGAGATATGGAGACATGAAGGCGGAACACAGACCATCCCCGAGTGTGAGTCTCCAATCATACAACACAACATGGCAAAGCAGCAACCCACCGAATACTCGTGGAGCTACGACTACGGTATAGGAGACTTCGCCAACGACGACGACTTCTCTACGGCATGGACATCGCATCCTTCGGTGGAGACTCCCTGGTGGGAGGTGTCCCTCGACAAGCACAAGGCGTTCGACCTCATAACCATACTCGAGGAGGAAGCCGGCGTGATACAGGAGTATCGCTTGGAGGCTTTCCGCAAGGGACGTTGGACAACGCTCTTCGAAGGTAAAGCGGACGCATGCCGCATAAAGCACCACCACTTGCCAGCCACCAAGGCAGAGAAGGTGCGCATAACTGTGACGAAGCACAAGGGCACGGTGAAGATAGCCGAGTTCGGCGTCTATGCCTGCCTCTGACAATGACATAACTAAAACAAAACACTAACAACATGAACAGACGAGAGTTTATACAACGTTCTTCCGTAATAGCCGGAGCGGCATACCTTGGGTCTACTGCCACAGCGGAGGAGCTGCTGACGTTGGGCGACCCGAACCTTGTGGTGGGCGTGCTCAGCGACATACACCTGAGAGGCGAGGATTCGGCAGGTACGTTTATCCACGCACTGGAGTATTACCGCAGTCAGAAGGTGGACGCCGTGATTGTGGCAGGCGATATGGCAGACCAGGGTCTGGCGCCGCAACTGAAAGTGGTGGCTGACGCATGGTACAAGGTGTTCCCCAAAGACAAGGGCCTTGACGGCAAACGCACCGAGAAGCTCTTCATATACGGCAACCATGACGTGACGGCAGGCACTTGGCCAAGCGTTATCAATGAGGTGGGAGCAGACGTGGCGGAGAAGCAAGGCATACACAACCGTCCCGCAGAGGTGTGGAAGCAATGTTTCCACGAGGAATACAGTCCCATCTGGATAAAGAAGGTGAAGGGTTACAGCTTCATTGGGGCTCACTGGCACGACGGCAACATCCCCGGCCTGGAGGAGTTTATGCAGAAACACGCCGACGACCTTGGAGCGGGCAAGCCTTTCTTCTACATACAGCACCCTCACCTGAAGAACACGTGCAACGGTCCGTGGGCATGGGGACAGGACGACGGCACCGTAACGGAGATTATGAACCGGTATCCCAACGCCGTGGCTTTCTCCGGACATTCCCATTCGCCGCTGAACGACGAGAGGAACTTCTGGCAGGACAAGTTCACGTCCATAGGTACGGCTTCGCTCAGTTATATGTATCCCATGCCGGCACGCGAGAACACCAAGCAGGACGACTGGGGCGGCCATCCGCCGACGCAGATGGCAAGCATGGGGTGCAGCGACGGCAAACAGGGTATGTTGATGAAGGTGTACGACAACGCCATCACTTTTGAGTGCCGCGAGTTCGTGTACGACCAGACGGTAGCTGACACATGGGTGACACCTTTCCCCATATCGGCGAAGGAGGCCTTGACATTCGAGAACAGAAAGAAGAAGGCTCGGATCCCTCAGTTCTCCTTGAGTGCAAAGGCCACCGTGTCCAAGGCAACAGGCAAGGACAGGTACGGAGTGGAGCAGGAACAGGTGACGGTGCACTTCCCCAACGTGCTGAAGAAGGACACAGGGGTAAGGGCTTTCGACTACGAGGTGCAGGTGGAGCACGAATGGCTGGACGCCCGCTTTATATCCTGCACCAAACGAGTGCTCTCTCCGCATTGCTTTATGCCGGAATCGCATGATACTGACGAGGTGATATGCGTGTTTGGCATTTCCGAGTTGCCCAAGGACTTCCGTTATCGCTTCGTGATACGTCCTTGTGAATGCTTCGGCAAGAAAGGCGAACCTATATACACCGACTGGATAGAACCTTGACGTTGAATGGCGCATACAAAAAAACGGAACTCAAACAGAGCTCCGTTTTTTGTATCGGCATGCGAGAGTCTTATTTCGTTCTGCCTGTAAAGGCGTCACTGTCCTTGCTGTCAAGAGTCTGTGAGAAGAACTTCTCGGCAGCCTTCCATACAGCGTCGTTCCATGGCTGCGAGCCGCATATCTGCACAACCCACAACTTCAGTTCTTTCTTGTGCCAGTTGATATTGCAGTTGGTACCCCACGCACCGCCGTGACCGAACCAAGCGTCTTCGTTGTCCTCTACCGGTGCCGTGAGTCCGAGAGAATATCCGCCCATGTTGGAAGGACGCGTGGACTTGGCGAGTATGGACTTGACAGTCTCCTCCTTGAGGATACGTACGCCGTTGTCGCCCACACCCAGATTCATCAGCATCTTGTAGAACTTCAGTTGGTCGTTGGCAGTTGTCCAAAGGCCGGCACCTGCTGATGCGAACACGTGTGAGTCGTTGTAGGGACGCTGTTCCCATCCGTTCTCCTCCCTCCATTCTGCGGGCGCGTTGTCCTTGGTGTCGTACATTTCTATCTTGTTTTTGATCTGCTTGTCTGTAGGCCAGAACCATGTGGACTTCATGCCCAACGGGTCAAGGACTTCCTGCTTGAGGTAATTCTCCCACTTCATGCCGGTGATGGTCTCAACGATGGCTGCGCCTATATCGATGCCTGTGTTGGAGTAGAGGTCGCGTGTACCCGGCTCGAACATGATGGGAGAACCGGCTGCCACGGAAGCTACCTGACGTATAGGGCAACCTCCCGACCATCCGCCGCCGCGTACGTCGGAACGCTTGGCACTAATCTCGAAGGGGAAGCCGCCAGTGTGGTTGAGCACCATTCTCACCGTGAGCACGTTTTTGGCCTTGTGCAGCGTCTTCACACCGTCTTTCTCTCCGTCAAGCACCCACAGCTCGGAGAACTCGGGCAGATACTTGGAGACAGGGTCGTCAAGCGACAGCTTGCCCTGCTCTACCAGCTTGGCAATGGTAACGCCGCAGAAGCCTTTGGTCTGCGAGCACTGCATGAACGCATTGTCCAAGGTGATGGGGCGCTTTTTGTCCACGTCGGCATATCCGATGCAACATGTTTCCTGCACGCCGTCCTTGTAGAAAACGCTGATGGCTCCTGGCAGCTGACCGCTGTCCACGTAGGGTTGGAGCACTTCTTTGGCGAATGTGGTTTTGGAATCCACTACCTTCACTTTGGCTGTAGCCGTGAGGCACAAAGCCAGTGACAAAAGGAAAAATATTTTCTTCATTTGAAAGTTTTTATGTGTGTTTTTAGTCTTGTGTACGACAAAGGTACTGATAATATTCGGAAATGTGCGGGTTGTAGCGTTTTATTTGGGCTTAAACGGCTAAATGCGTTTCGTGCCTTTACCTTTTATTATATATACGCCATTGGCTTTGCCTTGTATCCTGCGTCCGTCCACTCCGTAGATGATGTCGGTGTCCGTGTCTGCCTGTGGCGCAGTGATGGCGGTACCTTTGTTGTCGTCTATGTGGAACGGCTCACCGAGAGTGAATGTGGAACCCGTGTATGCTGCGTCTACCGTCTGTACGCCCCATGTGTAAGTGCCGGGCTTGGTGGGACGGAACTCCCACTGGCATGCGCTTCCTGCACGTCCTTTGCAGTTGGCTTTGCGTACGCCGTCCTTGTTGTCGCCGATGAAGGCTGGGGTACAGTTGACGCTGTTGCCGAGGCTGTCCTTCAGGAATACCTCGTACGTGAACCCTTTGTGCGCCGAGTCGGCAGGAGTCCACGACAGTATGGCTGTGCCGTGGTCGGTCACCTGTACCTTACAGCCGGTGGGAGGTTCCGGTCGTGACGGGGTGGGATTGAGGTTGTAGCACATGATGGCGTACTTCCCTTTTTGGTCGTCCGTCAGATATTTGGTGTCGGTGCACATACCGTTGATGACAACGTCCTTGCGCCCGTCTCCGTTCCAGTCGGGAAACGCCACGGAAGCCCCGGTACATCCTGGCAGGGTGGCAAGAATTTTCATGCGACCCTCGCCGCTGTTGCGGTACAGCTGTCCTGAACTTGCCTTGGCGGACCCGCGCAAGCCACCTACCACGAGGTCGTAAAGGCCGTCGCCGTCCCAGTCTATCACACCCGCCGCGTTGTTAACGTACGACGAGAGCGTGAATGCGTTTTGCGTCAGAGAAATGGTGCTGCTCGTGGCCGTGAATGACGGAGCGGTGGTACAGCCGTTGAGATAAATGCGTTGTCTGGCACGGCTCTCGCCCGACGAGGCGTCGCCTATGCCGGCAAGGTATATGTCCGTCCAACCGTCGTCGTTGAAGTCCGCCAGCAGCAGCGCACCCTCCGCCTTACGCTTGATTACGCTGTCGTTGTCGCCCAGTCCCTGTCGGATGAAGTGACCGCACGTGAGGGTGTCGTTGAGATACAAGTCCGTGAAGACCGTCTGGTCTTCCGTCCCTTCAAGGTCGGCGGAGATGACGAAATCCTGAAACCCGTCGTTGTTCATGTCCGCCACCTGTATGATGGGGTTGGCGAGACGCAGCTCCGTCTCGTACGACTCCACCGCAAAGCGCAGAGCGTCGTCTTCCGTGCCCACGTTGTGCAGTATCACGTTGTATGACGTCGCGCCTTGTTGTCCGGCACATACGATGTCCAGCCTGCCGTCGTTGTCAATGTCTATCACATCGGCGGCGGAAGGTCCTTTTATGTCGAATGTGACAGGAGATCCATCGCTGTCGACGAACGTGATCGTCGGAGTGATGAACTCCCCGTCGCCTGTCCCGAGGAAGATGCCCTCGCATCCGTAGTTCCCGGTGTATGCCTCTTGGGACACGTCCTCGCCCACGTGGTCGAAGGCGACGATGTCCATGTTACCGTCGTTGTTGATGTCGCAGGGGATTATAGAAGGCGAGTCCGCCACCTTGAAGGGGGTGGCGGAGCTCGTGTTGTTCCACTTGTGCGTGGTAGGTTTATACAAAGAAGAGAATGTGGTGTACAGTTTCACCGTCTCATCCACGGCCTCGTTTTGCGCCGTGTTAGACGCTCCGCCAGCCACCATGTCAAGATATCCGTCGTTGTTCAGGTCCACGGCGGCGACGTATCCTTTCTCGAAGCCCCAGTCCTTGGTCAGAAGTTCCGGGCTGTATGTGCTGGCTTCAAGTGTGGGGCGTATTATGGGTTCGCCGCTCATGCGCAGACTGGACGATGTGGCTATGATGGTGCCTATATACATCCTGCGCGGATGTATCGCCTCTTTCGAGTCGTGTGCGTGGAACACTATGCGCAGTATGCCTTCCTTATCGTAGAAGAGGGAATGATGCCCGGTGCCCACCAGGTCGTCCCACTTGTGCAGTATGGGGTTGGCGTTGTACTTAGTCCAAGTGCCCGAAGCGATGTTGCTGGTGTAGGCGTATCCCACGGCGTAGTCCTGGCTCTGATAGTCGTTGCCGGAGTATGTGAGGAAGTAGCGTCTGCCTATCTTTATCACGTTGGGGCCTTCGGTTACACGTCCCATTTTGTTCTCCCATCCCTGCGACACGGCCAGACATTTGCGCAGCGTGTTCGCCTTGGGGGTGATGTAGTCGTCCTCCAGTTGCGCCTGCCAGATGCAGTTGCCGTCCGTGAAACGTACGAAGAAGATGTACGCCTTGCCGTTGGTGTCGAAGAACACGTGCGAGTCTATGCACTTCTCGTCTCCGAGCAGCGTCTCCATCTGATAGGAGCCTACCTGCTTGAAGGGTCCTTTGGGCGACGTGGCCGTGGCGGCGAACAAGTGCTCGTTGGCGGAGAAATACATTATATATTTGTCGCCCACGTGGTACACCTCCGGAGCCCAGAACCATTTCTGTTCCGTGGTGTTCGCCTTGTTGAGAGCTTGCCCCTCGTCTTTCCACGTGCGCAGGTCGTCCGACGAGTAGACGTGTATGCCCGAGGCGTCGTATGTGCCGTAGGCGTAGTATGTGTCTCCGTCGAGAAGGATATACGGGTCAGCCAGCGGTATTTGGCTCTTGCCGCCCTCTGCCATGGCATACATGGACACCACCAGCAGCAACAGTGTGTGGATGATTCTTTTCATAAGTTGACTTTAACTGTTACGCGTTTTTTATTCCGCGGTCCATCCGGCAGCTTTCGCCACTGTGGGGGCAACCTGTGTGTTGTCCATCCTGCCGTGGAACATGTCCGCGCCGGCTCCGATGGCGAACACGGGAACGTAGCCGTTGCTGTGGCCACCGCTAACCCAACCTACGAGGCTGTTCTCACTCATCACGCGTTTGATGGTACCTGCCAGCTCGTCGTCTTTCTGGTAGAGGGTCTTGGTGTCCTTGCCCTTGCCTTCCATCACGTTGTTGAAGCTGCGCAGCAGGCGCTTCTCCTGGTCTTCGGACACTTTCACGTCTTTCCAGAATCCCATGTTGTCGGTGAGGAAGGACTTCACTACGTCCCAGCTGTACTTGTCGCCGTATTTGTCGTGCAACTTATGCAGCTCACTGCCCAGCTTCTCTATGGACATCTTCTGGCAGCGCACGTTGGCCAGGTTCAGCTCGTACGGGCCACGTCCCAGCACCAGGCCGCCGGTCTCGTGGTCTGCCGTGACTATTATCAGAGTCTCGTCGGGATGCTGCTGGTAGAACTCGTACGCCACCTTCACGGCGTTGTCCATATCTATTACTTCGGGTATGAAGGCGAGGTCGTTGGCATGGCAGGCCCAGTCTATCTTGCCGCCTTCCACCATCAGGAAGAAGCCGTCCTTGCTGTCCTGCTTCTTGGTGAGGAAGTTGATGGCTGCACGTGTGATTTCGGTAAGCGTGAGGTCGTTCTTGCCGCGGTCCAGAGCGTAGGGGATGCTTGAGCGGTTGGCCTTGCTTGCCTCCTCGGTCTGCAACAGCACCATCTTGTCAGCTTTCTTGCACTTCTTCTGGTAGTCTTTGTATCCGCGGGCAATGGTGTATCCGGCCTTCTGTGTCTGTGTGTAGAGGTCGTCACCGCCGTTGGGGTTCTCGGGCTTGAGGAAGTCCGAGCCGGCGAAGAAGTCGAAGTCAGACTTGCCCAGAAAGGTTCCTATCTCGTAGTACATGTTGCGGTCGGGCACATGAGCGTAGAAGGCGGCAGGTGTGGCGTGGTCTACGCTCACGCTGGTGGTCACTCCCACAGCGGCTCCGGCGTCATGCGCCCACTTGGCTACGCTGGAGATTTCGGTAGTCTGGTCCTTGAGCATGCCCTCCACGCCGTTCTTGGTCTTCTTGCCGCAAGCCAGGGCTGTACCGCCGGCCGACGAGTCCGTGACGCCGTTGGTGGCGCTCTGTGTGTTGACGAGTGCGGAATAGGGGAATGAGGGGAAGCACAGCGGCTCTATGCCTATGCGTCCCTGCAATGCTCCGAGATACGTCTCGGCAGCGTTCACCTGGTTAACTCCCATGCCGTCGCCTATGAAGTAGAATACGTACTTGGCGCGGCCTTCAGCCATCATGCACAAAGCCAGCATGAGTAGGCCCGTTACGGAAAATAGTCTCTTTCTCATTTTTTATGTGTTTGTTGTTGGTTTATGTTCATCCTTCTCTCAGAAAATCGAGCGCCTCGAAGATGTCTTCCTTAGAAGCCGTCTGGTTGATGTGTATGTCGCCTATGTTCCCCATTAGCGTGAAGTTTATGGTTCCGGCGGTGTTTTTCTTGTCGTGCGTCATGAAGTCGTAGAGCTTGTCGTAGTCCTTGCAACTGAACTGGAATGCGCCGAACTCGTCGCGTATGAATCTCACCGTCTGCCTCAGCTTGTCCTGCGGAAATCCCATGAGCACTGTGCTGAGGTAGAGCTCGCATACCAGTCCCCACGCCACGGCGTATCCGTGCAGCACGGCTCTGTTCTCCGCCAGCGCCAGACTTTCCAGCGCATGTCCTGCGGTATGCCCCAGGTTGAGAGCCTTGCGTATGCCTTTTTCGGTGGGGTCTTCCTCCACTATCCTTTCCTTGACGGCTATGCTGGTGGCTATCATGTCCTGTAGGTGGGAGTAGTCTATGTCGTTGAGGTCGAAGGACAGCAGCTCAGCCCAGTGCTTGGTGTCGCTGATGATGCCGTGCTTCAGCATCTCGGCGTAGCCCGACCGTGTGTTGTCGCCGTCCAGCGTGCGCAGGAACGCGGAGTCTATGATGACGCTCTGTGCGCAGTTGAACACCCCTATCTCGTTCTTCAGTCCTCCGAAGTTGATGCCCGTCTTTCCGCCCACCGAGGCGTCCACCATACTCAGCAGTGTGGTGGGTATGTTGATGTAGGCGATGCCCCTTTTGAAGGTGCTGGCGGCGAAACCGCCGAGGTCCGTCACCATGCCGCCGCCCAGGTTCACCATCAGGCTGTGGCGTGTGGCTCCTCCCTGCTGTAGCGACGACCACACGTGCGCCAGCGAGTCGAGAGTCTTGTTCTCGTCCGTGCTGCCTATGACTATGGTCTGCGCCTCCTTCATGCAGTCCATGTTTTCTATGAGAGGCAGGCAGAGTGACTTGGTGGTGGTGTCGGTGAGTACGAAGAGCCTGTCGTGCTCACAGGCGGCGATGGCTTTCGTGAGTTCGTTTTCCAAATCTTGGCTGATGGCAATGTCCTGTTTGCTATACATAGGAATGTGCGTTTGCGCTGGTTAGACTTCCACAAAGGTACGCTTTTTTTCTTTAACGGACAATGCGGCGGTGTCTAAATAGCCGAAAAAGAACATCTTTGTGACACGCTTGTTAAACCTTTGCTCATGGCGCAAGTCGTAGAAGGTAGTGAAACGGAACTCAGGATTATTAACATCGCTACATATTTAGACATTAGACTTGATGAAAAGATTGTTTTCGCTGTTGACGTTTGCCCTGTGTGTTGTTGCGGCAAACGCGCAGAAAGTGGTGGTCAGCGGTACTGTGGTTGACGGCACGGACGGGGACGGAGCGCTACCCGGTGCCACGGTGGTGCTGCTGCAACTGAAAGACAGTGCGCAGGTGACGGGCGGCTCGTCCGCCGAGGACGGCAAGTTCAAGTTGCCGGCGGTGAAGGCAGGGTCGTACATCCTGCGTGTGTCGTACATGGGCTTCGCCACCCAATACTCCGACATCACCCTGACGAAGGGCGAGAAGTCCAAGGACGTGGGTACGCTGAAACTCAGTGAAGACTCCAAGATGCTGAAGGAGACGGAGGTGATAGCCAACCTGCCGCAGGTGGAGGTGAAGGCCGACACCTTCATGTACAACGCCGACGCTTACAAGCTGCCGGAGGGAGCTTCGCTGGAGGACCTGGTGCGTAAGCTGCCCGGGGCGGAGATTTCCGACGACGGCACGCTGAAGATAAACGGCAAGACCGTGAGCAAGATACTGGTGAAGGGCAAGGAGTTCTTCGGCAACGACAAGGACATGACGCTGAAGAACCTGACCAGCAAGATGGTGAAAAAGATAAAGGCGTACGACAAGAAGTCGGACTACTCGCGCATCACCGGCATTGACGACGGCGAGGAGGAGACTGTGCTTGACCTCTCTATAAAGAAAGGTATGAGCGAGGGCTGGAACCTCAACGTGGACGTGGCGGCCGGCGGGGCTCGCAACGACGAGATACCCGGGGAGAGCAATCCCATAAAGTTGCCCAAGCCGCTCTACACGTTCAACGTCAACGCGAGCCGTTTCACCGACAACCTGCAGTTCATGCTCATAGCCAGCCGTAACAACATCAACAACGGTTCAGGACGCTGGGGCGGCTTCGGTATGAGCAGCGGCGTCACCACCACCACCATGACGGGACTTAACGTCACCTGGACCAACGGTCTCCCGGAGCGGCAGGCCGGATACCTGGAGATGGGCGGCAACGTGCGCTACAACGCCAGGGAGTCGGAGAACCTCTCCATCAGCAACTCCGAGAACTTCCTCAGCAGCACCAGCAGCAGCTTCCGCAACTCGCGCAACTGGTCGGACAACAAGAACTACAACTTCAACATGGACTTCCGGCTGGAGTGGATGCCGGACAGCATGACCACCCTCATCTTCCGCCCCAGCTACTCACATTCGCAGTACGACAACGAGGGTGCCAACACCTCCGTTACCTTCAACTCCGACCCGTACGAAGTGACGGATTATCCGCTGAACGACTACTCCAACGACGACCTCTTCAACGTGGACGGCGAGGACATACGCGTGAACCACGAGGTGGCGGAGTCGAAGAGCAACGGTAAGAGCAACTCGGGCAGCCTTGACCTGAAGCTGAACCGCCGCCTCGGCAAGGCCGGAAGGAACATCTCCTTCGACGCGGACGCAGGCATGAGCGACTCGGACAACGAGAGCTATTCATGGTCGCGTACCAAATACTACCAGCAGACCGGCAAAGACCGTCTGCAGGACCGCTACACTTTGAGTCCTTCCAAGAGTTGGTCGGTGGAGAGCCGCTTGAGCTACACCGAGCCCATCACCAATAACCTCAACCTGCAGCTCAGCTACCAGTATCAGCGACGTTTCTCGGACAACGACCGCTCGATGTACAACCTCGAGAACCTTCTCGACCAGGCCGACCCGAACTTCAACGGGGGCAACGCCATCACGGAAACGTTCCTGTATGACATCTTCACAAACGGCATCAACGTGGACAACGCCTTCGCCGGAGGCATAGACTGGCGCACGCTCTCCATAGACGCACGCAACAGTCAGTACGCCACATACAAGGAGAACAACCACGACGCACGGGCGACGCTGCGCTATACCAACAAACTGGAGAACGGACAGGAGCTGCGCTTTGACATTGGCGCGTCGTTCCGTCCGCAGAACACGCTGATGAACTACGCCAAGGGAGGCGTGGACACCACCGTGACGCGCACCACGCAGAACTGGGCGCCGCGTGTCAACCTGAGGTGGAAGATAAGCAACGTGAGCCAGTTGAGGCTGCGCTACAACGCACGCATGTCGCAACCCAGCATGACGCAGCTGATGGAAATCACCGACGACAGCAACCAGTTCAACATCTCCACCGGTAACGCCGGACTGCGTAGCAGCTGGAACAACGACATGTTCGCCGAGTACAACGGATACAGGGAGCAGACGCAGACCAGCTGGGGCGTGCGCGGTGGGTACAACAACACCAAGAACAGCATCACCTCCGCCACCATCTACGACAGCGAGACGGGTGTCAGCTACACTCGCCCGATGAACATAGACGGCAACTGGAGCATGTGGTTGCACAGCAACTTCAACACCGCCATGGGAGAGAAGAAGTACTGGAACTTCTCCAACAACATCTTCGGGAACTACAACTACCGCCTCAGCTACATGCGCAGCAACACCGACGGACAGACGCTGGACATACGCTACAACGCCGACGGGTCGGTGAATATGGACCATCTGTTCTCACAGGTGGACCTGACGCAGTTCGAGGCCGCCACCAAGAGCGTTAGCGTAGGCGACAACATACGACTCAACTACCGCAAGACCTTCGGCGACGACTGGTCGGTGGACTTCGGCGCCAACGCAGGCTTCAACTTCAGCCACTCGCGCAGCAAGCTGCAGGAGAACAACGACCAAGACAACTGGACGTACAACTACGGCGGCAGCGCCACCGTGATGTTCCCCTGGAGCATCACCTTGTCCACCAACATCACCGAGCAGTGCCGCCGCGGCTTCGAGGACAACACCATGAACACCAACGAGCTCCTCTGGAGCGCCACGTTGCAGAAGAGCTTCCTGAAGCGCAAGGCCGCCACCATCAGCGTGGAGTGGAACGATATACTGCACCAGCGCAGCAACGTAAGCCGCGCCATCAGCGCCGTGTCGCGTACCGATACATACAGCAGCAACATCAACAGTTACTTCATGGTACACTTCATCTACCGTCTCAACCTCTTCGGCGACAAGGACGCACGCCGGCGAGGAGGCCCCGGCGGCCCCGGCGGCCCTGGCGGTCCGGGCGGACATGGTGGCCCCGGCGGTCCGGGCAGAGGCGGTCCAGGCAGGTTCTGACACGCCGCACGGCCAGAGTATACGAGAAAACAGACAACAGCTCGCCACCCTTTCGGCCTATTGTTGTCTGTTTTCCTTTTCCCACTCCTTTTATTTTCGTAACTTTGCCGCGCTAATATCCGGGAAGGCGGCAACGACGCGCTTTTGGCGGCGAGACGCTCCCGGTTCATAATCAGGCGACAATGGAGAAATTGAAGATATCTACATCCTTGGAGTTGGTGGTGGTGCCCACCGAAGACATAGCCTTCATCAAGGCCTCGGGCAACTACTCCGACATCTACCTTTTCAACGGGAAGGTGGTGACGATGACGTTCCAGCTGCACTTCTTCGCGGAGGCGTTGGCAGGGCTGAAGGAGAAGAAGTTCGTGAGGGTGGGCAAGAGCCTGCTGGTGAACAAGGACTTCATCTACTCCGTCAACATCAACAGCCAAGACCTGCTGCTGATGGACCACAGACTCACTACGGACTTTAAGCTGAAGGCGTCGAAGGACGCTTTGAAAGAATTGAAAACTATACTGGAACAAGAGGGGGACAACAAATGATATACTTACGAAACAACGGCGACGACATACACGAGAAGCCAATCATAGTGATAGAAGACGATGAGACTCCGGACTCCGCTCAGGAGATTTCAGAGACGCCGGTCATCACCATAGAGAACGACGACGAGACGGACGCCGTCGTGCATCCCGGTGTCCGTCCGCGTCGCGGCCTGAAGCGATGGATGATGTACGCACTGTGCGCGGTCCTCGCCGTCGTGGCGCTGGCGGCCTGCTACGTGGCGACGCGTGCCTACGGCTACTACTGCAACATAGGCGTGAGTGTGTCCGTGTCGCCCAAGCGGAACATAGAGAAGCTGGAATCCATGAAGCCTGGCGAGGGCGCTTCGGCGGTGACGCTGAAGACGGACACCGTGCTCGGCGTGGCCCTCGACGTCTACGAGCTGAGCAACGTGAAGGCGGAGCTGACACTGGAGGAGCCCGACACCGCCGACCGCGGCGTGCTGCTCTACACGCGCACCGCCGACTACACGCCGGAGGGCAGATACATAGGCAGTCTGGTGATAGACGGCGAGGAGATGCGGAACGACGTGTCGCGACTCGGCTACTGCGCCATCTCCGGCGGCAACATGGTCATAGGCATCTCGCGCTTCGACGACGTGAAGGAGTACGTCATAGACCGCGACGGGTCGTACTTCCGCCAGTTCGTGCTCTTGTCCGACGGTGAGCTGCCCCGGCGTTTCTTCCTCCACGGCAAGGTGGAGCGTAAGGCACTGGCACGCACCGACGACGACCGTCTCTACGTCGTGGAGACCTGCCGCAGTGAGACGCTCAGAGGCTTCGCCGAAGCTCTGCGCGAATACGGCTTCGTGGATGCCGTCTACCTCACCGGCGGCAACGAGTGCGGCTTCTACCGCTCCCCCGACGGCACGGCACGCTTCACCGAGAAAGCGGCGCACTACCGCACCGACACCCACAAGGGCGTAGCCCCGTGGCTGGTGCTGCGCAAGAGGTGAACGCTGTTTTCCGTGCCGCACGGCAGCAGGCGTGGATTTCCGGACCGCGCCCTTCGCAAGGAGAAAGTTTGCTGCGTGTATGTGGGTCGCGTTTGTCGCAAACGCACCTCCTGCATTTCCTCTTGGGGTCGCGTTTGCCGCAAACGCTCCTCCTGCATTTTCTCTTGGGGTCGCGTTTGACGCAAACGCTCCTACTATAGGCTGTTGCGGACTGCAGAGACCTTCATTTTGTTTTCGGAGAAGCAAGATTCACGCGTCAAAGGCTCCATTCCGCTCTGCGGGAAGCAAGAATCGCCGAATCCAGCCACTTTCCGCCCTGCTTGGAGCAAGATTCACGCGTCAAAGGCTCCACGCAGCTGTCTGAGAAGAAATGTACGGCTGTAGAAGGCTGATAGGAGGAGCGTTTGCGCCCGCTCGGCGACGAAGGAGACGCTTGCCAGAGCAAGAAACGCGACCCACAGCATGCAATGCTAATCTCTCTCCTTGCAAGGCCACGTTTGATACAAACGCTCCTACTACCATTCCTCTTGTGGTCGCGTTTGTCGCAAACGCTCCTCCTACCTTTTCTCTTGTGGTCGCGTTTGCCGCAAATTCGCCTCCTAATGCAATTGCCGGGAAGGGCGTCGGTAGTAGGAGCGTTTGCGCCCGCTCGGCGACGAAGGAGACGCTTGCCAGAGCAAGAAACGCGACCCACAGCATGCAATGCTAATCTCTCTCCTTGCAAGGCCACGTTTGA
>CAVHNA010000038.1:0-17218 GCA_963637205.1 Bacteroidaceae bacterium
GGAAACGCCTCCCGAACCAAGTCTTTTTGATTAACGGGGGCTTACTTTTTGAAAAGCAAGCCCGAAGCCCCATTTTAAAGGGCTTCGGGCAGAATATTTATGACCTTTTGAGTTTTAGCGGACAGCAATAAAAACGAACATTTTTTGAGTGACGAAGTCGGGAAAAAGTCCGCCGCCTTCCCTTGGGACGGGGAGGGCGGCGGACTCGTCAGGCGGTGTCAGCCTGCCGTGGCCGGCTTATTTCTTCTTGCCTTTCGCCTTGGCAGGCTCGGACGCTGGCTGTATCTTGTCCATGAGGACGCGGAACCAGTAGCCGCCGATGACGGAGCGTGCCTTGAAGCCTACCATCTTGGCGGTCTTGGTGTCGCTCCAGTCGGAGGTGGGCACGCGGCTCTCGGTCTCGTTGATGTACTTGTACACATGGCTGACGAACTTCTGGAACGTCTTGATGTCTGGAGCCATCGCTCCGGTCCACATTATCCAGTCGGTCTTGGTGTAGTCCTTGCGGCAGTCGAGCGGCAGTCCGTACGTGTTCTGCTTCTTCAGGTAGTACTCCACCTCGGTCTGCATGGCGTTGTTGGGGATGATGCCCGTTCCCCACAGCTTGTCCCACACCATGTTGTACTTCTGGCTCCAGGTGTCCTTGCCGGCGCCGTAGGCCAGTTCGTAGTGGTCGCCCACCTTGGTCTCCTTCTCCCACGCTGCGCCCATCTCCTTGGCCTTGGCGTTGTACTTGGTGTAGACGTCGTCCAGTCCCTTCAGCTTAGCCATTTCGGCGAAGCCCGTTATGCCCATGATGGCCTTGATGGCGAGGTTGCAGTTGCCTGCCCAGTGTCCGGCGAAGTCGTCAGTGCAGAGCTGGTTGGCCGGGTGCAGTCCGTTCTCCACCAGGTAGTCGGTCCACTCCTGCAGTATGTCCCAGTAGGGGTCCACGAAGCTGGTGTTGCCGTCTTGCTTGCATATCTGGGCGGCCAGTGTCAGCATGTTGCCCGACTCCTCCAGTGGCATGTCGCCGCCGTAGACCTGCTTGTTGGCCAGAGGGTACTGTCCTATGTCGTGCGCAGCGAAGGGTTTGGTCCAGCGTCCGCTCTTGCTGTACTCTAAGATGGAGGTCATCATGCCCTTCTGCAGTTCGGGGTTGTAGCGGAGGAAGAGCGGAGCCGAGGGATAGGTGAGGTCTACGGTGTTGACGCATCCGTTGGAGTTGTTCTCCTTGGAGAAGAACAGCAGATTGCCGTCCTTGTCCTGGAAGAGCTTGTGCGCCGCCATCACGTGGCGGTACGCTCCGGAGAGTATCTCGGCGTACTCCTTGCCGCCGGACGCCATGCCGTCGTCGTATATCATCTTGTCGAAGGCGCGGCAGCGTGTCATGACGCTACCGTAGGTGGACTGCATCTTGCGGAAGGCGTCGATGATGGTGACCTGTCCGTCGTGTGCCCAGTATCCCTTGTACCTGTTGTGGAAGTATTCTATGTCGTATATCTCGTCATACCCGAGCATGGTGAAGCTGCGCGCCTCGGTGGTGGAGCCGAAGTCGTGTGTGTACGCTATCGCTGGCATGTCGGCGGGCTTGCGCGCCACCACGGGACGGCCGAAGCCCTTGCGCGGACGCTGCTGGTCGCGGTTTACCGTCTTGCCGGTATTTATGAAGTTGCTCTCCACCTCGGTGGCGTCGCCCACGATGACGTTACCGTTGACGGCCGGCATGTAGAAGTATCCCCAGTCTATGCAGATGCCGTCGCCCGACTTGGCCAGTATGGGCTGTTCCACGGTACCCGTCTTGGCGTAGCGCATTCCCTGCTCCATGCCCATGGAGGTGACGGTGGGCTGGTTGGCGCGGTTGACGGCCATGAGCGGCGTGGCGCAGAAGTATATCTGCACGTCGTGCTTCTGTCCGTCGGTGCTGCGCACCTGGTATGAGATGTAGTTGACGGGCGTGGAGATGAGGTCGTAGTCGTCGATGATCATGGGAGCCGTGAACACCAAGTCAAGTTCCACAGGTCCGCAGGCGAACGTGTAGTAAGTGTTGGTGGCCAGCACGTCCACGCTCTTCTGCTCTGCCAGCTGCACGGCCTGTCCCTTGGGCTTCACGTTCTTGAAGAGTCCGAAGTCGGCGTACGCTCCGCCGGTGGTGTTGTGGCAGTGTGCGGCTATCACGTTCTTGCCCGAGTGGAGCAGCTTCTTCAGGTCACCGTCGAGGTGCAGCGTCACGTCGTCCACCCACGTCTCGCCCGTGGAGGCTACCTTGGTGCCGTTGATGAAAATCTCGAACACGTCGTCGTGCGAGTACTTGAGGTAGAGGTCTTCCTGCAGCTGCTGCGCCGTCAGCTCCACACTGCGGCGAATGTATATGTCGCTGCCTTCCTTCGACCATTTGGTGCCGATGTTCTGCAGTCCGTCGCTTCCCCACGCTGCCTTCTCGGTCTTCCACGCTGAGGCGTCGAATGTCTCGGCTTCCCAACCGTCCTTCTGCACTTCGCGTGTCACGACGCCTTCCCACTTCTCCTCGTCAGCCATGGGTGCTATGGAGGAAAGCACGAATTCCTGCTGCGCTCCCATGAAGCGGTACGCCGTGCCGTCCACGCGGAGCAGACCCAGTATGGGCTTCTCGTCGTTGGTCCAGTGGCGTGTGGTGCCGTCGGTCAGCTTGTCGTACGGCGACCATACTGAAAAATAGGGGTCGTTCACCACGAGCGGAACCGACGGCAAACGCAGGTCGGTGCTCGCATAAGGCTTGAAGAACTCCGCCGTTTGCGCCAGTGCCGTGATGGCGGACATGAGCGCTACGGATAAGATTGTCTTTCTCATTTGGTTTCTCTTTTTTGTTTGGTTGTTATTGTCGTTTAGCTTTTTCCTGTATGCCTTGGCCCCTCGTTTACTTCAGCGGAGGAAATGCCGAGATGCGCAGGCGCGCTGCTCCCATGGGGATGAGCGTGATGTCTTCCAACTCTCCGCGCGGAGAGTCTATGTCGGGCAGCACCTGGCACAGGCCCGTCTCGTCCTGTCCCCATCCTTCCACCTTGGCGCCGCGGGCCTTCACCCGCAGAGGTACGCTGTCGGCCGAGAAGGGATAGTTGTCAGCCGGCCACGCCTTGCGCTCCACCTCCATGCCTTCAAGGTCGGAACATAACGCGTAGTTCCACGGGCTGGCGGCGTATATCTCGGTGGTGGGCCACTTCTCCGGGTCGGCGTTCTTCTGCCAGTGCGAGTCGCCGATGGCCGTGGCGCGGCTGTCCTTCTTCTCGCGTCTCTCCTTGATGAGGAGGCTCATGGTCAGCGGTCCGTAGTCTATGCTCACGCTGTTCTTGTTGAGAGTCCACACACGCTTGCCGAGGTACATGGGGAAGTGCAGGTTCACGGCATCGCCGTCTTTCCACGTTCCGGAAACGCGGAGCAGACCGCTCTCCACGCGGCACGGTACAGTCTGTCCGTTCACCGTGACGTGCGCTCCCTTGGTCCACGACGGGATGCGGAAGTACATGGGGAAGTCCGCCGTACGCTTCTTGCCTATACCCGACACGGTGACGCTTATGTCCTCGCTGAAGGGATACGTGGTCTTCTCGTCAAGTGTCACCTCGCGTCCGTCGCCAATCTTGAGTTTGGCGCTGCAGTCGGCGTATATGAGGAACGCCGCACCTCCGTCCGCACTGGCGAGCACAAGGTTTTGCGCATAGTACGGCCATGCCATGGAATGGTTGTGCTGGCAGCAGCGGCTGCTGAAGGGGTTCATGCTGAAGAAAGGCCCGCTGTTGTCCACGCCCGGGTTATGGTTGCGGCTGTCGCTCTGCACCATGTTGGGGCAGGTGAGGTAACGCAGCGACCGCATGTCTTCGGTGAAGGCCGCCGGGTAACTGTTGAACGCCACGTCCTCGAGGTTCTCCATCCAGAGCACGTCGCCAGTCTGCGCCATGAGTATCTCGTCGGAGAGCATCTGCTCGGCGAAACCGCATGTCTCCGTACCCTGTCGAGGGTCTATGTATCCGTGTCTGCAGTTCTCGTCGGAACCGAACATGCCGCCCGGCACCTGGCCGTAGATGCGGCGTATGAGGGAGTAGTCGCGGTATGTGGCTTTCAGCGCCGCCGAGTCCTTGGTGACGAGGAAGTACTCGGCCGGCTCGCGGAAGCACTCCGCCACGTTGACGTTGTGCCAGTTGGGCAGGCCGCTCTCCTGCATCCAGTTGGCGGTGCACTGGTGTATCTTGTGGCAGAGGTCGAGAAGCCACGCCTCGCCGGTGCGGTTGTAGAGCCATATCACGGAGAGCAGGTTGTCACCTCCGCGACTGTTTTCCCAGTAGTCGCGCAGGAACTTCTCCTTGGGGTAGTTGAGCTCCCACTGGAAATATCCTTTCATCACCCGTAGCGCTCGCTCGTCGCCGCTGTAGTCATAGTAGTCTTGCAGTATCTGCAGAGCCAGCATGTTGGCCCACAACTCGCGTCTGCCGTCCTTGTTCTCGTTCACCGGACCGAAGTAGCCGTCAGGCTGTGCGCTCTTGATGATGGCCTCCACCCAGAACTTCGTCTCGTCCAGCATGGCCTTGTCCTCCAGTATGTACGCCATGTTGGAGTAGCCGCGCAGCCAGTAGGGCACTTCCTCCCATCCGTGCGAGCCGCCGGTCTCAAGCCATGCGTTGCCCTCCTTGTCCAGCCAGTCGCTGATTTCGCCCAACTGGCCGCAGAGTCCTTCCTTCTGCCTCCTTATCATCTCAGCCACCCATCCCCTCGGGGTTATGGACTTCACCGGAAGCTTGATGAAGGGGCTGGAAGGCAGCGGTGCCTTGTTGTTGATATAGTTCGTCTGTGTCTGGCTGATAGCCTGTGGCGTCACCATCTCCGCAGTCTGCGAATACGCCGACAGCGTGACGAGCAATGCTGCTGTTAGTGTGTTAAGTCTCATGTTTAAAACGGATATAATTAAAGAAATCAATCGCAAAGTTATGCCTTTTTCCCCTTACTTCCAAAGCATCTTGGTGATTTTAGCCGTTTCCCCTCAATTTCTTCACCATCATCTTGGCCGCCTTGGCCGGTGCGCCCACTCCGCCAAGCCTGCGCGCCATCTCTTCGTATCCCTGTAGTTGGCCGTTTCTCTCTCCGCCTCCGGGGAGTATGGCGGCAAGGTGCGTGCGGACATTCTCCACCGTCATCTGGTCGGCCACCAGTTCCGGCGCCACTTCCTTGCCCGCTATGAGATTGACGAGCGAGATGTATGGAATTTTCAGGAACAACTTGCGTGCGAAGGACGCCAGCTTGCCGGCCTTCATGTAATAGCATACCACCTGCGGCACGCGGAACAGTGCCGTTTCCAGTGTGGCCGTGCCGCTGGTGACAAGTGCCGCCGTGCTGTGCTGCAGTATGCGGTAGGTCTGTCCGTACAAGATCTTGACACGGCCGTTTCCTATCCATTTAGCGTAGAAAGAGTCGTCAATGTTCGGAGCTCCTGCCAGTACCAGCTGGTAAGTGTCGCCGAAAGCGGACGCCGCTTCTATCATGCGTCGCAGGTTGTCTTCTATCTCCTGCTTCCTGCTTCCTGCCAACAGGGCTATCACAGGTTTGTCGTCCAGTCCGTTGTCTTCCGTGAACGCTTTGAAATCCGCCTGGTGTCTGTCTTTGAAATCCGCCACCTCGTCTACCGTGGGGTTGCCGACATAGTGTATGGGGTAATGGTGTTTTTTCTTGAAGAAGTCTACCTCAAAGGGAAGGATGCTGAACAGGGCGTCCACGTTACGCTTTATGTCGTGGATGCGGTGCTCCTTCCACGCCCATATCTTGGGTGAGATGTAGTAGTACACCGGAATGTGCGTGTTGTCTCGCAGGAACTTTGCCACCTTGAGGTTGAACCCCGGGTAGTCCACCAGTATCACCACGTCCGGACACCACGCCACGATGTCGCGTTGGCACACGGCCATGCCCCTCAGTATGGTGCGCAGATGCAGCAGCACCGGTATGAAACCCATGTACGCCAACTCGCGGTAATGCTGGAGCATGGTGGCGCCCTGGGCCATCATCATGTCACCGCCTATGCACCGGAACTCCGCCTCCGGGTCTTCGTTTCGCAACGCCTCCATCAGGTGACAGGCATGTAGGTCGCCGCTGGCCTCGCCGGCTATCAGATAATATCGCATGTCAGTATAGGCGTTGTAGAGGTTTCAGACTAAGCAGAGTAGGGACGCTGGTCATGTCCGACTGCAGGGGAGTGATGGCGGCGAAGCCATGGTCAAGAGCCCAATAGTCAGTGTCCTCGGCTTCTGGCTCAAGGTTGTTGAAGACGCCGGTCAACTTGTAAGTGCCTTCCCCTTCGTCTATCCATTCCGACCTCCATTCGCCTTTCGCCATCCGGCACACCATCTGTCCTTTCATGGAAGGAAGCTGCGGGAAGTTCACGTTGAGGCAGACATGCGGCGGCAGTCCTTCGGTGAGCACGTGTTTCGATACGTCGAGGATTACCTTGCGATAGGGAGCGAAGTCGCACTCCTTGCCTCTCGTCCTGAGGCTGTATCCGATGGCCGGAACACCCTTCATGCAGGCCTCCAGCACCGCACCCACCGTGCCGCTGTAGTGAAGGCTGATGCTTGCGTTGTCGCCGTGGTTTATCCCCGACACCCACAGGTCGGGCTTGCGTGAGACTACTTTCTCCAGCGCCAGTTTTACACAGTCCACCGGGGTGCCGCTGCATGCGTAAACGGACAGTCCTGGAACATCGCTCAACAACTTTAGTCTGACAGGTACGGTGGACGTGATGGAACACGCCGCGCCGGAACGCTCGGAGTCGGGAGCCACCACCACCACGTCGCCCAAAGTGCACATCAACTCCATGAGCTTGCGGATGCCTTGCGCATATACTCCGTCGTCATTCGAGATAAGGATAAGAGGTCTTTTTGACATAAAAAATCTAATTTTGCGGTGCAAAAGTAACAAAAACCTTAATACAGCCATAACAATCCAAAAGAAAATATTACCTTCGCATGCTGTTCACATAAATAATGTAATAAAGACACGACAAACGATGGGTAAAATCATTGCCATAGCAAATCAGAAGGGTGGTGTGGGAAAGACCACCACTACCATGAACCTTGCTGCGTCACTGGCTACGCTGGAGAAAAAAGTGCTGCTTGTGGACGCTGACCCACAGGCCAACGCTTCGAGCGGATTTGGCGTAGACGTGAACAAGGTGGAGGCTTCGCTCTACAATGCTCTACTCAACGAGATGGACACTCATGAGGTGATATATACCACGGATATAGACGGACTGGACATCATACCGTCGCACATTGATCTGGTGGGTGCCGAGATAGAACTCCTCAACTTCAAGAATCAGGAAAAGGTGATGAAGAACGTGCTCGCCGCAGTGAAGGACGAGTACGACTACATACTCATAGACTGCAGTCCGAGTCTCGGACTCACCACCATCAACGCGCTCACGGCCGCGGACAGTGTTATCATACCTGTGCAGTGTGAGTACTTTGCGTTGGAAGGTATCAGCAAGCTGCTTAACACGATAAAGATAGTGAAATCGAGGATGAATCCCACGCTGGAAATAGAAGGCTTTCTCCTGACGATGTACGACAGTCGTCTGAGACTCGCCAATCAGGTGTACGAGGAGGTGAAGAAGCATTTCCGCGAATTGGTGTTTGACACGGTAATCCAGCGCAACGTCAAGCTCAGCGAGGCACCTGGACACGGAATGCCCGTAATCTTGTACGACGCGGATGCGGTAGGTTCAAAAGCGCACTTGCAGCTTGCCGAGGAGATAATCAAGAAAAACGCTAAAAGATAATCATGGCAATACGTAAGAAATATCCAGGGCAGGCCCAAGCCCTCGGCAGAGGACTTGACGCCTTGCTGCAGACAGACGACATAAGGACTTCCGGCTCCTCCAACATCAGTGAGGTGAACATGGAACTGATAAAGCCCAATCCCAATCAGCCGAGAAGGGAGTTTGACGACGACGCCCTGCAGGAACTGGCCAACAGCATACGCCAGATAGGCATCATACAGCCCATCACCTTGAGGGACATGGGCGACGGGACGTACATCATCATCGCCGGCGAGAGACGCTGGAGGGCAAGCCAAAGAGCCGGACTTACGCACATCCCGGCGTACATACGCACCGTGGACGACGAGAACATGATGGAGATGGCGCTGGTGGAGAATATCCAGAGACAGGACCTCTCGGCTATGGAGATAGCCCTTGCCTATCAGCATCTGATAGAACAGTACGACATCACGCAGGAGCAGCTGAGTGAGAAGGTGGGCAAAAACCGCGCTACCGTAACCAACTACCTGCGACTGCTGAAGCTGCCAGCTCCAGTGCAGGTGGCTCTCCGCAACAGAGAGATAGACATGGGGCATGCCAGGGCACTGCTTACGCTGAACGACCCCACCGCACAGCTCAAGGTGTTTGCCGAAATGAAGAACGGCAAGCTCAGCGTGCGCAAGATAGAGGAGATGGTGAAGGAACTTTCCGAAGGAGGCTCCGTGAAGACAGGGGACGGAAAGCGTATAAGGCAGAAAGGGTCTAACCTCAACTCCGACTACAGCGAACTGAAAAACGCACTGAGCAAGATATTCCAGGCCAAGGTGCAACTGACATGTGCCGACACAGGCAAGGGAAAGATAACCATACCGTTCTCCAGCAGCGAGGAACTCGAACGCATAATGTCCATCATTGACCAAAGGCAAAGTTGAGACCCGTTGGCTTCATAGACATTGGTGTCCGGCTTGTCGTCGTCGGATGGCTTCTCGTGGTGGGAACTACATCTGCGGTGTATGCAGAGACAAGAATAGCTGGAGAGAAAATGTACGCTGGCAAGGATTCCGTAGTGACGGATACCATCGACGTGGATGCACAAAACATAGTTGCCGTTACTGACAGTTTGCTGCATACGGCGACGGACATGGGAAAGAAAGAACGCTTCGTGCCAGACCCTATACGTTCCATGTGGCTGGCGATGGTTTTCCCGGGAGGTGGACAGATCTACAACCGCAAATACTGGAAGCTGCCCATCATATACGGAGGCTTTTTGGGATGCGCTTATGCCCTGACGTGGAACAACCAGATGTTGCACGACTATTCGCAGGCATACCTTGACATCATGGACAGCGACCCGAGTACGAAGAGCTATGAGAAGATGCTCCCGATGGGATACGACATCACTGGCAAGGAAGACAGGTTCAAGGAAATGTTCAAGAACAAGAAGAACTATTTCCGCAAATACAGAGACATGAGCATCTTCGCCTTCGCAGGAGTCTACCTACTGTCGGTGGTGGACGCATACGTGGACGGCGAACTCTCCACCTTCGACATATCGGAGGACTTGAGCATGCACGTGGCGCCTACCGTCATTCAGACACCTTGCGCCGACGCCTGGAATCGCCAATGCGCTCCTGGCATACTGTGCTCAATAAACTTTTGAGAATACACCAACATGATGAAAAAGAAATTATACTACAATATACGAGGAAGGTTGGCCGCATGTGGACTGCTGATGGCAATGGCTCTCACCAACGCTACGGCGCAGGTAACGGACGACAACACGTCGGATGAGGCAATACAGCTGCCGGAGGGTATGCAGACACAGGAGATAGACAGTCTGCTCAAGGACTGGGCCGTACGCAACTTCCTTACCTTCGACGACAACTGCCAGACCACAGGCGAGAACCCCGTCTTTGATGATGCGACATACAAAAAGAGACTTGGCAGACTGCCCAACGTGATAGAGATGCCGTACAACGATGTGGTTAGGAAATACATTGACCAGTACAGTGGCAGACTGAGAAGGACGGTGAGCATCATGCTTGGAGCTTCCAATTTCTACAATCCCATATTTGAAGAGGCACTTGAGAGCTACCAATTGCCACTTGAACTGAAATACCTGCCTGTCATAGAGAGTGCGCTTAACCCCGGTGCCACCAGCCGTATGGGAGCTACGGGACTGTGGCAATTCATGATAGGCACTGGCAAACAGTACGGTTTGGAAGTGACGAGTCTTATAGACGAGAGGCGTGACCCGGTAAAGGCAAGCTACGCCGCCGTGAGATACCTCAAAGACCTGTACGACATCTTCGGAGACTGGACGCTGGTGATAGCAAGCTACAACTGCGGTCCCAACAACATCAGCAAAGCCATCAAAAGAGCGGGTGGAGTCAAGGACTACTGGACCATATATCCCTACTTGCCTAACGAGACGAGAGGCTACGTGCCGGCGTTCATTGCCGCCAATTATATAATGAACTACTACTGCGAACACAACATCTGTCCAGTTAACACCTCCTTGCCTCAAGCTACGGACACCATCGTGGTGAACAAGAACGTGGACATCGATACCATAGTGGCAAGATGCGGCATAAGCCAAGAGGAGTTCAAGGCACTCAACCCGCAGTACCGCACTAGTCTGATACCTGGTGACTCGCACGCCTGCATCATCAGAATGCCGTCGGAAAACATAGCGGCGTTCATAGAGGAAGGGGATTCCATATATCTCAGGGAGGATGTGAAGACACTGGTAAGAGAAGTGGCAGTGTCATCCGATACCGGCAAATCCAAAGCGAAAAAGTACGTGACGGTACGCAAAGGTGACAATCTCGGAGCCATAGCCAAACGCAACCACACCACCGTGTCGGCACTGAGAAGGCTAAACGGTATCCGGGGCAACAACATCCGAGCAGGAAGGAAACTGAGGGTAAGATAATAAGGTATGGAAGAGATGACACCGAAAGAGTTGGAAGAGGAGAAGATGGTGAACGATGCCTACCATCATTTGGTAGAGTCGTATCTCAAGTCAAGGCACTGCAAGCATGTGGAGATTATCGACAAGGCTTTCAACTTTGCCAAGCAAGCGCACAAGGGCGTGAAGCGTCTTTCGGGCGAACCTTATATAATGCACCCTATCGCCGTGGCGCAGATAGCCTGCGAGGAGATAGGGCTGGGAAGTACGAGTATATGTTCTGCCTTGCTTCACGACGTAGTGGAGGATACAGAGTTCACTGTAGAAGACATCAGAAACATTTTCGGTCCCAAGATAGCGCAGATAGTGGATGGCCTTACCAAGATATCTGGCGGAATATTCGGGGACAAAGCATCTGTGCAGGCCGAGTCGCTGAAGAAACTCCTGCTCACCATGAGCGACGACATACGCGTCATACTCGTCAAGATTTCCGACCGCCTGCACAACATGCGTACCTTGGGAAGCCAGTTGCCTGGCAAGCAGTACAAGATAGCGGGCGAGACTCTGTACATATACGCTCCTCTCGCCAATAGACTTGGTCTTAACAAAATAAAAGAGGAGCTAGAGGACTTGAGTTTCAGTTACGAACACCCCGAAGAATACAAGTACATCAAGGACAGACTGGCCGGGATGAAGGACAAGCTGAGTTCCATCTTCACCGATTTCACTGCACCCATACGCGAACGTTTGGACGAGACGGGACTGAAGTACGAGATAAAGGCTCGCATCAAGACTCCTTATAGTATATGGTGTAAGATGCAGAACAAACACGTCAGCTTTGACGAGATATACGACATACTTGCCGTACGCATTGTGTTTGACGGGGAACAGGTGGCTGATGAGTTTTCTGAGTGCTTCCATATTTATGGCATAGCAAGCAGCATATACAAGCCACATCCCGAAAGGTTCCGTGACTGGTTGTCACACCCCAAGGCCAATGGCTACCAGGCTCTGCATACCACTCTCATGAGCAAAACGGGGCAGTGGATAGAGGTGCAGATAAGAAGCCGGCGTATGGACGAGATAGCGGAGCAGGGCTTTGCCGCGCATTGGAAATACAAAGAAGGACCGAAGACAAGCGAGGAGAGCGAGAACGAGCTGGACAAGTGGCTTCATACCATCAAGGAGATACTGGACGACCCACAGCCTAACGCCATAGATTTCCTTGATGCCATAAAGCTCAACCTTTATGCAAGCGAGATTTTCGTGGTGACCCCCAAAGGCGAGTTCAAGACCATGCCGTCCGGCAGTACGGTGCTTGACTTTGCTTTCAACATACACACCTTCCTCGGCACTCACTGCATAGGAGCCAAGGTCAACCACACTCTAGTGCCCATCAGCCACGTCCTGCAAAGCGGCGACCAGGTGGAGATACTTACTTCCAAGAACCAGAAGATAGAGCGTGAATGGCTAAACTTCACCACCACGGCCAAAGCCAAAGGCAAGATACAGGCCATACTGAGGAGGGAAGACAGGGAGAAACAGAAGGCTGGCGAGGAGCTGCTCAACCAGTTCTTTGAGAGTATAGAGGCGGACGCCAACAGCGTCAATCTCGACAAGCTCTGCCGTCTGCATGACTTGGATCGGCGTGAAGACCTGTATATGGCCATAGGGGAAAAACACATCGTACTGGGCGATGCCGATGCCGACTGTATACACGACAAGGAAAGCAAGAAAGGCAGATGGAGCCGTTACATACCGTTTTTCAAGAAACATCTGGGTCGTGAGGAGACCGAGAGCACCTCACCGCAGAAGGTGGAGAGCATAGACAAAAAGAAGCCGCTCATCCTCAACGAGGAGAATATAGGCCACTATATCATTTGCGACTGCTGTCATCCCATACCAGGCGACGATGTCCTTGGGTATTTCGACAATACCGCCCACATCACCATCCACAAGAGACAGTGTCCCCTTGCCGCCAAGCTGAAGGCGAGTGACGGCAACCATATTTTGGCCGCTGTATGGGACACGCACAAGCAGCTGTCGTTTCCTGCCACCATACATCTTAAGGGTATAGACCATGTGGGAGTGCTGCACCAGATAACCGGAGTACTGTCCGGCCAGCTTAACGTGAACATGAGCCGGCTCAACGTGGAGACGCGCGACGGTATATTCAAAGCGGAGATTCAACTCGGGGTACACGACATTGAAGACGTGCAGGCCATCTGCAGAGACCTGAAGAAGATAAAGGAGATAGAGGAGGTTAACAGGTTCTAAAGGGACTTCAGTTCCTCGCTGATGCTCACCAGTTCGCTGCGTATCGACTGCAGACGCTGAATTATCTCTGAAGTGTCGTTGGCGGCTTCACGGTTGTTTGACAGGACGGCACGTGCAGCCGATATCTTCATGCCGCGTACTTTCAGCAGGTTATACACCAGTTGCACTTCTTCTATGTCTTTTGCGGTGTATTGGCGGATGTTTCTTCCCGACTTGCGCGGACGAATGTTGGAAAACTCTTTTTCCCAGTACCTCAGCAAGGACTCTGCCACATGGAACTTCTCGGCCACTTCCCCAATGGAGTAGTATTTCTTCAGCTCTTTATTCGTGTTGTATGCCATATTGTCTGTAAAGTCCCCTTTTGTTTGAGAATTCTTTGCAAAAGTACGCAAAACAAATTACCTTTGCAACAAATTTAAGGGCATATTATCAATACCATACATAATTTAGCGTTATGACAGCGAATGAAATACGTGACTCGTTCAAGAAATATTTCGAGTCAAAAGGACACCAGATAGTACCTTCTGCGCCTATGGTGATAAAGGACGATCCTACTCTGATGTTTACCAACGCCGGTATGAACCAGTGGAAGGACATCATACTCGGCACGCGAGACCCCGAACCAAGGCGCAGGGCCGATAGCCAGAAGTGCCTGCGTGTAAGTGGAAAGCACAACGACCTGGAGGAGGTAGGTCACGACACTTATCATCACACCATGTTCGAGATGCTCGGCAACTGGTCTTTCGGCGACTACTTCAAGGAAGGTGCCATAGACATGGCTTGGGAGTATCTCGTGGATGTGCTTAAGCTCAATCCGGCAGACCTCTATGTCACCGTCTTTGAGGGTTCTGAAGCGGAAAACCTTGTGAGGGACGACGAGGCGGCTTCCTATTGGCTGAAGCATGTGCCTGCCGACCATATCATAGACGGCAACAAGCACGACAACTTCTGGGAGATGGGCGATACAGGACCTTGTGGTCCGTGCTCTGAGATACATCTTGACAGCCGTTCCGCTGAAGAGAAGGCCAAAGTTTCCGGACGTGAACTGGTCAACAAGGACGACCCGCAGGTGATAGAGATATGGAACATCGTCTTCATGCAGTACGAGAGAAAGGCTGACGGACATCTCGAACCTCTCGGCATGAACGTCATAGATACCGGCATGGGCTTTGAGCGTCTTGTCCGTGCTATTCAAGGTAAGCACTCCAACTACGACACCGATGTATTCCAGCCCATCATCAAGGTTATAGGAGACCTCAGCGGTTACAGGTATGGTGAGAACGAAGACGTGGACGTAGCCATGCGTGTAGTGGCTGACCATCTGCGCACCATAGCGTTCTCTATAGCGGACGGACAGTTGCCAGGCAATGCCAAGGCTGGGTATGTGATACGTCGCATCCTGCGCCGTGCCGTCAGGTACGCATATACTTTCCTCGGGCAGAAGGAAGCTTTCATGTACAAGTTGCTGCCCGTGCTTATCCGTGAGATGGGAAGCACATATCCCGAGCTGGAAGCCCAGAAGACCCTTATAGAAAAGGTGATGAAAGAAGAGGAAGAGAGTTTCCTCCGTACCTTGGAGACAGGAATACGTATTCTTGACGGCGTGATGTCGGAAACTAAAGCGGCTGGCAAGACGGAGATATCTGGAGAGAAGGCATTTACGCTTTTCGACACGTACGGATTTCCACTAGACCTCACACAGCTCATCTGTAAGGAGAATGGGCTGACCGTGGACGAGAAGGGCTTCGGTATAGAGATGGAGAAGCAGAAAACCAGAGCACGTAACGCCGCACAGACAGAGAACGGCGACTGGGTGGACGTGGCAGGTGCCGACTCTGCGGCACATACCGAGTTCGTTGGATGGGACTACACGGAATGTGAGTGCCGCATACTGCGCTACAGGCAGGTTACCCAGAAGAAACAGACGTACTACCAGCTCGTGTTGGACAAGACTCCCTTCTATGCGGAGAAGGGTGGACAGGTAGGAGACAAGGGCGTGCTCGTAAGTGAAAACGAGACGATAGAGATTCTTGACACCAAGAATGAGAACAACCTTCCCGTACACATCACCAAGACACTCCCTGCCAATCCTTCCACTCCGTTTATGGCGTGTGTTGACACGGACCTGCGTCATGCCAGCGAGGCCAATCACTCATGCACCCACCTTTTGGACAAAGCTCTCAAGGAAGTCTTGGGCGACCATGTGGAGCAGAAAGGTTCCCTGGTGACACCCGACTATCTGCGTTTTGACTTCTCTCACTTCCAGAAGGTGACGGACGAACAGTTGCGTGAGGTGGAGCGTCGTGTCAACGCAAAAATCAGGGAGGACATACCTCTGCAAGACCATAGGGACGTGCCCATAGAAGAAGCCCGTAAGCTTGGAGCCATAGCACTCTTCGGAGAAAAGTACGGCGACAAGGTACGTGTCGTACAGTTTGGCGATAGCGTGGAGTTCTGCGGTGGATGTCATGCCAAGAGTACTGGTAGGATAGGAATGGTGAAGATTGTGGCAGAGAGCAGCGTGGCTGCCGGAGTGCGACGCATAGAAGCTATTACCGGCGAGAAGGTAGAGGAACTACTCTACAGCCTCGTAGATGCCAACAAGGAGGCAAGAAATCTCTTCAACAACACTCCCGACCTCAAGGCTGCCATCAACAAGACGCTTGCCGAGAACGCCGCTCTCAGACAGCAGATAGAGGACTCACTGCGTGACAAGGCTGCCGAACTAAAGCAGAAGATGATAAGGGAGAAGAAGGAACGTAACGGAATGCAGGTGCTCACAGCTGTCGTGCCTTTGCCTGCCGACATCGTGAAGGACATAGCGTTCCAGCTCCGTGCCGAGGTGGACAACAGTCTTGTGGTCATAGGCTCCGTCTTTGACGGCAAACCGTTGCTCACGGCTGCTGCTGCGGATAGAGTGGTGGAGCATGGCGTCAATATAGGAAAAAATATTCGCGAAGCCGCCAAGATTATACAGGGTGGTGGTGGAGGACAGCCCCATTTCGCTACCGCTGGTGGCAAGAACCCCGAAGGCATCATCTCTGCGGTGGAGAAACTGGTGGAGATCCTCACGGCGTAAAGCGTGAGAACCATAGGGTAGGGCGTAACCCGGAGATATGCGGCGATGGCAGTTTCAAGTTTTGATTGCTTGGAACAGCCGTCGCTGTCTTATAGTCTACCTTTTGGAATTACCGATACTTCACTCTTGCTTAGACCCACAGTTACCGATGCCGTGTCGTGCGTTGTGGTGGTCTCTGTCTGCATGGCGTTTATGGCCTTCTGCTTTCAAGGTCAAGTAGTATCCGCTTCGCCTCCAGTCCGCCTGCGAAGCCTGTCAAGGAATGGTCGGAACCGATGACACGGTGACATGGTATGATGATGCCGATGCCGTTTGCGCCTATGGCTTGCGCCACGGCTCTGACGGCTTTCACGTTTCCTATTCTCAACGCTATGCCCTTGTAAGTTTGAGTCTTGCCAAAAGGAATCTCCTGCAAGGCATTCCATACATGCTTCTGAAAGTCGGTGCCTATAGGATGCAGAGGTATGTCGAATGTCTTACGTTTGCCAGCGAAGTATTCGTCAAGTTGCTCTTTCGCATGGAGTATCACTTCCGATGGCTCTTCCGTAATCGCCGCGTTCAGCTGTCGTATTAGCCTGCGCTTGTTTCGTTCTGTGCAAGGTTTTTCGTTCCAGTCGCAAAGACACAGCTCTTCACCTATTGACGCTAGCACCATCTCGCCGCAGGGTGAGTTGTAATACTGCACACATACAGTCGTCCTTTTGTCGTTCCGCATTTTCCTTTCATCTTTTCTGGGGGCATACATTCTATAGAGTTTTCCCTATCTGTCTTGCCCCTGTAACCAGCAGTGCTTTCTTTGAAGAAGCGAAGAAATTGTCCAGATATTCGTCTATATTTCTACTTATCATATACTTGTGCCGTTTTCGTACACTTTTCCAACTTTCGGACGCTGCAAAGGACGCTTTTTATTTGAATTCTTGCAAGTGTTCTTCCGGAAATTTCTTTCCCTTGAGTGATTGTCAGACTTTGATGCCGACGCTGCCGTTGTTGACCATCTCCGTCCAGAACTCCTCCGTCTTCCTCCGGACGAATTCGTTGTAGCCGGCAAAGGGATTGCCAAAAAGGTCTTTCTGGTCCTGGTGGCTGTGCTTGTATGTCAGGCACTTGCCGATGTCGCGTATGTCCTCCGGACGGTGCGTCTCCGCGATGAAGCCCACATTCAGCATGACACGGTTTCGGGGACGGCCGGTTTGGTCGCGGT
>CAVHNA010000039.1:0-921 GCA_963637205.1 Bacteroidaceae bacterium
GCAGGTAGTAGTTCATCATGGAGAACATGCCCTTCTTCATCTCGCCGCCGTACCATGTGTTGATGATTACCTGTTCGCGGCTTGTGACGTTGAACGCCACGCAAGTCTCGCTGTTCAGGCCCAGCTCCTTGTAGTTCTCCACCTTGGCCTTAGAGGCATTGTAGACGATGAAGTCGGGGGTGAAGTTGTCCAGCTCTTCAGCTGTGGGCTTGATGAACATGTTGGTGACGAAGTGTGCCTGCCATGCCACTTCCACGATGAAGCGCACTGCCATGCGGGTGTCTTTGTTGGCACCGCAGAAAGCGTCCACCACGTAGAGGTTCTTGTTGCAGAGTTCCTTCTTTGCCAGATTCTTTACCTCAGCCCATACTTCCTGGCTCATGGGGTGGTTGTCGTTCTTGTATTCGTCGGAAGTCCACCATACAGTGTTCTTGGATGTCTCGTCCATCACGATGTACTTGTCCTTGGGGCTGCGTCCAGTGAAGATGCCCGTCATGACGTTTACCGCGTTGAGCTCGGTGTTCTTGCCTACTTCATAGCCCTGAAGTCCTGCCTTGGTCTCCTCTGCGTAGAGAGTTTCGTAGGAGGGATTGTGTGCAATCACGGTGGAACCCGTGATGCCGTACTTGGTTAAATCTAAATTTGCCATGTTTTTGATTTTTATATAAACTTGGTTTTATATTTTGTTGTTCTGTTTCTTGATAGACCTGAACCTTCCGTCTTTTTACCTGTTCACCGTCGGGCTCTTTCGCCGCCTTCCGTTTCACGCTCGGCAAAGGTACGGCAATCTTTTGAACCAATGAAATGTGTGTGCGTTTTTTTCCGTGGGGCGGCGTGAGAATTTGTTTTTTTTCACATTTTCGCAAAGTGTGCTTGACAATTCGTCGCCGTTTGCCGACGTGCCTTAGAAAAGAAAAAGCC
>CAVHNA010000039.1:931-16364 GCA_963637205.1 Bacteroidaceae bacterium
GCATATGCGGATTCGGCTTACCGGCTGCGTACGTCTCTAATATTATACGTCAGCATGGACCTTGTCTCTCACCCGTCGGCGTGTCTGTGCGCCCGTCTCTTAACCGAGGAATTCGCGCAGAGCTTCCTTCTGATCGTCGGTCAGCTTGGCGTTCTTCAGGGCGAAGCGTATCATCTCACCGCTGTTGCCGTCGAAGAAATCCGCACAGTTCTTCTCCATCATGCGCTTGAAGTATGTCATCTTGGTGATGGTGGGCGTGTAGTAGAGCATGGAACCCACCTTCTCGGCGTTGACGAATCCCTTGTTGCTGAGTATCTTCATGAATGTGGCCAGAGTGGTGTACGCAGGCTTGGGGTTAGGGAATCCCTTCAGTATGTCATTCGTGAAACCGCCCTTCTCGTCAAGTCCCCAAAGTATGAGCATTACCTGGTGCTCTGCTCGCGTTAAAAACTTCTTTTCTGTCATAAACTGGTACTTTTTATTGTTTTGCTTTTACAAAGTTATGCTTTTTTTTGCAACGTCATAGTTTTTCCGTACCAGCACGGCGGTGAAACAAAGTGTTTTTTCTTCTTTTTTTTTTCGCTCTCCGAATAATTGGAAAGCGGGGGGGGGCACCCTAATTTTGTCAGATTATTTCTTGATTATGGAAGTGCATTCGTGCTTCAGTCCCGTGGCTTTGTTGAGATATGCTTTGGCGGTGCCGAATTTCAGGAACATATCCAACCGCACGGGTATGTGGTTGGCATCGTCCGTGATGTAGAACGTTATAATCTCCTTCTCCTTTTTCCCTTCGTATTCCACGAATGAAAATATGAGGCAGCGGTAAGTGACGCCCGTCTTGCGCATCTTGAAGTTCTTCTTGCCGCGATAGATGAGCGTGATGTCGCTCACGTTGTCGCCGTCGGCCATGGGGAACATGAGCTTGTCGTTGACCTTGAACGATGAGGCATCGAACGAGCGTGCCCTCAACATCATGCTCATCATGTCGTAGACGCAGTCGGTGCGGTCTCTTTGGTAATGTTTTACCTCGCCCTTGCGGTTTTGGTACTCCTGTTCCAGATGCACGCCGTCGTTGCGGTAAGAGTACCATACTTGGTCTTTGTAGTATTTGCCTCCTTCGTTGGCGGCTTTCTTGTAATAGAGCGGCACAATGTTCGCCGTGACTACGCTGCGGAGTGTGTCCCTCATCATGAAAAACTTGTCAAGCTGCTTGCTCGTCTGCGTGATGAGTTTGCTCTCCAGCACCTTGTCGCCTTCCCAGACGGTGTCGTCGGTGGACATGGTGGCCGTGCCTGCGTTAACCCAGACGAATTTCCAGTTGAAGTAAAGGTCGTACTTCAGGGTTTCGCCAGCGTCAAACGCCGTGTTGACGATGGTGCACTGCGCATGTGCCGCAGCCAGCGACACCAACCACGCCGCGGCTGTTATGATGATTTTTGTTGCCGTTGTCATGTGTTATTTTTTCTTTTTTTCTTCTTCACGCTTCACGTTGCGTTCGTGGGCGGTGGTCTTCTTCTTGTCAGCCTTTTGCTTGGTCAGAGCTTCCGGCTTTTGTTTGGTGCGCTCTATTGACTTCACGTCCCAGTCCTGCTCCAAATCCCAGTTGGCCTTCAGTGTCATGGGCTTGGGGAAGTAGAACACCTCTTCGGGCTGCCTTCCGCTGGCGTATTCGCCGGTGTCCCATATTCCGTTACCGTTGGCGTCGATGAAACAGCGCATGTAGTAGTCGCCCGGACGCAGGTAGAAGAAGTCGGCCCGTCCGTCCTTGTCGGCTCTCTGCGTAGCCACCACCTTGGCCGACCTGTTGAGCAGCTGCACCACCGCCCCCGTGTCGGGCAATATGACGTGCACGAAGAGCGACCCGAACTCCTCGTCCTTCTTGATGCGGAACTCCTGTTTCTGCGCCTTGCTGACGCAGCCCATCACTCCGCGGAAGGCCGCGCTGTCCGCCGTGAAGCGGTACTCCTCCTTGGAGTCCCACTCGGCGTAGAGAGTATAGCTGCGCCTGTCATTGTCGGTAGGCAAGAAGAGGAAAGGGTGCTTCACCCAGTCGGAGTCTTGCTTTACGTAGAAATGTATGCGTGTGGTGTCTACTGAGAGTAGCGGCTCCTTGGCGGAGAAGACAGGATTTTGGTTGGGGTCGAGCGACCCTGACGGATGTACGGAGATGTCGAGCCACGTCTGCAGGTACGGGTTTGTTTCCGCCGGCAGTGGCTCTTTAGCCTTCTTCAGCCGTTTTTCCCAGTTCTTGTTCCAGTTGTCTATCAGTTTTCTCTGATCCGCCCATTTCTTCGCCCACGTGGTTTTCGGCACGATGTCAAGGCGTTCGGTGTGCGGTTGCAGTTGGCCTGTGGAGTCTGTTTCCATGAACGAGAGGTCGAACGTCAGCGTGTCCTGCTGTCGGTAGTACATGGTGTCCGTCACCCAGCACGTGATGGTGTCGAAGTGCTCGGTAGCTTCATAAACGAGGCATTTCTCGTCGAAGTTGATTCCCTTTATCACCGGCAAAGAGTCAGCCTTTGCCGTGAAGAACAGACGGAAGAACTCCGGGTCTGTGCGTTCGGTCTTCAGCAGGTGCATGTCCTGTCCGTCTTCCAGGAAGCCGAGCAAGACGAGGTCGTCGGGCAGGTAGTGGGTATAGGGACTTACCACGATGGAGTCGTATCTGATGGAGTCCCTCCAGATTGTATCCCTGCGAATGTCAGGTCTGCAGGAGACACCGAAGTCGATGGTGTCAAACGCCACGAGTTCGCTCTTCTGGCTGAAGACGAAATCGCCGTCTTTGTCGTCCAGGGCGAAGGCACGGTATCTGCCTGGCTTGACGCCCTTTATGTTGAAGTGCCCCGACCCGTTGGTGCGCGACACTCTGTTGAAAGGCTTGGCGGTGAGCAGTGTGTCGCTGAACGTGGAGTCGTAGGGATACAGTCCTACCAGCACGCCCTTCACTGGTTCGAGGTCTTCGGCGTTGAGCACCGTGCCCGATACTTCCATGGTGTCTATCGTCTCTCCTGTGCTGAAGGAGTACGTGTAGTTGCCCATGGGGTTTCCTTCGTTGTTGTCTACGATGGCGTCGGAGAAGTCTACGGTGTATGTGGTGTTGGCGGCGAGCGAGTCGTAGAGCGTCACCTTTATCTTTTTGCCGTCCGCCCGGATGTTTGCGGGCGTTATCTGTGGCGGCGAGACGATGACTTTCTCGTTGGCGTTTTCAATCTTTATGTATTCGTCAAACAGGATTTCCACTTTTTTGGTGTTCATGGAAGTGGCTTTGTCGTCCGGGGAGCAGTGGACTACTTTCGGCGGAGTCTCGTCGTAAGCTCCGCCGTCGGGCGAGCCTATACTTGCGCATGCCGCCATCAGCGTCAGCGTACTCCCGTAAAGTATGTGTCGCCAGTTTGCCATCAGTTGAGTTTCAGTATCTGCTCTATGGTTTCCCTGCTGTTGCTCAGGCGCGGCACCTTGTGCTGTCCTCCCAACTTCCCTTTGGACTTCAGCCAGTCATTGAACACGCCCTTGCGTGCCACTATCATCTCCAGCGGTTGCAGCGTGATGTCCTTGAACCTCTTCGCTTCGTAGTCGGAGTTGAGGAGCTGCAGCGTCTCGTCCAGTATGCGGGCGAACTGCGTCGGGTTTGCGGGTGCTACACTGAACTCCACCAACCATTGGTGGCGGCACTTGCCGTGTTCGTCCATGAAGACAGGAGCTGCGGTGTATTCCAGAACCTGTGCGCCAGTCTGCGAACAGGCCTCCGCCAGTCCTTTCTCGGCGTTGTCCACTATCAGCTCTTCGCCGAACGCGTTGATGAAGAACTTGGTTCTGCCGGTGATGACGAACTTGTAGGGATTGGTTTGCGTAAACCTCACCGTGTCTCCTATTATGTAACGCCACAGTCCGCTAGACGTGCTTATCACCATGGCGTAGTTCTTGCCCGTCTCCACCTCCCATAGCGGAAGTACTGTAGGCGCATCGCTGCCGAACTCGTCCATAGGGATGAACTCGTAGAATACGCCATAGTCTATCATAAGGCTCATGGAAGGATCCGATGGGTCGTCCTGCAGACCGAAGAACCCTTCGGAAGCATTGTACGTCTCCATGTAGTGCATGGAGGGAGTGTCTATGATGCGTCTGTACTGCTCGCGGTAGGGCGTGAAGGCCACACCGCCGTGGAAGAAGACCTCCAGGTGAGGCCATACCTCGTTGAGATGTTCCTTGCCGCTTATCTCCAGCACTCTGTTTATCACGGAGAGCATCCACGAAGGCACACCGCTAAGGTTGGTGACATTCTTTGAGAGCACTTCATGCGCTATACGGTCGCGCTTTATCTCGAAATCGCTCAGCAACGCTGTCTCTTTCTTCGGCACGCGGACAAGGTTCACCAGTGGGTTGATGTTTTCTATCAAGATGGCGCTGAGGTCTCCCACAAGGCTGTTCTTCAGATTGTAGTTGGGTGCATGGCTTCCTCCCAGAATGAGGGACTTGCCGTCGAAGATGTGGCTATGAGGGTTGTTGCGCAAATACCAGACCACGGCATCCGTTCCTCCCGCATAGTGCGTGTCGTGCAGTCCGTTACGGCTCACCGGTATGAACTTGCTCTTGTCGTTGGTGGTACCGCTGGATTTGGCGTACCATTTCACCTGGCCGCGCCAGAGCACGTCGCTTTCACCTCTTCTCATACGGTCTATGTAGCCCTTCAGGTTTTCGTAAGTGTTGAGGGGCGTCTGTGCGGCGAACTGCTCATACGTAAGGGTGGGGTATCCGTGTGCGGCTCCCCATTCGGTGTCGTAGGCCATGTTCATCAGCTTGTTCAGAACTCGCAGCTGCAAGTCGCGCGCCGCAGTGGCGTACCTGTCGAGTTGCCTTTCCCTGTTCTTGAAGACGGGGCGTATGAATGCGGTGAGGCTCATATCTTCGTTATTCTTTGACTTGCGTGATTACCATATCGCGCAGTTTCTTGTTTTTCTTCAGTGTGTAGACGGCGTTTTTACAGGCTAGTTGTTGGCTCTCTTTCTTTGAGAATCCCTTGCCGCGTCCCAGCTCCAAGCCGTTTACGCTTACTTTGCTGTGGAAGACCGGCGAGCCAGCCTCGGTGGTGCCTTGTCCGGTCAGTTCAAAATGCAGTTCTGCTTTATGCTTTTGGCACCATTCCAGCAATTTGCTCTTGAAGTTGATTTCCTTCTGCGCCACCTTGTCAATGTCCACAATCTTGTCTATGATGCGGCTTTCCATGAACCGGCGGCAGAAATTGTAGCCCCTGTCCAGATAGACAGCCCCTACAAGAGCCTCGAAGGCGTTGCCTGCCATGTAGCTGTTGTGCGTCATCGTCTGAAAATTGGAATGGATGAGTTTGTCAAGCCCTATCTCGTTGGCTATCTTGCCAAGCGATTCGCGCTGCACTATTTTGCTTCTGGTGTTTGTGAGGAAACCTTCCCTCTTGCCCTGGTAGCGTCTGTAGACGATGTCACCTACCACGGAGTCGAGTACGGCGTCGCCGAGGAACTCCAGCCTTTCGTTGTTGATAGGCCTTCCGTGTTGTCCATGCGCCGCCATGGATCTGTGCATCATGGCCTCCTGGTAATAGGTGATGTTTCTGGGATAGAAGCCCAAGATAGAATAAAAAGAGCGATAAAGCTCCTTGTCCTTGCGGAAAGGAAGCCTTATCGCATCTATAAGATTAGTGTCAAGCACTTTTATTCTGCGTATTTCTTGAAGATGACGCAGGCGTTGTGCCCTCCGAAACCGAATGTATTGCTCATGGCGGCACGCACGGTGCGTTTCTGCGCCTTGTTGAAAGTGAAGTTCAACTTGTAGTCGATTTCCGGATCCTCGTCACCGTCTTCGTGATTGATGGTGGGAGGCACTATGTCGTTCTTCACGGACAGTACGCTTGCCATAGCCTCTATGGCTCCGGCTGCACCCAGCAGGTGTCCGGTCATGGACTTGGTGGAACTGATGTTCAGCTTGTAGGCATGTTCGCCAAAGAGATTCTTTATGGCCTTTACCTCCGAGATGTCTCCCACGTGCGTGGAAGTTCCGTGTACGTTGATGTAGTCAATGTCTTCCGGTGTCATCTCAGCGTCTTCCAGAGCGTTCTTCATCACGAGTGTGGCTCCCAGTCCTTCGGGATGTGTGGCCGTGAGGTGATGTGCGTCTGCACTCATTCCCGCACCTGCCATCTCCGCATATATTCTCGCTCCGCGTGCCTTGGCGTGCTCCAGTTCCTCCAGTATGATGCAGGCGCTGCCTTCCGCCATCACGAAGCCGTCGCGGCTTGCGCTGAATGGACGGCTGGCCTTTTCCGGTTCGTCGTTGTGCGTGCTCAGTGCGTGCATAGCGTTAAATCCGCCCACGCCGCTCGGCACGATAGCCGCTTCAGCTCCGCCGCTTACTATCATGTCCGCTTTGCCGAGACGAATCAAGTTGAACGCCTCCGCCAGAGCGTTGGACGAAGATGCACACGCTGAGGAAGTGATGAAATTGGGGCCGTGGAATCCGTACATTATAGATATCTGCCCTGCGCAGATGTCGGCTATCATCTTGGGGATGAAGAACGGACCGAACTTGGGACCTATGGTCTCGCCGGTCTTCGCCCAGTTGCCCACTTCGTCCTCAAAGGTGTTCATGCCGCCGATGCCCACTCCGTACACTACGCCGATGCGGTTCTTGTCTGCGGACTCAAGGTCAATGCCGCAGTCCTTGATGCCTTGTATGGCTCCGGCCATGGCGTACTGGCAGTAGAGATCCATCTTCCGAGCCTCTTTGCGGTCGATGCCGAAATCGGCAGGGCTGAAGTTCTTGACTTCACAGGCGAACTGGGTCTTGAACTTGGAGGCGTCGAAATGTGTGATAGGCGCAGCACCGCTCACACCGTCAAGCATATTCCGCCAAGTCTCCTCGGCGGAGTTCCCTAAGGGGCTGACGGCACCTATGCCTGTCACTACAACTCTTTTTAATTTCATGTAGGTAAAACTAAAGAGTGTATTTACTTGTTAGCCTCGATGTAAGCGATGGCGTCGGCTACGGTAGAGATCTTCTCTGCCTTGTCGTCGGGAATGGAAACCTCGAACTGCTTCTCAAACTCCATTATCAGCTCTACGGTGTCCAAAGAGTCTGCTCCAAGGTCGTTGGTGAAAGATGCTTCGGGAGTAACGTCTGCCTCATCTACACCCAACTTGTCAACGATAATCTCTTTTACTTTAGCTTCAATTTCTGACATAACTTTAAGTTTTTAATGCAATTAAATTGTTGATTTACTTTTTGCGGTGCAAAGTAAGGACAATTTGAGCATTTATACAACTATTTGTAAGTAAAACTTTCTTAAATGTGCACATTCTTGCTTTTTGTGTGCATAAAGTAAGGGGCTGAAAGCACCCTTGGAATGTATTGTGTGAAATTTTTCGTGCGTAGTGTCCCATGGTCTCCGACCCGTTGGAGTTGCCGGGAGCGGTTTCTCTTTATTTAGGACAAATGTGAAGGTAATATCTCGTAATTGGGGAAAATAATGTAAATTTGCACGCGAAATTAAACGTTATGACAAGGACAAGTTTGTTTTTTGCAGCGATATTCTGCTGCTTGGGCACGGCTTTTGCGCAGATGCACGAACCGGTAAAGTTCAAAGTAGAGAAAGTAAAGGTTGACGACAGCCATTTCCGGGTGCTTTTCTCCTCTCGCATAGCCCCGGGGTGGCATGTCTACGGCACCGACATCCCTGACGGCGGTCCCACGGCGGCCTCGCTCACCATCACCAAGAGCGAAGGAGCGAAGGCTGTGGGTGCATTGAGACCTACGGGGAAAGTCCACAAGAGTATGGACACGGTGTTCGGCATGGAGCTTACTTATATGGTAGGGAATGCGTCTTTCGCCCAGACCTTTGAGATTACAGACGACAAATATGCCGTTGAAGGATATCTCATATATGGAGCTTGCAACGATGAGAACTGTCTGCCGCCGTCTTCTGTGGATTTCTCGTTCACTGGAACGGGGATAAAAAAGGCAGGTGCGGCATTGCCCAGGGATGGTGTTGTCGCAGATGCGGCTGACACGGTGGCCGTTGACACGTCGGAGGTGGATACTTCTTCCGTTTCTGAAGTCGCGGACTCGGCGCTGAAGGTTGGAGCGGATGATATTTGGGCTCCTGTAACGGATATGCTGCAAGGTATGGACGACAACGTTCAAGCCAGTGGGAGGGGACTTGCCGAAGTGTTCCTCCTTGGTCTGCTTGGAGGTCTGCTTGCACTCCTTACTCCATGCGTGTGGCCCATTATCCCGATGACGGTAAGCTTCTTCATCAAGCGCAGCAAGGACAGAACTTCCGCCATATGCGACGCAGTGACTTACGGAGTGAGCATAGTGGTGATTTACGTCCTGCTGGGACTTACGGTGACAATGCTTTTTGGGGCCAGTGCACTCAATGCGCTAAGCACCAATGCCGTTTTTAACATTTTCTTTTTCCTGATGCTTCTGGTATTCGCCGCAAGCTTCTTGGGCGGTTTCGAGATAACGTTGCCGAGCAAGTGGACAAATGCGGTGGACAAAAAGTCGGAGTCCACGACGGGACTTCTCAGTATCTTTCTGATGGCTTTCACGCTCAGCCTGGTTAGCTTTTCGTGCACGGGTCCCATCATAGGATTCCTGCTTGTAGAGGTCAGCACGATGGGCGACATCATGGCTCCCACTGTGGGTATGTTGGGTTTCGCCGTTGCGCTTGCCTTGCCGTTCACTGTCTTCGCCATGTTTCCGGCTTGGCTGAAGAGTGCGCCCAAGAGCGGCAACTGGATGAACTGCATAAAGGTGTGCCTCGGTTTTCTTGAGTTGGCTTTTTCCCTCAAGTTCCTCAGCGTGGCCGACCTCGCCTACGGTTGGCATTTGTTGGACAGGGAAGTGTTCCTTAGTTTATGGATAGTGCTGTTCGCGCTTCTCGGCGCATATCTGATAGGCTGGATCAGGTTTCCGCACGACGAGGACGAATACGACGAGATGGGTGAAGTGGTGTTGAACCACCGGACCGGCGTCGTGCGTTTCATGCTCGCACTTGTCTCCTTCGCTTTCGCCGTGTATATGGTGCCTGGGCTTTGGGGTGCGCCCTGCAAGGCCGTCAGTGCGTTCGCCCCTCCCATGAAGACGCAAGATTTCAACCTCTACGGGAAGACGGTGAACGCACGCTTCCACGATTACGACGAGGGCATGGCCTACGCCAAGGCTCATTCCATGCCGGTGATGCTCGATTTCACTGGCTACGGATGTGTGAACTGCCGCAAGATGGAGGCTGCGGTGTGGACTGATCCGACGGTGGCTTCGCTTATAAATGACAAGTACGTGCTCATCACTCTTTATGTGGACGACAAGACGCCCCTCCCGGAACCGGTAAAGGTGACGGAGAACGGCACGGGGCGTACCCTGCGTACCGTGGGAGACAAATGGAGCTATCTGCAGAGAAGCAAGTTCGGAGCGAACGCTCAGCCGTTCTATGTCCTGGTGGACGCTCGGGGTATTCCCTTGGGCCAACCGTATTCTTACGACGAGGACGTAGACGCTTATATAGAATTTCTCTCAAAACCTTTGAAGAAGTAGAACTATGCCCTTCCTTCCCCAGACACGAGAGGAGCTGCACAATACCGTTACGCACTTGATAGGTGCTGTGGCAGCCGCATCCATGATGTGGATTCTTATTGTTCTGGCCTCGCCACATGGGTGGAAGTGGACCATGGGAGTCCTTTTCCTGGCTATAGGCACGGTGCTGATGTACTCGTTCAGCACCGCCTACCACTGGACACATCAGGGACACGCCAAGCGCGTCATGCGCATTCTTGACCACATAGGCATATACGTGATGATAGCCTGCTCGTACACGCCGCTTTGCATAGCCGTGATAGGCGGCTGGATAGGTTGGGCCGTGTTCGGCATGTTGTGGGGTGTGGTGGTGGCCGGCAGCGTGTACAAGATAACGGCCATAGGCAAGTATCCGCGCCTTTCCCTGTTCCTGTATCTGCTGATGGGATGGTCGGCCGTTTTCATAGCCAAGCCGATACTCGAGAGCGTGTCCGCATTGCCGCTCGTCCTCTTGCTCGCCGAGGGCCTGGCGTACACGTTCGGCACCTATTTCTTCGCCCACGACGACAGGCGTCTCTATCATGCGGTATGGCATCTTTTCGTCTTGCTCGGCACCGTCTTCCACTGGGCTGCGGTGATAGCCATTCTCATGTCCCTGCCCGACTGAGGGAGAGGAAGTCCCGCTGTAAATTGTCCGTTTTGTAGCTAACTTTAGTCATAAATTAATGTATAACGGGGAAAAAGGACTTCCGTTATTTTATCGGTGCGCTTTTTTTTCGTACCTTCGTGGCGCATTTTAAGCAGAACGTAACAAAAAACAATCAGAGATACATGGAAAAGATTCAGGAACTCACCGAGAAACTATTTCAGGAAGGTGTGGAGAAGGGTAAGGCCGAGGCTGAAAACATAGTAGCGCAGGCCAAGGAGCAGGCAGCCCGCATAGTGGCCGACGCCAAGGAGCAGGCACAGGCGATAACCGCTTCCGCACAGAAGAAAGCCCAGGAACTGGACGGCAACACCAAGAGCGAACTGAAGCTGTACACCAACCAGGCTCTCAACGCCCTCAAGAGCGAGGTCGCCAATGTGCTTACCGCCAATATCGTGGACAAGGCCGTGACGGGACTTGTCTCTTCGCCGGATTTCCTCGGACAGTTTGCCGTGGCTTTGGCTAAGACATGGACGGCGGACGGCGGCATAGTCATCTCGTCTTCGCAGGCCGACTCGCTGAAGGCTTATTTTGCGTCGCAGGCCAAGGAACTTCTTGACAAGGGAGTCACCATAGAGAAGGTGAACGGCAAGGACATGCCGCTCTCCATCGCGCCGGCTGACGGCAGCTACAAGGTGAACTTCGGCAAGGAGGAGTTTGAGGCCTTCTTCAAGAGCTTCCTTCGTCCGCAGTTGGTGGAGATGCTTTTCAATTAGTTTTTGTCCGTCTTTTTTATCCCTTAGCGGAGACTTACACAAATGGGTAACTATTATTGCATGATGGCGGGGCTGCCGGACCTTGACTTGGCGGACGCGCGGCCTGGCGTTTCCTTCGAGGACTTGAGAGAACAGTGCGAGGAAGCCCTTTCGCCCTCCGACGCCAAGCTGCTGTCTAACTATTTCTACTTGTGCCAGGACTGTAAAAACCTCATCAAGTTTCTTCGGAACCCCGACACCGAGATTACCATTCCAGGCAACTACTCCGTGGAGCAGCTCCAGGATTTGGTGACCAGCGCCCGCGAGCTCAACTTCAACGTACACCGCTTCCCGGCGTTCATGAGCGTTTTCGCACGCGAGTATAACTACAACAAGGACAAGGTTGGCTACTTCGCCGACGACGAGCTGATGTACCAGTTCCTCGATTACGCCATAAAGACTTGCAGCAACAAGTTCATCAGGGAGTGGTACCGGCTCAACCTTGACATCACCAACATACTCACGGCCATGCTGGCGCGCAAACAGGGATGGAACGTGTCCGACTACATCAAGGGCACCGGCGAGGTGCAGACCATGATTAGGGAGAACAAGACCAAGGACTTCGACCTCTCGCACGAGTACGAGTACGTGAAGCAGCTGATGAAGATAGTGGACGAGGAAGACCCCGTGAAGAAGGAGAAGATGATAGACGCCTTCAAGTGGGTCTGGCTTGACGAGAAGACGTTCTTCAACCCGTTCAGCCTGGAAGCCGTCTTCGCGTACCTCTGCAAGCTGGTGATGCAGTACAGGTGGGCCAGCCTCAACGTGGAGGACGGCAAGGAAACCTTCCGTCAGATAATAGAGAACCTGAGGGGCGACGCCAAGGTGCCCGAGGAGTTCGTAAAATAAGGTAACACAACACAAAGAATACTATAAACTATGACAAAAGGAACTGTAAGTGGCGTAGTTTCCAATATGGTGACCCTCCGCGTGGACGGTCCCGTACTGCAGGGAGAAATATGCTACATTACTACCGGCGGAGACCGCCTTATGGCAGAGGTCATAAAGGTAGTGGGCAAGGATGTGTATGTACAAGTCTTCGAGAGTACGCGCGGACTGAAGGTAGGAGCCGAGGCGGAGTTCACGGGACACATGCTGGAGATACAGCTGGGTCCGGGCATGCTGAGCAAGAACTTCGACGGTCTGCAGAACGACCTTGACAAGATGGAGGGCGTGTTCCTCAGGAGAGGGCAGTACACCGAGCCCCTCGACGCCGACCGCGAATGGGACTTCAAGCCCCTCGTCAAGGTAGGCGACAAGGTGCAGGAGAGCGACTGGCTCGGCGAGGTGGAGGAGAACCACCAGCCGCTGAAGATAATGGCACCGTTCCAGATGAAGGGCGTGGCCACGGTCAAGTCCATAGCCGCCGGGGGCAAGTACAAGATACACGACACCGTGGCCGTGCTCACCGACGAGAACGGCAACGACATAGAGGTGGACATGGTGCAGCACTGGCCGGTGAAGTTCGCCATGACCAACTACAAGGAGAAGCCGCGTCCATTCAAGCTTCTGGAGACAGGCGTGCGCACCATAGACACGTTCAACCCCATCGTTGAGGGCGGCACCGGCTTCATCCCCGGTCCGTTCGGTACCGGCAAGACGGTGCTCCAGCACGCCATTTCCAAGCAGGCAGAGGCCGACATTGTCATCATAGCGGCGTGCGGCGAGCGCGCCAACGAGGTGGTGGAGATCTTCTCCGAGTTTCCTGAGCTGGTGGACCCGCACACGGGTCGCAAGCTGATGGAGCGTACCATCATCATAGCCAACACGTCCAACATGCCTGTGGCGGCTCGCGAGGCGTCCGTCTACACGGCCATGACCATGGCGGAGTACTACCGCTCCATGGGTCTGCGCGTCCTGCTCATGGCGGACTCCACGTCACGCTGGGCGCAGGCTCTCCGCGAGATGTCCAACCGTATGGAGGAGCTCCCCGGCCCCGACGCCTTCCCCATGGACTTGGGCGCCCTCATCTCCAACTTCTACGGACGCGCCGGATACGTCTACCTCAGGAACGGCAAGACGGGCTCCGTCACCTTCCTCGGCACCGTGTCGCCGGCCGGCGGTAACCTCAAGGAACCCGTCACGGAGAACACCAAGAAGGTGGCCCGCTGCTTCTACGGACTGGAGCAGGACCGCGCCGACAAGAAACGCTATCCCGCCGTCAACCCTATAGACTCGTACAGCAAGTACCTCGAGTACCCCGAGTTCGCCGAGTACATCAGCTCCCACATCAACGACGAGTGGATACCCAAGGTGATGGCGCTGAAGACGCGCATGCAGCGAGGCAAGGAGATAGCCGAGCAGATAAACATACTGGGCGACGACGGAGTGCCCGTGGAGTACCACGTGACGTTCTGGAAGAGCGAGGTCATAGACTTCGTCATACTGCAGCAGGACGCGTTCGACGAGGTGGATGCCGTCACGCCGCTCGAGAGGCAGGAAGAGCTGCTCAACCTCGTGACGGCCATCTGCGACAAGGAGTACACGCAGTTCGAGAACTTCCTCGAGGTGGTGGACTTCTTCAAGAAGATGATAAACCTGTGCAAGCAAATGAACTACTCCGCATACAAGAGCGACGACTACTACTCGTTCAAGAAGCAGGTGGAGGAAATGATATAACACATATATATAAAAGGTATGGCAACAGCATTTCAGAAAGTATACACTCAGATAAGCCAGATTACCAAAGCCACGTGTTCGCTCAAGGCCAAGGGCGTGGGATACGACGAGCTGGCCACCATCGACGGCAAGCTGGCGCAGGTGGTGAAGATTAGCGGCGACGACGTGACGCTGCAGGTGTTCGAGGGTACGGGCGGCATACCCACCAACGCGGAGGTGACGTTCCTGGGCAAGGCTCCCACGCTGAAGGTGAGCGAGCAGCTGGCCGGACGCTTCTTCAACGCGTACGGCAGGCCCATCGACGGCGGACCCGAGATAGAGGGCAAGGAAGTGGAGATAGGCGGTCCGTCGGTGAACCCCGTGCGGCGCAAGCAGCCCAGCGAACTCATAGCCACTGGCATCGCCGGCATCGACCTTAACAACACGCTGGTGTCCGGACAGAAGATACCCTTCTTCGCCGACCCCGACCAGCCCTTCAACGAGGTGATGGCCATGGTGGCCATGCGCGCCAAGTGCGACAAGATAATACTCGGCGGAATGGGAATGACCAACGACGACTATTACTTCTTCCGCAACACGTTCTCCAACGCCGGAGCCCTGGACCGCATCATCTCCTTCATCAACACCACCGAAGACCCCGCCGTGGAGCGTCTGCTCATACCTGACATGGCGCTGGCCGCAGCCGAGTACTTCGCGGTGGAGAAACACGAGACGGTGCTGGTGCTCCTCACCGACATGACGTCGTACGCCGACTCGCTCTCCATCGTCAGCAACCGTATGGACCAGATTCCTTCCAAGGACTCCATGCCCGGCTCGCTCTACTCCGACCTGGCCAAGATCTACGAGAAGGCCGTGCAGTTCCCCGAGAGCGCAGGAGGAGGCTCCATCACCATCATAGCCGTCACCACGCTCTCCGGAGGCGACATCACGCACGCCGTACCGGACAATACGGGATACATCACCGAGGGACAGCTCTACCTGCGCCGCGACAGCGACACGGGCAAGGTCATCATCGACCCGTTCCGCTCGCTCTCGCGTCTGAAGCAGCTCGTGGCCGGAAAGAAGACGCGCAAGGACCATTCGCAGGTGATGAACGCCGCCATACGTCTCTATGCCGACGCCGCCAACGCCAAGACAAAGCTGGAGAACGGTTTCGACCTGACGGACTACGACAACCGCTGCCTGGAGTTCGCCAAGGAATACGCCGGCAAGCTGCTCGCCATAGACGTCAACCTCAACACCGAGGAGATGCTCGACGTGACATGGGGGCTCTTCCGCAAGTACTTCAAGCTGGAGGAAGTGAACATCAAGAAAGAGTTCACCGACATATACTGGAAGTGACAGCCGTCCGCCACGGCGGACAGACAGCCACGGCAAACGCCAAGCGGCCCGGGAAGACAACCCCGGGCCGCGCTCGTATAGGAGCGTTTGCCGTTCGGGGTGTTCAGCCCAAGGCATAAACCCCAACACATTTGTAGTAGGAGCGCATCGCCGAGGCGCGCGCAACAGGAGGCGCATTTGCGTCCGCTCGGCGACGAAGTAGACGCTTGCCAGAGCAAGAAATGCGCCCTTGCAAGGGAGTAAAAGCAATCGGGCGCGCCCTTCGCAAGGGAGTAAACACATTCAGGTGCTGGGGTCGCGTTTGTCGCAAACGCTCCTCCTATGCCTGCGGCGCATATTGCCCTTTATGCCGCCCCTACGTCGTGGTCAACTGAAGAAGATGCGCCGTCCGCGGCAGGACTCCCGCCTGCCGTACCTCCGTTTCCCGAATCCGTAGCTGCACTTCCTTCATCCGTACCTCCGTTTCCCG
>CAVHNA010000040.1:0-15399 GCA_963637205.1 Bacteroidaceae bacterium
ATGTAGCTCCGAAAGAGCATGCAGCAACCATCGCAACAATTGCAAATAACTTTTTCATTGTGTGTTGTTTTTTTAATTGATAATTTTGTTGTTATTTTTGTTTATATTTCTTGGCTTATCCAATCTTGCGGAGAGACGGGGATTCGAACCCCGGATGCGCTTTTGGCGCATACACGCTTTCCAGGCGTGCCTCTTCAGCCACTCGAGCATCTCTCCTAGTTGAAAACAGACCCTCTTTTGCCATTTGTCTAGTTTTCGGCTACAAAAATATTCTTTTTTTTTTTTTTTTTCATAGTCTAACGCGAAAAACTTTCTTGTAAAACATGTTTTTTTAATAAAGTGCGCCACAAAAGACTATTTCAAACGCCGGAAAATACGGTGAGCGTTTTCGTTAGTCGTCTTCTCCACCTCTTTTACCGACACATTATATATTTCCGCTACCCGAGCCATGGTATGTGCTATATAACCGCTCTCGTTGCGTTTGCCACGGTGAGGCACCGGAGCCAAGTACGGAGAGTCCGTTTCCAATACTATACGACTTAGGGGGACGCTCTTCAACACCTCCGGCAGAGATGACTTTTTGTACGTAACCGTGCCCCCTATCCCCAACACGAAGCCATTGAAGGACAGCAGCTGCACAGCTTCTTCCAAAGTGCCGCCAAAGCAATGGAAAACTCCCGTAAGGTTTTCGCCCCGGTAGTCGTCCAATATATCCGCAAGGTCTGCATGGGCGGCGCGGGCATGTATCATAAGCGGCAGTCCATACCGGGCAGCCCACTCTATTTGGCGACGGAATGCGTCGCGTTGTTTCACGGCAAAGGTACTGTCCCAATAGAAGTCAAGTCCTACCTCGCCTATTGCAATATATGGGTTACCAGGTTGTTCAAGCAACGTCTGCATCCACGACAACTGCTCCAAATAGTCGTCCCCTACATCTGTAGGATGAAGTCCCATCATAGGAAACATGTATCCGGGATACTGCCGACATAACATATTCATTTGGCCAACGCTCTCCTTATTGATGTTCGGCAGCAATATACGTTCTACGCCGGCGTCTTTTGCCCTCGTCACCACTTCCGCTATATCCTGTGCGAACTCAGGGCCGTAGATATGGCTGTGCGTGTCTATCATCGTTCAGCGATTGTCCATTCAAAGAGCATCTCTACATCACCGCAAGACCACAACACCCATTACGACTGCCTGCCGAGAAGCTGCATAGCATAGTCCCACAGCAACCGCTTGCGTTCCTGCGGAAGATTCACCTTGGCAAGAGCCTGACCCGCCTCCGAGAAATAGTCATTGATGCGGCACATAGCCATCTTATCCACCCCCACCTCCGTAAAGATGTTGGTGACGGCAGCCACCTTCTCCTCTTCGTGACCTTCGGAAACAGAAAGCCACATCTCAAGGTCATCATGCTGGGCTTTCGTAGCGTGAGACAGTGCGTTGACAAGCATGAAAGTCTTCTTATTGCATAGTATGTCGCCACCGATTCTCTTGCCGAACGTGCAGAAGTCCCCATACACGTCAAGGTAGTCGTCCTGCAACTGAAAAGCCAGTCCAAGCTTCTCGCCAAAGGAATATAGAGAGTCGGCATCTTCGGAGGGAGCGTCACCGAGAACCGCACCTACCTTAAGGGCGCATGCCAGAAGCACCGAAGTCTTAAGACGAATCATCTCCATATACTCCGCCTCTGTGACATCACTACGATGTTCAAAGTCCACATCCATCTGCTGTCCCTCGTCTATCTCTATGGCCGTTTGGGTGAATATGCGAAGCACCTCACCTACATATTCCCCGGGGCACTTGGCTATGTATTGGAATGCCATAACAAGCATGTTGTCACCGCTGAGAACGGCAGTGTTGTCATTCCATTTCTTGTGCACGCAAGGCTGGCCTCTCCGCACCTCGGCCCTATCCATCAAATCATCGTGCAAAAGGGTGAAGTTGTGGAAGATTTCCACGCCTAACGCGGTAGGGAGTATGGATCGCACATCGTCGCGATACATATTGTATGCCATAAGCATGAGTACCGGACGCAGCCTCTTGCCTCCAAGGGAGAGCACATATTCAATAGGAGCATAAAGGCCTTCGGGTTTGAGTCCCTTAGGCATCGCCTCTATCCCGTCGTGGATTATCTGTAGTATTTCTGATGGTTTCTGCATAATTTCTTAAACGGTAAAAAGGCTGCCCACCTTTGATAAGACGAGAGCAGCCTTTCTTTATGACGAATACAATATTAACCGAGTCGGAACATTACGGGGAGGTTGAAACGTGAACGCACTGTCTTGTTTCCTTGGCGCGCCGGCTTCCACTTAGGCATGGACTTAACCAAACGCTCAGCCTCCTTAGAGAGGCTTGGGTCGGGAGACTTCACAACCTCGACATCAACTATACTTCCGTCCTTGTTGATGACGAACTTCACGATGACACGTCCCTGTACACCCTGCTCCTGTGCTATGCTTGGATATTTGACATGCTCGCTCAACCACTTGAAGCAAGCCTCATCACCGCCCGGGAACTGAGCGTTCTCCTCAACGAATTCGTATATACGGTCATCCTCGTCAACCTCGACTACAGGCCCCACAGGCCCTGTAACGACTGCCGCACTGGGAGCACCTGTACCGACAACTGCGGTGATAGCCTGATTAACCTCCTCTGTAGTCTCCACTTCCTCCTCGGGAAGCTCTGTGTCGTCGTCTACCTCATTGATGAACTCCATGACAGTGGGAGCTGCCGCTGGAGGTGGAGCCACCATTTCTTCCTGCTGTGTGACAGGAATCATGTCCTCTTCCATTCTGAAATCATAAATCTTCTCGTCATCCTCCACAACCTTCACATCGCGTTGCGTGTACTCGAAGGCAACGAACATGACTGCAAGGGCAAGCACATAACCTATGAGCAGATTGGTAGTCTTCTGTCCATGCAGTTCTTCGTCTACTGTCTTGTTAGCTTCCATATCTATTTAATGTTCTTGTTTTTATTCTGTATATCGCCATAGTCGCCCCACCTGTCGCAAGCAAACTACTGATGGCAAATTTAGCACATTTTTTTTATACCAAAACTTGGCGTACAGTTTTTTTTTTGCTTTCTTGGACATTTTTACTGTCAAGAGCCGAATATTGCAAGAAAATAATGTACCTTTGAGGTCAAAATACGTAAAGAATGAGAAAGAGACACAGTATCCTGCTTCTTGCCGCCATAGCATCTTGGCAATGCCATTGCACAGCACAAGAAAGCACCAGCGTATTTGACTTTCTGAACCTTCCGCATTCTGCACACAGCGCCGCCCTCGGAGGCAAAAACATCTCCCTGGTGGAAGACGACATATCTTTGGCCATGCAAAACCCGGCCTTACTGTCCTGCGTCAGTGACAAGACATTGGGTCTGGGGTTCATGACCTATATGCAGGGCACCAAGGCAGGGTACGCTGACTACTCGCAAGTGACGGGACAGAGGGGTACGTGGGGAGTGCACGCCCAATTCATCGGATACGGTGCAGTGAAGGAAACATCCTCCGCTGGTGATATAGTCGGCGAAATGTCTCCGCTTGACCTCTGTCTGACGGGACAATACAGTTATTCTCTCTCTGACAAATGGGTGGGCGGCGCAGCAGGCAAAATCATATACTCGCACTATGGCAGCCTCTCCTCATGCGCTCTTGCCGTAGATCTTGGAGTGAACTATTTCGCCGAGGACAAGAACTTCTCGCTTTCCGCCGTGGCAAGGAACATAGGAGGGCAAGTGAAGGCTTTCGGCAACACACATGAACGCCTGCCCTTCGACATGGAGATAGGATTCACCAAAGGACTCGGGCACGCACCTATTCTGATAACGCTGACGATGGTAGACCTTACCAGATGGAAAGACTCCGACTACTATAGCGCAAAAGGAGACGTGAGCGGAGGAAGGAAGTTCACGAACCATTTTGTAGTTGGCGTGGACATAAAACCGACATCTGTGTTGTATGTAGCCGCAGGATACAACTTCCGCCGCGCATACGAAATGAAAGCCGCCGGTTCATCACACGCCGCAGGCTTGTCGTTCGGTGCGGGCGTAAACCTGCGGAAGTTAAAACTGGGAGTAGCATACGCCAAATACCACGTCAGTTCCCCCACATTGTCTGTGAACATAGCATACAGTTTCCAAAAGTAAACGGACATCATGAGAAAGATAACGATAGCCATAGACGGACATTCGTCATGCGGCAAAAGCACCATGGCGAAAGACCTCGCCAAGGAAATAGCGTACATATACGTAGACACGGGAGCCATGTACAGAGCCGTGACATTCTACGGCATACGCAACGGCATAGTATCGGATGGACATGTAGACACGGAACGGCTTGCCAAGGAGATGGACATGATACACATTTCGTTCAAGCTGAACGGACAGACAGGCCGTCCCGACACATATCTCAACGGGGAATGCGTGGAGTCAGACATCAGGGGAATGGAAGTGTCGTCCCAGGTGAGCCACATTGCCGCCATAGGTTTCGTACGCAGGAAGATGGTGGAACAGCAACGTGAAATGGGCAAGGCCAAAGGCGTTGTAATGGACGGCAGAGATATAGGTACCGTGGTCTTCCCCGACGCCGAGCTGAAGGTATTCGTTACTGCAAGCGACGAGGTACGCGCCAAGAGGAGGTACGATGAGTTGCAGGCCAAAGGGGAGAACTGCAATCTACAAGACATTCTAGCTAACATACAAGAACGTGACAGGATAGACTCCACACGTACAGAGAGTCCGCTGCGCAAGGCCGCCGATGCGATAGTGCTGGACAACAGCTATATGACCAAGGACGAACAGAACGCATGGCTGCTGGAACAAGTGAAGAGAAAAACAGAATAACACACATGTCACCTTTTTATCGTCTACCGCTTTGGATATAGAAATAGACAACGGGTCAGGCTTCTGTTTTGGCGTGACGCGCGCCATAGGAAAAGCTGAAGAGGAGTTGGCTTCAGAGGGACACCTGTACTGTCTGGGAGACATCGTACACAACGGCAAAGAGTGTGACAGACTGCAGAGATTGGGGCTGGTGACCATAAACCACGAGATTATGGGCAGTCTAAGTAAGACCAAACTGCTGCTGCGCGCCCACGGTGAACCGCCAAGTACATACCTTCTCGCCAAGAAGAACGACATTGAGATTATTGACGCTACATGTCCCGTAGTTCTGCACCTTCAAGACAGGATAAAGAAAGAGTACGACGCAGACACTGAGCATCGCAAACAGATAGTGATATTCGGCAAAAACGGCCATGCCGAAGTGCTGGGACTGGTAGGACAGACAGGGGGCACAGCCATAGTGATAGAGTCCGCTTCCGAGGTGGACACGCTGGACTTCAACAGAGATATCTGCCTTTATTCACAAACCACAAAACCTCTGGACGAGTTCCGCAAAATAGTGGAGGACATCAAACTGAAGATAAGTCCCAAGGCTACATTCGTGTACTACGACACCATCTGCCGGCAAGTGGCGAACCGTATGCCACATATCAAAGAGTTTGCGCTGAGGCACGACGCAGTACTCTTCGTATGCGGAAAGAAGAGCAGCAACGGAAGGGTACTCTTCAAGGAGTGCAAGAACGCCAATCCGAAATCATATATGATAGATACAGCCAGTGAAATAGACTTCCACTGGCTGCGAGGATGTGACTCCGTGGGTATATGCGGCGCTACAAGCACGCCGAAATGGTTAATGGAGGAGTGCAAAATAAGAATCGAGCAGCTGTTTGGCGGCAACGAATGACGTGCGCTCGCCGTTAAGCACACTTTTCTCGGCAGCTACAAGAATGTCCGATATCGTAGGATTCTGATAGAAACTGTTGCGCAGTTGCTCATTTATGGTCTCATACATCCAATATTTGGACTGCTCGGCACGTCTGTATTCAAAATATCCGTTGTCCTTCACGAAGTCGAAATACTTGTATATCATGTCCCACACCTCTTTAATACCGTATCCGTAGAAACCGCTATAGGTGAGGACCTGAGGAGTCCAACCGCTCTCAGGCATAGGGAAGAGATGTAAAGCGTTGCGGAACTGGGTAGCTGCCAGCTGACATTTGTCCACATTATTGCCGTCACATTTATTGATGACTATACCGTCAGCCATCTCCATGATGCCTCGCTTGATACCCTGCAATTCGTCACCTGTTCCAGCCAGCTGTATCAAGAGGAAGAAGTCGACCATAGAATGACAGGCCGTCTCGCTCTGTCCCACTCCCACAGTCTCCACGAATATCTTGTCGAAACCTGCCGCTTCGCACATGATAATGGTCTCGCGCGTCTTGCGCGCCACGCCGCCTAGGCTTCCTGCTGAGGGACTAGGGCGTATGAACGAGTCGGGATGCACTGCGAGTTTCTCCATACGTGTCTTGTCCCCTAGAATACTCCCCTTCGTACGTTCGCTGCTTGGGTCAATGGCCAGTACGGCCAACCTGCCCCCATACTGCGACAGAACATGAATTCCGAATTCATCTATACTGGTACTCTTGCCTGCGCCGGGCACGCCACTTATACCTATGCGAAGACTCTCGCCAGAATAAGGAAGACATTTTTCTATTACCTCCTGCGCCACCGTCTGATGTTCGGGATTAGTGCTTTCCACCAGCGTTACAGCCTGTCCCAAAACAGAAGTGTTACCCTTGAGTATACCTTCCACATAGTCGGAAACCGTAAGCTTGTGACGTGCGAATTTCCTGCGGTTGAGGTTGGGATTGATTGTAGACACAGGCCCAACGCCGCTGTTGACTGTAAGGCCTTCGTATTCTGGATTGTTCTCGGGATGTTCCATGACAAATGATATTTAGTGTTCCTTATAGCTTCACGTCTATGTTCACTATCTGCTTGGCATGTTTGGGGTCGTCAGTAATAAGCAGTACACGTGGACGCGCCTTGGCTTTCTTAAGATATTCCGCAAGTACCGTAACCTTCATCTTAGTACTCTTTCCAGGTTTTACAGTACGGCTGCCAACACTCACGGTCACCGCCTTGTTAAAGACCTGTACCTGCTTTATGTGAAGGTCGCTTTTGCCCATATTAAGCAGCATTACGGTTTTCGAAAGTTTCTTTTTATTGCCGAATTGTCCAAAGTCCAGTGAAGTTTCCGGCATGAAAAGTTCAGGAGCGGACAAAAGCTGCGCCTCCGTAAGCCTGGAGAAGTCGGGAAGGAGTACGGCGGACACTATCACCTCATTGGTTTCACTCACCTTGTCGCCAAGATATCTGGCGAGATAAACGCTCGTCTGATTGAGTCCCATACGTGTAAGCTTCTCGCTGTCCAGCGTAAGCATAATCTTGCCGACCTTTCCAGCCGGAACGTTTTCAGGTTCGTATTTCGCAGAAAGATACGAGGGTAGATGCATTAGTTCTGGACGGTATGGAGTCCTTTCCACATTAACGAACCGTATCTCTCCCTTAGGCATGTCTCCCTTGTTGACATCGTCGAATTCCACATAATTGGTCTGTAGCCGCACGTTGCCGAGGTCTATCGGGAAATCCCCACTGTATTCCCGAACTTCCTTGACCACAGTCCCTTCTATGGCAATATAATAAGGTTCGTCGGAAGCGTTTGTCGCAAGTTCAATCTCTCTATGGAAAGTACCCAGCTGCCCCGCGTCAAAGGTTACGGTGACTTCACCGCGTTCTCCCGGATTGACAGGTGTGGCAGTGTACGAAACCGTGAGGCATCCGCACGATGGATGTATGGATGATATCTCAAGAGGCTGGTCTCCTTTATTGACAAAACCCAAAGTAATATTTTTTGGCTGTTGGAACGCCACCTCTCCCACTTTCATTATCTCGACATCCGGGACAAAACGTGGTTGCGCCAACAACGACGCAACACTGAATGGCAAGAACAATGCGATATATCTTTTCATCATACTCAATACAGAACTTTTTTCTCAACCGAGCAGCACCCGTTCCGCCACCAAGGGGCTTCCTATGAACTTGGCCGCATTCTCCTGAAAAGTGTTTGGGTGCTCAGTCGTAAGAAAATGCACCGTTCCACCCTTAGTGACTAGACGCTCCATATCCGTATGCCTGTGCAAATAGTCTGAAAGACTGTTAGCGACATACTTTCCTTGTGAAATCACACTCACGCCATCCGGCACATACTTCATTATCTTGTCATGAAGCAAAGGGAAATGAGTGCATCCTAGTATCAGACAGTCTATCTGAGGATCGCGGCCCATGACACGTTCTATGCTGTCCTTCACGAAATAATCGGCACCCATACTGTCCTGTTCGTGGTTTTCAACAAGCGAGACCCACATGGGGCAGGCTTCCCCTGTGACGACGATGTCTGGATACAACTTGGCTATCTCTAATTCGTACGTGCGGCTGTTCACAGTTCCCTGCGTGGCCAAAACGCCCACATGGCGCAAATGCGACAACTCCCCGATGCCCTCTACCGTCGGGCGTATCACTCCCAACACACGCCTGTGAGGGTCTAGTGCCGGGAGATCTGTCTGCTGTATTGTACGCAACGCCTTTGCCGATGCCGTGTTGCAGCCAAGGATAACCAAATGGCAACCTTGCCCGAACAGATAACGGACAGCCTGAAGCGTAAACTCATACACCACATCAAACGAGCGTGTGCCGTACGGAGCTCTGGCGTTGTCGCCAAGATAGAGATAATCATACTGCGGCATAGTCTTTCGGATTTGCCGCAGTATGGTAAGCCCTCCATATCCGGAATCAAAGACTCCGATTGGTCCGGCCTCCTGGGGGAAGTCAGCGTGCTTCAACATTAGAGTCCCCCGTCTGTTCTGTATTCGTCGCAGGCGCTTCCGCTGGAATCTCTGCGGTAGGTTGCTGTTGCACAGCATTCGAGCCGTCAGGTACCGCAGGTATTTCGGCGAGTCCCAACTTCTGCCTTACTGGAAGAGAGACATCCACACCTACAATAGGGTTGATGTACGGACATGAATTGTCGTCCACATTGAGGATGTATCCGTATCCATACTCCACTCCAACTTCCAGTATTGCCCTATTCAGTTCCTTGCGGACATTGTTTACCAAATCTTTTTCAGCTTGTGCCATCAAGTTCTGAACCTGTATGCGAAAAGCCACGCCGTTGTCCATAAGAGTCTGCAACTCGGCCTGTCTCTTCTGCATGATGGTGGAAGGGAAATCCTTCTGTCCCTGAAGGAAGTCTACAAACTTTTTCTGGAACTCGTCCTCGCCACGCAGAGCTTCCGCTTCATACTTACTTTTCAGAGTCTGAAGCTCTGTCATTGCTTGCGCATAAGCCGGCATCTCATGCAGTATAGAGTCGTAACTGAGATACCCGAACTGTATCTGTGACATTGCCATCATGGGAATGAACACAAACAGTAAAGTATATAAGCGTTTCATATTTTATGATTTATTGGTTTGGTTGAAGTTGGATATCCGAAATACCTTTCCAGCAATCTGTCTGTTACAGGTAGACCGTTACTGGATTCCCACTTCTTTTTTTATCTGGTCAGACACATCGGTGCTGAGCTGTGTGCTGATGAAAGGAATGACACCTGCGCTAGTGTCTACAACGTACACGTAGCCGCCAGCCTCGCCTATCTTCTTTACTGCAGCAAGCACTTTCTCCTGAATGGCAGCCATCTTCTCCTGCTGTGCTTTCTGCAGTGCAGTCTGGTTGTCTTGATACGACTGCTGCAGACGCTGGTAGAGGTCGTTGAGTTCCTGTTCCCTACGCTGACGCACATTGTCGAGGAGGTTGGCCTGTTCCTTCTGATACTCGTCGGTCTTCTTCTGAAGTTCATCCTGCATGAGTTTCATGTCATCCTCATACTGCTTAGCCATAGCTTGCACCTCATCCATCGCAGTGGTGTACTCCTTCATATTGGGTATTATGTCGGAACTGTTGAAATGAGCGAACTTAACCTGAGCATTGATACACAGTGGAGCCATCATGAGTATGGCAATGATGATTTTTTTCATAATCTTTCTTTTGTATTTGTTATTGTTTGTTTATCGTTATCAGTTGTATCCCAACTTGGTGAGAACTTCGTTAGAGATATCTATTTTCGGACTTGCGAAAATGATGCCGTCGTCACTTGCCCTGTCAAGTATAAGGCTGTAGCCCTTCTGGTCTGAAATATCCTTCACGGCATTGTATATCTCCTCCTGAATGGGAGCCATCAAGCTCTCGCGTTTTTTGTACAGTTCTCCCTCAGGACTGAAATACTTTCTCTTTAGTTCTGCGGCTTCCTTTTCCTTTGCCACTATAGCTTCTTCCCTCTTGGTCTTCTGCTCTTCGCTAAGGAAAACAGCCTCCGACTGATAGTTCTTGTAAAGCGTCTGCGCCTCTGTGGTGAGTGCATCCACCTCGGCCTGCCATTTTTTGCTTATCTGGTTGAGTTGCTCGTTGGCACGCTCATATGCCGGCACATTCTTCAGTATGTACTCCATATCCACCAAAGCGAACTTCTGCGCCATACCGTTGATACTGAATATGGCAAACAAAAAGAAAAATATCTTTCTCATATCTTCTGATGTTTTTGTTTATATCTTCACTTAATGTCTTTATTAGAATTCCTGTCCCAATATGAAGTGGAAGTGGCTTCCTGCGTACGTCTTGCTGCCGTAAACCGAGTCAAAGCCATATCCCCAGTCAATACCGAGCAGACCCACCATAGGCAAGAAGATACGGACACCGGCGCCTACCGACCGTTTCATGTCGAAGGGATTGAATTCCTTTACAGTTTGCCAAGCGTTACCTCCTTCCGCAAACACGAGACCGTAGATGTTGGTGCTGGCTCCGAGCATGAAAGGATAACGCAGCTCCACAGTGAAACGGTCGTAGGCATAACCGCTGCAATAACCTGGAGTAAGCGATCCGTTGTCGTAACCACGCATACCGATAGTCTCGGTGGCGTATGAAGAACTGTATCCGCTGGTACCGTCACCACCCACATAGTAAGTCTCGAACGGAGAACGCTTGTGGCTGTTGTAACTACCCAATATACCAAGCTCCACACGTGTCATCAACACAAAACACTTGTTGCCAGAAGACAAGGCGGTGTAGGTGCGGCTCTTGAACTTCCACTTGTGGTACTCTATCCACCTGTGCATTTCCTGTAGCTCCTTCTGGTACGTAGAACTGTTGTAGTCCTTGGCCAGATTTGCGTAGTCTTTTCCGTCAAACAGGCTGTATGGCGGTGTCAACGACACATTGAGCAGGAACTCGGAGCCCTTTCGCGGATATATCTGGTTGTCGGTGCTGTTGCGTGCCAATGAGATGCCAAGGCTGATGTTGTTGCAGTTTCCGTTGTTTATAAGGAAATACTGCCAACCCTTGAGCATATACCTCGTATAACTAAGATCAGCACTGAGAGTGAACCAGTCGTCCGGCCAACGCAGACGCTTGCCCCATCCAAGGCTCAAGCCATATATCATCATGTACTTGTCCGGGTCATAGAAATTCTCATAATAATAATTGTTGTATCCCGAACCGTAGCCGTACAGATAATTAGTATAGTAGCTGTTGTAGTAAGCGGAGTTGTAATAGTTGTCGCTGACGTCTGTCTGTTTGCTGAAGAATGCGCTTATACTCAAGGTATTTGGTCTCTTCCCTCCGAACCAAGGATTTACGTATGAGACGTTATATGACTGATAGTACCTACCGTTGGTCTGTCCGCTGATGCTGAACGTCTCACCGTTTCCCTGCGGCAGCACGCCACGCCTAATGGCACCTTTCTTAAAAAGATTCGCCATACAAAAGTTACTGAATTTCAGACCTATCCTACCTATCACGCCGGTCTGTCCATATCCCAAAGAGAACTCCACCTGGTCATTGCTCTTCGTGGTAAGCCCCCAATTGAGGTCGACAGTACCGTTCACCATATCAGGCTCCACCTTGTAGTCTATATGTTCCGCATCAAAATGTCCAAGGGACGCAATCTCACGGTATGAACGTTCAAGGGCATCCTTGGAGAAGAGGTCTCCGGGCTTGTTACGTAGCTCACGTCTCACCACATTCTCGTACACCCTGTCGTTTCCGGAAATCCTGACATGGCTGATATGCGCCTGAGGGCCTTCTGTAATGCGCATCTCCAAGTCCACAGAATCCTCCACCACATTCACCACAATGGGATCCAACTGGTAGAACACATATCCGTTGTTATAATAGAGATTGCCTACGGCATCCTGGTCGGTAGTAAGACGTTCACCCATCAGTTTCTGGTTATACACGTCCCCTTTCTTCATATGCAATATTTCTCCAAGTACATCCGTAGGATATATGGTATTGCCAACCCATTCTATGTTTCGGATATAGTATTTGATACCTTCTTCCACCTTGATATGAACGTCCACGTCATTTTCCCCATACGGCACTACGCTGTCCGACACTATCACAGCGTCCATATAACCCAGTTCACCGTACTTCTGCATCAAGTTGTCCTTAGCTTCTTTGTATTTGCTGTCTACGAATTTCTTGCTTCTGAACCAACTTGCCAGCGAATGTTTCTCGTGAATCTTCTTCAAGACACCGTTCTTGAACAGCGATCCTTTTATCTTCTTGGTTGACAGGTGTTCGTTACCCTCTACATAGATGTGGTTTATCTTCACCTTGTCCTTCTTGTCCACTTTCACGTCAAGAATTACCTTGTCGGGTGCAGCTACATCTTCGCGTTGCACAATGTTCACTTCAGCGTTCTTGTAACCCTTTTCGTCATAATACCGTTTAGCTAGAATCTTCGCACGGTCTATCATATTCGGAGTCACTTGATTGTCTTTAAGAAGTCCCATCTTTTCCTGCAAGTCGTCACGTTCACTCTTCTTACGCACTCCGTCGTAATTAATCTGCGACACCCGAGGACGCTGCGTCAACTGTATATGCAGATACACAGAGTCCGTGACTATACTGTCCACGCTAATGGCGACATTACTGAAAAGTCCGTTCCTCCAATAGCGTTTCACCGCCTGGGATATTTCGTCACCCGGTATTTCTATAAGCTGACCAACGGTAAGTCCGCTCAAGCCAATCAACAGATACTCGTCATAATTCTGCACGCCATCCACGGTGATGTTGGCAATACGCAATGTACGCGGTGTGCGACTGTAGTCTATGATTGGCTTAACCTCCCTTTCCACCGTTTGCGCCATCGTGTGCAACACAACGCACAGCAACATATATATAATAAGGTATATCCTTTTCACTGTTATGCTTTGCTTGTATATACTTCGCCTTGTCTCTGTCAGTACCCTTGTTCCACCTGTTCTCCAGTCTTACCGAATCTCCTCTGCCTATGCTGATAAGCGGCAATGGCTTTATGGAGGTCTTCCTCCTTAAAGTCCGGCCAATATGTATCGCAGAAATAAAATTCGCTATATGCACATTGCCAGAGCAGATAATTGCTGATGCGCAGTTCCCCACCAGTGCGTATCAAAAGGTCAGGGTCTGTCATAAAGTTGGTCTCCAAATGTTTGCATATATAGTCCTCTGTCACGTCCTCTGGGTTCAGCGTGCCGTCGGCAGCGTCATGGGCCACCTGACGCATTGTCTTTGTTATTTCCCAACGTGAGCTATAGTTAATTGCGGCCACCACCACCATCCCGTCGTTGTTGGCCGTGTGTTCCATACATTCCGTAAGCCTTTGCTTGACGTTGTCCGGAAGGCGTTCCATATCACCTATAAGTCTGAATCTGACATTATTCTTCATGAATATCTCGTCTTCAAGCTTGGTAACGACAAGATTCATCAGAGCCGCCACCTCGTCCGCAGGTCTGCTCCAATTCTCAGTGGAAAAAGCATACATGGTCAGGTATTTCACGCCAAGCCTTACACACTCCGATGTAATGCGCGTCACAGTCTCCACGCCCTCCAAATGTCCGGCGGAACGCGGCATGCCTTTCTTTTTCGCCCATCGCCCATTGCCGTCCATTATTATCGCTATGGACTTCGGTATGTTGTTTCTGTCTATATTCAAAATATCATCCATTCCTAGATATTGTTTTATCAGTTGTTACACCTGCGCAACTTGGGACACATGTCATACGTGACAAAGAACATCAGAAAGCTGTAGCAGTCTTTGTTCTTTAGTCCCACGCTCTTTATTCCGTACGGGTGCGCCAACTGTGTTCCCTCTCTTGTAGCGTCCAGCTCATCACTGGTGGTGAACCGTACCGTCCACTCCATCCCGACGTTCAGCCTCGGTCTGGCCTTGTATTTCACTCCTACTCCCACAGGGAGACAAAGAGCAGCACATGCGGACGCGTCGCCACCCATACCTATCGCCATGCCTACCCCAGCCAAAGCGTATGGGGTGATGCGGCTGTGTCCTTTGTATCCCTCTCCTGTGCCGTACCCCCAGAAGTTCATCTCAAACTGAGCTCCCACATCCATGACGTTACGGGAGAAGCTCACTCTGGCGGGCACTCCTCCTGACACGGATTCGCTGTTCGGGTCTGTCGGGATGAACAAACCCTCCGTATCACCTGCCAGATGTCCGAGCGACAAGTTCGCCTTTACGCACATCCGCGGGTTGAACACCCTTCTCACCACGGCACCGCCCATCAGACTCAAATGAGCAAAAGGTGTACTGTTAGCGTCTCCCAGATAGAAACAGGGACCTATACCGCCTCCCAACTCCATCTTGTACTCGGTCTCCTGCGCCCAGGCGGACAGCACAAGCGGTAACAGGAAAAGGGTCAGTTTGTGGCGAAGCCAAGTTTGTTGAGCTTTCCGCGCCATATCTGATTGTCGCCAATTATCCATATCACATTGTCAGCGTCCACTGCGGAGGTGACAGGAGTCTCCACACCGGCCAAACCCTTAGGCAAACGTATACCTGAATCACGCCGCCATGTTATCCCGTAGTCGCTACTGAGATATACCGTCTTCATATCTCCCCCGAACGCAAGGCACTTGCCGTCATAAGCGAGAAGATTGGTATTCTCCATCATGGGCAAGAGGTTACGGTTCTCGCGTGTCCAGTTGACGAACATCCATTCCGCATTCTCCTCAGCCAATATGCTGTTCCACATTTTATTCCATATCGCCACTTTCGTTGATGCGGACTCCTGACGGTGTCCCAAAGTCACTAAGCGTGTATTACCGTTCGCCTGTTCAAACATCAGCGAACCTATAACAGTTGAAGGCAGGGAGTCTGAACTGGAGTCCAATTGCTCCTGCGCACTCCAGTCTGTAGCGTCTTCAGAACTCACCATCTTCCCATTGCCTACAGCATAGTATCTGTCAGGCGTAACGGCCATCAGCTGCATTCCGGCTTCCATCTGTCCGAACACCTCCCAGGTCTCAGCGTCTGACGAAGAAAGAATCTTCCCGTCCGTGGTGCTGAGGTACAAAACATTGTCTCTCTGTACGAGTGTATTCAAAAGAGTGCTCTCTGGCAGGTCTGTAGCCGAAAAACTCCACTCTCCTACGGG